>JAYTVL010000188.1:0-24393 GCA_043744075.1 Pirellula sp. | reverse complement strand
GATGTACTCGCTAAGTCCTACGATTCGATCGTAGCCATGCTCGAAGCGTACGTTCCAACTGAATGGTTGGATGCTAGTTACTTGCAGAATGCAGAATTGAGAGATGTTCTTAGTAGCTACGTTCACAATATTGTTCTCAAGGGGAAGGACCTCGAAAACTCGTTGCCTGACAACAGCCCATTCAAATCGATGATCAACCGGATGCCGTTGGAAGCGAAGGTAGAAAGCGTTTCCGCGACCGAGGCCATGGTCACGTTTGTTGTCCCTGGACAGCCTGAAATCCAATCGAAGTTCATTCTTTCAGAAGGTCGTTGGCTTCCCGCGGATTTATTAGCCGGTTGGGATAAAGCCATGGCACAAGCGACGGGCGTCCTCGGACAATTGGATCCAAAGATTGTTCATCAATCAGTAGGACAAGGATTGTTATTTGCAAACGGCCTCTTGGGGTCAATCAGCTCAGCAGAATCGCAGCAAGAGTTTGACGAGGCTATCGGACAATTAGTGGGAATGGGACAAATGATACCTGGGATGGCCGGCGTTATGCCACCTGGAAGCACACCACCTAGCAATAGCCCTCCAGCCAAAGGTCGGCCAGGTTTGCAACAGTCACGATAAAAGTTTACATTCGTATCCTCTATGGTAAGCCGACACACTTCGCGGTCAGATTCAACAAAGCAAAGACGATCTTGCCATAGCTGTGCTACCGCAGCAACAACTCCGTGTACAGGCCTTCGGCAAAAAGTAATTGTATGCCCGCTGTAGAATGGTAGACCGCGCCTGGGCTGTGCGACAAATAGCAGTTCGCAATATTATTTTTATCAGACTTTTGTTTCTGGAAGCGACGTGACGGAGCGGAATCCGGCTTTTACCCCGACAGGGGTTACAGCCATTAGCCGGTGGTTTGCCTGCAAGGCACACCACCGGTCCGATCGAATCGAATGCGATTCGAACCTGAAGGGATCGCAGCGACTGCGGCATGACAAAGTTGCTGTGATCCCTTCAGGATCAGATACCGGCTTTCGACGCTTTCCGGGGGTGTCGCTTCGCTCGACCCCCGGCTACCTGCTGCGATCCTTTCAGGATCAACACCAAGAACTCCTTTCAGGATCAACCCAAGAACACTGTCGGACTATCACTCGTCATCGCACTAATCGCAATTTGGAACAACAGATGAATGGGCGTCGATCATAACTTGGGCAGCGGAAAACAACTTTGAATGCTAGCAATGCTCGGCTTCCCTAAAAACCCTGTGATCCAGGGAGACTTTGCTGCTGTGGTCAATTGCGGGCCCTTCGGTAGGGGCCAGGCACCTATTGACGGGGAACCGGCTGCTGAGTTCAGTTCGGTAACCAGCAAAGGAGCTCAGGTAGCCGGATTGGCCTTAACGGAGGTCCGAAGGGAGCTGCGGAGCACGACCGTAGGCACCATAGTGGAGGCCGATCCAAGCGTCCACCTGGGATTGGCATCTTGCCTGTCAGGATGCTGTGATGAACCGTACACAAAGCTTTTCCCTTCAGGCGAGGGCAGTTTGAAATCTACCTGTAAATTGGGTGGCACGCTCTGAGGAACGAAGGGCGTGCGAAGTGTCAATTGCACTGGACTTCAAATCCACGCCCTTCGCTATCGCTCAGGGCGTGCCACCCGGTTGAACTAGGTTTTGGCTTGCTGTAACTTTAATCGTACAGGTCGAAAAATTTTGAATTCACGTAAGTCCGGCAGTCATCAGCCAGACAATTAAAACAAATGATTATCGCTCAATCCGTTTTGCCTTCAGGCACTGAAAATTCCCAACGAAATTCTGATCCCTCAGCTATTGGTTTTTGGTGGATTCTCCCACTTGCAATAGTAGTATTCGGCGCAGCTTGGTACATCCGACAAAAAAAGAAAAATTCAGGGCCAAAGTCTTCATCAAAAACGCATAAACAACCTGTGGCATCGACGAACTTGGCAGATGCGTCGCAGATTCGTGAAGAGTCTACAGATGCCAATCCCACGATTAGACGCAGCTCTTCATTGAGTCAGGCTGCGAAAAAGAAGAACAAAGTCCAGAGCAAAAACGAACGACGCATGAAACATGTTCTGCAGCGTGATTCGGCCAGTTTGGAACAAAAGAATTCCAAAGTAATTAAGCCCAAGACATCGATTGTTGCTCAAAGCCCAGATCGCGCGGAGGCAAATGCGCAAGCAAAGCCAGTAACCGTTCCGGTCCCAACACCTGTCAATGCTATTTTTGAGCCGCTTTTCAATGTCGTACAGCATCGAAGGAAGACTACCGCAACCCTACCAACTGTTCTTTCGCAAACCAATCCATCGATTGTTTCAACGCAGCCGTCCGGAGGGAAATTTGAAAGAAACGTTGTAACCGCGGCAGCTACCCGATCGATTGCAAGCAGATGGCCAACTTCCGCAACACAGCAGAAAGAAACCTTGGAGATTGAAACGACCAACAGACAGATTCTATCGCAAACGGATCCATCAAGCAGTCCGCCTACTGAGTTGTCTCGAGCAACCGTGCCATCTCAACCTTCGACAACAGTGTTGGCACCATCGGAAGCACCCGCCAAGGGCCTGAAGAGTTTTGTCTCAAAAGTAAGAAGCACAAATGCAACCAACTCGGACGACGATCGGTCTTGAGTTCCTGGATGCAATAACAGATACAATGGTGGTCAACGTTTCAATATTTTGTGGAGTGCGAAAATGCTGCCGACCGGATATACTGCCGTAATTCAACAAGATGGCGCATGGTGGATAGGATGGATTGAAGAGGTGCCGGACGTCAATTCGCAGGGCTCAACAAGGGACGAATTGCTAACAAATCTACGTGAGGCACTTGGCGAGGCGATTGAGATGAACAATGAAGTCTCTGACCATTTGGCCAAGAAGATCTGTCGCGATTTGATCATCCCAGAACTTAGATGACGAAATCGCTTAGGGATGCCCGAAAAGTCGCTCATTCCGAGGGACTGACTGCGAAACTAAGATGCAATTCAGAATGTCGTAGATGCAACTTAACCCAATCATCGTTGGTCATTTTCCCGAATGCAGGGTGAGTGGCCTCCATTTTCTCGAATTTAGTGCGAGCCACTGCTTTGCGTAATTGTTCTAAGGCTGCTTGCGGAGTGCCGAAATCGGGAAACGCGTCGACTTCTGCGTTCTTGGGCAGGTTTATTCCAGGTGACATCTTTTGTCGAAGTGCCGCTTTTTTGAAGAATGGAACAATGAGCCGAATGAACAAAGGAGCCTTCGCATCAAAGCCATCGATCGAGCTATTGAATGTCATAGCGAGATGGCCAAGCAAATGGCTTAAGGACCAATTTCCCAACGTCTTCGTGTCGCTCGCAGCGACCAGCTTTTCCGCGTCCGCAACGATTTCGTCAAGCGTTGAAAACGCCAAGTTTCGGCGTCCTTGTACGTTTTTCGATTTTAGAAGCATGCGATTTACCTGTTGATAGAATTGAGACTTTGTTGATGTAAGCACCCATGCAAAAGTTTTCGCACACAACTTGTTTAACCGCGTGCCTATCGAGCCGCGTTTTCCTTCCGAAAGCGCGGGGCGATGCCCACACGGTTAAACGAAGTTTCTCATGCATGGCTGCTTATTGATAGTGTATTTTATTTCAATGGCCAGGAAAATAGCCCCTCTTCGGCAACAGGGAGTACTGGCGAAGAAGTGTCATCGCGCTGAGGATAAAGCTCATGGGCAAGCGTTCGCCACTATAGAGCAGTGGAGGTGCGATGTCCAAAGCTGCCTCGCCGTGTGCCATGCACTGGTCTAGCACCTTGTTAGCGTTTGCGAACGCATTTCCAACGGGGAATTCACGGACGATGGCAAAGGCCTGACTGACGACTTCAACCAACATAGCGGATAAAGCCTGCGCGGCGGCAATACTACCCTCATCAAGTAATCGCAACATTTCATCAAATTCCCTCGCAAACACATTTGCAGTGCTTAAGAGAAAGCCATCGTATGGACCGCCAATGGATCGAGGCCAGGAGGCGTAACCACCTTGCTCCGCACCTCGCACCATGAAAACGCCACCAAAATCGAGCTCCGATTTCGCCACACGATCTTCGCCACTGGTGTCCTTGAAAAGCATGAAATTGGAAAACTCGAGGGCCAAAGTAGAAACCGTCTCCGCGCTCATTTCGTTTTGAGTGACTTGCGGCAGTTGATATAGAGCCGTAGGCCATCCTTTCTTTAGCACTTTAATTAGATCCTCACGAATAGCCTGTTGGCTGAGTCCTTCGCCTTTCGGAGGGCAGACCGTTATGCCAAGGACAGCGGGGTGCTCGCGAATGTAATTCAGCGTGTCGATACACGCGACCATTTCCTCTACGCTGGTCTTTAGCACTCCGATGAGAACACCCACCCCGGACTTCTGTGCGGCGTCCAGCACAATACTTAATAAAGCACGAATATCGGAGTCTTTCATTTCCCATCCTTCACCGGTCGAGCCAGGGACGAGAATGCCATGTACTCGTGGAGACAATGCGTCAAGGTGCGCACGGATGCGGTCTGCATCCGGTTCGTGGGTCGCTTGAAAATGGGTAAGGGTCGGGCACCAAAGACGCGGAATCCCCTTCGGAAACTGCTGTACTTGAAGAGCCTTGCGCTGTGCTGCTATTTCGTTCATGATAATTCGCTTCGGTGTATAAGTTTTTAGGCGAGCGGCAGACTGGAATATACCAGGGGACGAGTTTATCTTGAATTTGCTCGCAGATGAGTGGACGTATGAACAAATTGTAGAAAACTATCCACAGATCACGAACGAGGACATTCACGCATCATTTAAATACGCTATTGAAGTTATGAAAATTCAGCGAATTTATCCTCTTGCGGTCTGATGGTATGGAGCATCGATGGAACAAGGCTGATCGCTAGAGATACTACCGGACGTCGCAACTTTTACGATGTCGACAACTGGAAGGTACAACGCTCAAATGTCCGCGCCGAGATGGTAGATCAGATCGACTGATGTCCTCAATTAACCACCACTGTTTGGCAAGGCTGCGGATGAATTGCTATCGAACGAAAGGTATTTGGCGCTTGCGCTTGACGAGAAACTCGTCTTCCACCATCAAATCGATCGCCTGTTGGAGCTCCACGGACAGTCGATCATCGTTCTCGGAGGTCGCGGCTTCGCGAGCGATAGCCGCCGGCGCAAGGCTCGCGTCCCAAGGCGATTCGCCTTCACCGTTGGCTTTGGTATTGAGGAAATTGATGATCAACAAAACATCTAAGGGATTAACAAAACCGTCGTTGTCCGAATCGAGGTATGGCGGGCCAGGCTTCGCGTCTGATGGTACGGCTCCTCCACCGGTTAGGTTGATGTAATTGATAATGAGCAGCACATCGAGAGGTGACACAAACGTGTCATTATCGACGTCCAGCGGCTTCGCCTTGTTGAACCACGGATTCTCTCGGACGGCGATGACATCGGAGAATTCAGAGGTTGCAGCCGGCTGCAGCGGCGTCGCGGGATTGTTGTCCGCGTCCAAGAGCCAAGTGGCGGTTGTAGTGACGAACTGGCCGACGGGCACGAGTGTAGGTGGTGTGAATGTGAATGAAGCGTTGCCGAGCGAGTTTGTCGTAACGTTTGTGAAGCCAAGGAATTGGTCGCCGGCGCGGAAGTTAGGGCCGATCGTATTTGAATAGAACTCGATGCGGAAATCGCTGTTCACATGGCTATTAAGCGTGCTGGTGATGAGGGTCGTAGCAGCGGTTGCTGTTGCGGCGGTTGGTACTGGGAAGTTCTGAACGTTGTCCGAGTCCGGGTCGATCTCCGGCGTTGCAGGGTTATCAACGTCGTTTGGCGTGACGCCTACATTGCCAAGGTCGATTCCGAGACTCACAGTGCTGGTGGGCGATCGCGACAATTGTGAGCTCGCACCCGTGGTACCAATACCCTTCCAAAAGTTCTCGTTGATGGAATTGGCGAGGCCTCCAAGACCCTTATTCTTGAGTACTTTGAGGCAAAACTGCATATCGTTAACTGCCTTCCTGTACAATAAGTTGGGAGCGTTTGCATACAAGAACAGCCCAGTGCCTTCTAATCCTGAATCCGGTTGGGCGGGTATGACTCTTGTGTCCCGGATTTTCAGGCATTCCCTAACGGTCGCTTCAGCGTCCTTCGGTACATTGAACGGTAGATTCGGTAGCGAAAAGCCGGCGTCCACATAAACGTCATTTGCAGCACCTTGGGCGAATCCTCCAACCACGTTGAAAGAGGACTCGGCGGCGAAGATGCTGTCGCCAACGTTTGCTAGGGTTTCGGTAGCTCCTCTGGCGACGCCGATCAAATTGCCCTGAATCCGGTTACTTCCAGCCGAGTTTAACTCGATGCCATAGCCTCCATTCGCCGAGATGAGATTCCGATTTTCCGGCGCCACGCCTCCAATGAGAACCCCCACTTCATTATCCAAGAACACGCCGTCGCCCTTGTTGCCAACGGCGAGCGTGCCGGAAATGTCGGTGCCGATGTAGTTCCCGAACACGAAGGAACTGTCGGATTGAAGCACGATGCCGTGCTGCGAAAAACGGTTGAGGGCCAAGCCAGCAACCAGCGAAGGCGCGGTTTGCGTGAGGCCACTGCCTGTGACATTTAAACCGTCCAGTTCGACCTTCAAAATTGAATTCAGTCCTTGTGATGCCGTCTGCGTGTTGACCGCGCTGCCGGGCTGCGTGTACCCGTCGAGAATTGTAATGTCCGTGATCGTTGGCAGCGCGTGAGTCGCCCGGATTGAGAACCAACTATGCGACCAGTCGGGGTCGATTGCTGCAGCGCCTGTCGCGGGAATGGCCGCGTCGGTTGCGGCTGTAGTCGACGATGCGTTTGCTAGCGTCACGGTGCCCCCGATTCCATCATCCTTGTAGTAAAAATGCTGTGGATCGCCGGAGGGAATCGCAAAGGTGATCGTCTGTGGGCCGGCCGTCAGGTTGGCATTGAAAATTGCTTCGCGGAGTGTCCCGAGGCCCGTATCGCTTGTATTCGTCACGACAAAACTCGGACCGCCTAGCGCCGCCACTTGCGAAAACTCGGACGTATTGTTCCGCAGGCCGCTGCCGCTGTCGGTGATATCGGTGGCTGTGGCTGTGACGAACGGCTGGCCAGCCGGCAACATCGGCAGATCGAGCGTGAATGTGACATTGCCACTCGCATCGGTCGTGACGTTCTGTGCACCAATGTATGTTTTCCCTTCGCCAAAAAATCCAGATTGGACGCCGCCGAAGGTGTCTTCATCGCGTTCGGGATTGGAGAAGAACTCCAGCCGGAAACTGCTGCTCGGCGTGCTGGCCAGCGTGCCTTGAATCCGCGTGCCGAGGTTCAATTCGGTGACCGATGTAATGAGTGGATAGTTTTGGAGCAAGTTGGCTCCTGTGTCCTTATCTGGCGGAGTCGAGGCGGGCGGAATATCGTTGACCGCAAAGCCGCTGCTGCCCAACGCGATTCCTGGTCCAACATTCGAAAAGATCGCGTTCTGGCTGATCACGTTCCCATTGCCCGCCACCGGATCGGGAACCAGGGTGCCAAAAATCCGCACTCCCGCTCCGAGCGATGCACCGCCAGGTGCGAAGCCGTTGAAGGCAATCGTGTTTCCGGTGATTCGAGTATTTGTGCCATTGAGTCGTACTAGCACACCCTCGCTGCGGTTGCCGACATTCAGCATGCCGGAGACATCGGTTCCGATAAGGTTATTCTGAATCGCACCGTTAAAGGCGACGACGCCGGTCAAATTTCCCGAAATGACGTTAGCAGACGCGGCGTCTTGTCCACCGATGAGCAGCGTCCCTGACCCAGCAATCACGCCATAGGAATTCCCCAGGGCCTTCGCGCCCGCGCGATCGGTGCCGATCAGATTGCCCTCGATAGTGGCGGTATTCCTGCCAATGGCAACACCGGTAAGGTTCGCGGAAATCAAGTTTCGGGCCGGCGCGGTCGTACCTCCGACCACCGTATCCGCGGTAGAAATGCTGGTCACAATCCCATCGTTTGGTTTACCCGGAAAGGCGAGCGTGCCCGAAACGTCCGGTCCCACAAAACTCCCCTCGACACGCACACCGGCAGTCCCGCTGATCTGAATTTTTGGACCATCGACACGATTGAGAACTAACCCTCGAACCGTGCTTGCTACTCCGGTTGCTTCAACGCGAATTAGCCCCGTCGCCAGAGGGCCCGCGTTTTGTCCGCTGAGCTCCACGCGCAGAATGGTGTTCAGTCCCAGTTTCGATGCGACTGTGTTGGTGTTCGGTATTGCGTCATCGCCCGTACCCGATGTGCCGCTGCCTTGTGTGGTGCCATCTATCACTACGGGATCGGTGACGGTCGGCAGCGCCGCCGTCGGCGCGATCGAGAACCAACTGTGCTGCCAGTCGGGATCTACGGCGCTGACGCCCGTCGTTGGCAAAGCCGCATCATCGGCGACCGTCGTCGTGGCCAAATTTGCCAAGGTCACCTGCCCCGCGACGCCGTCGTTCGTGTAGTAGACGTGACCAGGGTCGGTAGCCGGGATATTGAACGTGATGGTCTGGACACCGGACATGTTGTTCGCGCAATTGATCGCGTCGCGCAATGTGACCCCATTGCCGTCGACGGTGCTGGTGACCGTGAAGCAGGCGCTCGATGCCAAGCCGGGCGAAAACTCTGACGTGTCGTTGGCCGGCGTCGTGGCCGGAGCGCGAACCGTGATGTCCGTGGCGGTTGCAGTTAAGAAGAATTGCCCGACCGGCCTATTGGCCACATTGGCCGTGAAGGGGATTACGCCCGTGCCGTCGGTGCTGACATCGAGCGAGCCCAAGAACGTCTGACCCTCGCCGCGTCCGTCCACGTCTGGAGCGGCGACGGCGAAGAACTCCAATCGGTAGCTCGAATTCGGCATGCTGGTAAGCGTCCCAGCAATCTTCGTGCCCCCGCCGGTGTCGGTCACGGAGGTGAGGATGGGGAAGTTCTGAAGATTGTTATTGCCGCTATCCGCGTCGCCGGCGTCGGTGCCGCTGGCTAGGGTCTGGAAGAGATTAATGCCTCGCCCGCGGTTAGAGAAGATCGAATTTGCTTCGATCGCAGTGCCGGTTGCCCCGAAGACGAACACGCCGTCTTCGCCGTTCCCGGAAATCACGTTGCCCGCGCCGGCCGTCGTGCCCCCGATCAAGTTGCCGGGCTTGCTCATCGGCGTGGACACCACCACCCCGCTGCGGGCGTTCGGCAGCGCCGCGGTCCCACTAGCCGTCGTGCCTATGAAGTTCCCCTGCACGACATTTCCCGTCCCGCCGATGGAGACGCCGTTCAGTGCATTGCCCGAAATCACGTTACCAGCGCCGGCGGCAGTCCCGCCAATCGTATTGCCCGAGCCGCCTGAGATGACCACGCCTGCGGAACTCAGCTGGCCGCTGTTGACGTTGGCCACTGCGGCATTGCCAGCGGCATTGGTGCCGATAAAGTTCCCCTGGACCACGGTGTTGGAGCTATTCTCGATCAGCACCCCGGCCCCCTTATTGCCGGAAATGACGTTCCGCGCTCCGGCCACCGTGCCGCCAATCGCGTTGTTGCCGCCCGACTGAAGCACGTAAACACCGTGCCGTCCATTCGCCAAAGCCGCCGTGCCGCCAACGTTCGTCCCGATGAAGTTGCCTTGAATGAAGTTGCCTGTGACGGCGGCACCGAAGGTGACGATGCCATCCTCCGAGTTGCCCGAGACCAGATTCGCACTCCCCGCTGCCGTGCCACCAATCGTGTTTCCCGGGGACCCGATGATCGCGAAGCCGCTACGATTTGCCACCGCCGCCGTGCCGGCCGCATTCATGCCCATCAAGTTGCCGCGCACCGCATTGCCGGTGGCGGCGACGCCATCAAAATACACGCCGGCGCCGGACGTATTGCCCGAAAGCAGGTTTCGATCGGCGGCTGCCGTCCCGCCAGCGGTATTATTCGAGCCAAGCAAGCGGATGCCTTGCCCGTTCGCGCTAGCGGCCGTGCCCAGCGGATTGGTGCCCAGAAAATTGCCGGCGAGAATGTTGCCGTTCGATTCGACCCGAATACCGTCGCCGCTGAAGCGATTGACTACTAACCCGCGAATCGTGCTCCCGCTGGACCCGGCGCCAAGCTTCAACCCGTGCGCGCCTGCCCCGGCACTCGAGCCGTTCAACTCGATCTTGAGCACCGCGTTCAGCCCTAGGCGCGATTCGACCGTGTTCGAGTTGGCGATCGCATCATCGCTTGCGTCCGCCGGCGTGCTCGAGCCCTGAGTGAAGCCGTCGATCACGATTGGATCGGAGATCGCCGGCAGCGCTCCAATTCCGCTTGAGCCGACCGTGATCGTGTGCGGACCCGGGCCGGGAATGTTAAAAGCGATCGTGTCCGCAACTCCGACACTGGCGTTGGAATCCAAGATCGCCTGCCGCAAGCTCCCGGGGCCAGAATTCTCTGTGTTGGTTACCAGCAGCGTCGCCAGCAGGTGCCGGGTTTCCAAGCATTCAAAAAACATGCGTCGCGTCAAGCACCGCCTGGCAATTCGGATTCGATCTTGAGCGAGCCCACCTAAACGCATCATGCCTAGGATTCCCGTAACCATAGAAGCTCTCCAGTCAGCTGTTCGACTAATCAATAATCGCCAATCGTGTACGCGGTTCACGACTTGAGCGACATCACCCCTTATTGAGGAGCAGCCGCATACTACTTGAACTCGTGAACCACCGTCAAGCTTTTTTAAGGAAAACAGCAGTTTGAGCTTGGGCTGCGAAACAAATTTCGGCGCAGAGAGTCAAACAATTGAGTTATTTGATCAATTGCACCGCGCTGGCAAAACGCGTATGAAAACGGTCGCACTGATACCGCTCCATGTCGCATAGTGATAGGCTCCGCATGGGCGAATCGCGGAAAATCCGAAATGACCGTCTGGCTGCCTACGGATTATGGGTCGGCGGCACCACACATTCAGCCGGAACCACAACAGTGAACGCGGACATCAAGGCGATGGTGCCGTATGCCATCAATTGGCAGATCAAGGAAACCCTCGGCAGCTCGACGAAATCACCGGCAACAGACAGGCATTCAATCACGCAACTCTGTTGATCGCTATTTTTAAGCCAAGATTCCTTTCGCGACTTGGCCTGCTACGTCTGTTAATCGGAAATCGCGTCCTGCGTAGCGATAGGTGAGGCGTTCGTGATCGATCCCCATGATGTGTAGAAGCGTTGCATGCAAATCATGGACGTGCATTTTATCCTCGGCCGCATAGTAACCGTAATCGTCGGTTGATCCATAAGCGAATCCACCCTTGACTCCGCCCCCCGCCATCCACATCGAGAAGCCGTGTGGGTTGTGATCCCGACCGTTGCCTTGCGATGTCGGTGTGCGGCCAAATTCACCTCCCCATAACACTAAAGTATCCTTAAGCATGCCCCGTGCCTTTAAATCCGTCAGAAAACCCGCGATCGGCTTGTCAACTTCAGCTGCATTCTTAGTGTGGCCGTGATACAGATCACTATGCTGATCCCATTGCACTTCGCTGTCGCTGTGGGTCACTTGCACAAAGCGAACGCCGCGTTCCAGGAATCGTCGAGCCATCAAACACTGTCGGCCAAAATTCTCAGTCATTGGATCATCAACACCATAAAGGCGCATCGTTGATTGTGTTTCATCCGAAATGTTCTGAATCTCGGGCATGGCCGACTGCATTCGGAAAGCCAACTCAAACGATTGCAGTCGGCCTTGCAACATTGCGTCCATTTCGTTTGCTTCGAGATGCTCGCGATTCATGGCGTTCAGAAAATCCAGTTGCCTGCGTTGGTCTGATATCGAGATCGACGGGTTTTGTATGTGCTTTACATTGGCTTGCGATGCCGGCAAACTCGCGTTGCCTATAGGTGTTCCCTGGCAGTAAGCGGGTAAAAATGCAGAACCCCAATTGTTCATTCCTCCATGGGCCAACGTTGGACATATGGTGACGAATGCCGGCAAATTCTCATTCTCCGTGCCAAGACCATACGTGACCCATGCTCCCATACTTGGTCGAACGAATTGATCGCTGCCAGTGTGGATTTTAAGTAATGCGCCGCCGTGAGCTGGATTGCTGCCGTGAAGCGAACGCAAAACGCATAAATCGTCTATGTGTTTTGCCACGTTGGGAAAAAGATCACTGACTGGCAACCCACACTGCCCATAGTTCCGAAACTTCCAAGGCGACTTGAGAAGGTTTCCTTGGGCGGCAAACACGACCTTCGGCAAGTCAAACGGTGGTGGCTTGCCGTCATCCCGGTCCAGCAACGGTTTAGGATCAAACGTATCGACGTGCGACGGCCCACCCTTCATGAACAAAAATACAACCCGCTTGGCTCTCGCTACGAAATGTGGCATTTTGGACGCGAGCGGATTGGCTAAATCGGAACCATTCGCCGATGAAACGTCGTCGGCAATCGTGGCATTCATTAACGAACGAAACGCAAGAAAACCGAAACCAAGCCCTGAGTTTTTCAGTATCCATCTGCGGTTGTTGACTGAGTCCATAATGATCGATGGCGTGGCTTTCAACCCGAATACTTAATTGATAAAAATAGATTCGTTGCACAACAATACCGAATGGCAAAGCAGTATCCACCGATTCTGCATTTCTCCAACACTATTTGGTCTCGCTCCTTCGTCTAGGAAAGCGATAGCGCGTGAAACTTCATGCGTCAATGGTCTACGTCCTAGTACAACCCGATAGAGACTCTCAATTCGCATGGAGTTATCCGAAGAGGTCGTATTGAGTGACGTCGCAAGTTGCTTTGCAGCATTCATAACCAAATCCGAGTTCATCATCAACAACGCTTGGGGCGCTACAGTCGTCGTATTACGACTGCCTGTTGGCATCGTTGGATCGGGGAAATCAAACTGCTCGAACATCGTGTACAGATTGTTGCGAACGACTGGAAGGAACGCTGCTCGTCGATGGCTGTCATAACGCGTATTATCAATCGAGGTATGATCAAAAACAAACTGGCGGTTTCTAAGCGGTACGCTTTTGCCTCCGATGGACATGTCAAGCGTACCTGAGACAGCCAGCATTGAATCGCGAATCTGCTCTGCGTCCATTCGTTGATGTGGAAACCTCCACAGCCATCGATTCTCAGGATCGGCAAGACTGGCATCAGCATGGCTGTGATGGTTAGTGGCCATTTGAAACGTATTGGATCGCAAAATCATCCGATGAAGTTCCTTGGTTGACCAACCCGACTCGATGAACGACCTTGCAAGATAGTCAAGCAATTCGGGGTGGGAAGGCCGGTCGCCAAGCGCTCCAAAATTTTCGGTTGATGCTACAATTCCGGTGCCAAAATGCCAGCGCCATAAACGATTGACAAAGACTCGAGCGGTGAGCGGATGGCTTGGGCTGGTCATCCAGCGGGCCAACTCAAGTCGACCACTATGCTTTCTGGGCATGATCGGCGATTCGCTGGCGGCTCGCATTACTTCTGGAAAGTTGCGATGCACCGTTTCCCCCAAGTTGCGATGGCTGCCCCGAATATGAATCGGCAATCCAGGTAACACTTGCTGATCCGTTACTCCCATAACGGCGGTCTCATCCGCGGCAAAACTTTCGACGAGCCTTGCTTTGGTCGCCAACTTATGAATCTCTTGAAGTGTCTCATCGTCGAATGCAAATTCAGGTTTCGGGGGTACTGCAAGAAAACCTGTTTTATCGTTCAATGCGATGCGTGCGGACTCAAGAACGGGATCGCTCAATTTGCTTGCTTTTGGGTCCTTCTGTTTTGCTTCGGCGAACGCCTCTTCCGATCGCTTGAACAAATCTCTGTAAAATGTGTCGACCCCGGAAGCGTCGCCGGTGGTCGAGAATTCATGCCATTTGGTGAAGAGCGGATTGTCAGGATTGAAGGCGAGAAAGCGGCGGCAATGAAACAAAACACGAGCGTGAAGTCCCATTGGTTCTGCAATTGCTGCAACCTCTTGAAGCGGCATATCCGATGTAACGCGAAGCGAAGCTACCAAATACTCGGCCGCCATCGATCGCACTTGATTCCTTAGCTTCGTAAAGGCATCGGATTTAGCAGAGGATAACGCCGCTTGATGCTTGGCTATCTCAGCGTTGACAACCTTCAGTGATTCCTTTTCCTCGTTGGAAGCAAACGAGATTTCGTTCCAATGCCAGATCGCACCGGTATTGGTTTTGCCAAAAGTCTGCGTGCTCTTGAGGATTGCAGCGAGTGCGTAATAGTCCGTTTGCAGGATCGGATCAAATTTATGATCATGACATCGAACGCAACCAAAGGTCATTCCTAGGAACGCTTTGCCGATCGAGTCGATTTGCTCGTCCACGGTATCCATAATCAACTTCTGACGATCCGGTTCGGCAAGTACTTTCGCACCGAGGACCAAAAAGCCGGTGCCAGTCTTTGCTAAGCGATCGCTTTCGGGAATCAAGTCTCCAGCAAGTTGCTCGACGATAAACGTATCGATCGGTTTGTCCGAATTGAAGGAATCGATGACATAGTCTCGATAACGCCAAGCGTTTCCAAAAGCGATGTTTTCATCCAGTCCGTTGGAGTCAGCGTATCTGGCTACGTCTAACCAATGTCTGCCCCAACGCACGCCATACTGCGGAGACCCCAGCAATCGTTCAATGACGCGATCGTACGCATTGGGTGATTCGTCGGAAACGAAATTTTCCAACTCCTCTGGTGTTGGTGGCAGGCCGATCAAGTCGAGTGTGATGCGGCGCAATAGACTAATTCGGTCTGTCTTGGAAGCAGGCTGAAGATTATTGGCTTCTAGCTTTGCAAGTACAAACGCATCGATAGGCGATGCCACAGAGTCTGTTTTTTCGACCACCGGGATCGGCACCTCCGCGATCGGTCGCATGGACCAAAATTTGCGACCGGCTTCGACCGTCATTCCCGTTGGTCCGGGTGCTGCCGGGGCGTTGGGGTTCGTGCGTGGATCAGGTAACCCGATCGCTACCCATTTCTCGAGAATTGAGATTTCAGATGGTGAGAGCGCTCCTTTGGGTGGCATTTGCATGTCGGGATTCTTGTAGTGAATCGCTTGTATGAGCAGGCTCTTATCGGGATCGCCTAACTGAATCGCAGGCCCCGAGTCTCCTCCTTTTAGGACCGCATCACGGTAATCAAGCTGCAGTCCACCATTTTGTTCCTTGCCGGAATGACATTCGTAACAGCGGGATACTAATAGTGGACGAACGCTTTTCTCAAAGAACTCGATTGCAACTGCGCTTGTGGCAGAATCCTGCGCATGGCTGGCTTGATTCGAAATGAAAATACACACCCAGGTAACCAAAGCCCGAATCAACAGATTCGATGGTCCCACTTTAGATTGGTTGCAAATGCATTTCATGCGAGAAATCCAGGCTATGGCACTTTATCACATGCTAAATATGTCGCTAGGGTTTGAAGACGTTAGAATCGCGAAACAACCAGTCGATTTCGGTAATCGAAACGTTGTTACCCTATTGTAGCACGCCCGTAACTGGTGTTCTAGTCCAGGGCTGCCCGGATTGGTGTTGATCCTGAAAGGATCGCAGGCATATGCAAACGCGGCAAGAGAATGAAGGCAGAAGAATGATTACTCGTTTTGGAGAAGATCATTCCTTCAATTCTCCTGTCTTCATTCTTTTGCCAATCGGTGATGGATTTGAATCAATTAGTTGGCTTTACTTCGGGAACTGGCTTTACTTCGGGAACTGGCTTTACTTCCGGCGGTTCTGGATAGAGCCACTGTACCACTCGGTACGGCCATGGATGAGTCCATGGGTTTGGCCAGGGAATCGTGGCAGAAAAAACGCTGATTAGCAACAATAGGCTGGTTACCTTTCGCAACGAAGACGAGCGACCCATCATTTCAACCGCTGGCACACACAACCACAACCATGCAGGTACCAACCAGAAAACCCAACGAAATCCGCTTGAGACTCCGCCATAATTGCGATCCTCTACGACTCGCGTCGCATAAAACACGAAACAAGCCAGCGAAACGGCCGCTAACGCCATTGCGACACCTGTTTCCGAAACAAGCACCCCCTTCCAACCAGGCAATGAATTCCGTTTGGTTCGCATCCACAGTGCCGTTCCAACGATTCCTAACAACCAAAATGGGGTCAGTGAAAAGATCCCGTGATGCCCGATCGTAAAATGCAGCAAGTACGACGATCGGTTCTCTTCACCTCGGTCCACCCCTTTTTTGTTTCCAGGCAGCCAATACGATTTTGGGAAGTCGTACCAATCATCCCAATGGTAAATAGACCAGCCATCGTTTGAGGACTTAACTGCAACTCGCTGACCTGCAGTATCGTCAATGAACTGCAAAACTCCGGTGAGCCGAGCTGAAACGAAAGTTGATTTTGTAGTGAACGCATAGCCGTGTCGATTGGCTTGCTCGATCACGGATTCCTCTGATGGTTTTTCTGCATTTCCTTCTTTAGGAATGGTTGCGATCAATGCGCCGAGACCTCGGTGCGAATAAGGTGGTCGCAAATCTTGATGGGCCCAATAGTTAGTTGCCAAGAATGCGGCAGCAACAGCAGCTGATGCAATTCCATAACCGAGGAAAAACTTTCGCCAATCGACCGCCAATAGAATAACTCCAGCCGCCGCTGCCCAAGCCAAAGCAGGCAACTCACAAGCAACCGTCAACCCTGAGCACATGCCACATGCAATCCACGTCGACCATGGTTTACTCTTTCCGAGCTTGTAGGCATCGATGATTTGCCACAAGAACCCGAGACTTAACGCAAAAAACAACGCGCCATGCAGGTGGTTGTTAAGAGTCGCAGCAAAAGTAGAAAGAAACGTCCCCCAAAGCGCCATGTTCAACAAAATGAACCTAGTCCATCCATCCGCGACGTTTTTCTCAAGCCAAAAGTACAGCCAAATCCACCACAACGCCAGTGGAATTACATTGACGAGAATCATGACAGCGCGTCCGATCAAGAACGGCTCCTCGGTCAGTTTTTTTCCGAATAGGAGCACTAACGGCTTGCATACGAGCGCGTACATGGCTGTTAACAACGGAGGCTTGCTAGAATAAAAATGCTCCTTGCCGTCTGTTCCGCGATGCCGAACAATGTCAATCGAGTTCCATATCTTGGATTTACCCTTGCTGTCGAGAAGATCCGCTACACGATCTATCTCCCATTTTCCGTCCTCTGTGAGAGCCGCTATCGCGCACCATCGTGAACGGTCATTCGCACTGAGGAATGGAAGTTCGCCATGGACGGCCGATATCCCAAGGATTCGAGCAAGCTGGATCGCAATCGCTATTCCAATCAAGAGCCAAGCGACATCCCTGTACTTGGAATCGCCCGAATCAATGCGTTGAACAGTTTGACTCACAATGAAGTACCTATTTGATCGAGTTGTTCATCGAGTACAACAATATCCTCTGAGCCTATTGCCTGGGTTTTCGTTGCTATCGAATAGGGGAGCGTTTTGATTCCCGAATTGGATACGACTAACTCCGCCAGCAAACCGACTCCTATCATTTGCGACCCAAGTAAGAATAAAACCATAGACAGGTAAAAGACAGGACGTTCATGTAAATGGATAGGTTGAAAGCCCAGGTCGAATCTGCTAATTGCCCAAAACGCCATAAGCCCCACAAGTAAGACGCCAGCGATCACACACGCCGTCAAGCCAATGCCACCAAGTAGGTGCTGTGGCCGATACCGAAACCGGGTCAGGAAGACAACGGTAAACAAATCCAGGAAGCCCTTCAAAATGCGAGAAACACCATACTTGGAAACGCCATGGATTCGGGGATGATGTTGAACAGCGATCTCTGTAACCCGAAAGCCTCGCGCCGCTGCGAGAACTGGGATGAAACGATGCATTTCTCCGTAAAGCGTAACCTCGTTCAGTACTTCGCGGCGGTACGCCTTGAGACCACAATTGAAGTCATGCAGATGGAGTCGAGTCGACTTCCGAAGAATCCCATTGAAGACAAGTGATGGCCATCGCTTGTGCCATGGGTCGTATCGTGTTTGCTTCCAGCCACTCACAACGTCATGCCCCGAGTCAAGTTTCTCGACAAGCCGAACTAATTCCTTTGGATCGTCTTGAAGATCGGCATCCATCGTGACCACCAACTCTCCCTTCGCTGCCGAAAACCCAGCAGCGAGCGCGGCTGCTTTTCCAAAATTGCGTCGGAAACGAATTCCATGAACCATCGAATGCTTTTGGCTTATTTTCTCAATGACCGCCCAAGACAAGTCGTTGGAACCATCATCGATCAAAAGAACTTCGTAGTTCCCCAAATTGTCGGCTTGCACCGCTTGCTGGATTTGCCGAATGAGCTCCTCCAACGAATCTTGTTCATTAAACAAAGGGACAACGATCGAAATCATTTATTCTCAGGGTGGGATAGATTGAAGAGATACGCCTAGTGCCAAGAGAGTATTATAACCAAAAAACACATGCCGCCGGCTTCACAGCTCATCTTTACCCACATTTCAGGGCATACTAGAGTCGAAATTTCAATGGATTTGCGCGATAGTATTGCGATTTCTCCCCCTCACCCCTTTTTAGGGGAGAGGGGATCGATGGGTGAGGGGTGGAGCTCAGAGTTGCAAGCCTCCGGTTCAGTGTTTTGTTATACTTTCAGAAACGAGTCGATGCATTTAATCCACGATCACAAATCCAATCAAATCACAGTGCAAAACCCCTCACCCCCAGCCCCTCTCCCCTAAAAAGGGGCGAGGAGAGCAAGTCAAAGATGTGGGTAAAGAACTCAGGTATTTTTCGGCCCGACCGTCACAAGACGATTCTCGGTTATTGTACTTGTATACTTGTTTTTTGCGATTCTAAGGCCCAAACTGAATGATCCCCATAAGTCACTGCTCGCTTTAGGAGTTGATCATGTCCCACCAGTCCAATCGTTTGAATTCACGTCGTGAGTTTCTTGTTCGCTCGTCGACTTTGTCACTGACGCTACCCTTTTGGGCCAGAGCGGCTCACAGTTTTTCTACTAATGAGGGGCGATTGAGACTGGCCAGTGTCGGTGTCGCGGGGATGGGTGGCGCCGATTTGACTTCTCTCAGCTCCCACGCTCAAGTAGATGTCGTTGCCCTTTGCGATGTCGACTCAAAACGATTGCAGTCCGCCCGCGAAAAGCACCCAAACGCAAAGCATTTCAGCGATTATCGAAAAATGCTTGATGAAATGCATGATCAGATTGACGCCGTTCAAGTTTCGACTCCGGATCATACTCATGCGCCGGCGGCATTGTCCGCAATGAGCCGGGGCAAGCACGTTTATTGCCAGAAGCCTTTGACGCATGATGTTTACGAGTCTCGGCAAATGAGATTGTTGTCTCAACAGAAAAAACTTGTCACGCAGATGGGGACTCAAATCCACTCCCATACTGACTATCGAACTGCGGTATCCTTAATCCAGAGCGGAGTCATTGGCCAAGTCAAGGAAGTGCATTCATGGAGTAGTAAGACTTGGGGTTACGATGGTCCAGATCCGATGCCGAGTGAAGTGCCTGCAAACCTGGATTGGAATCTTTGGTTGGGCACTGCACCCGAGCGGCCTTATTCTGACAAGCAGTACCATCCAGCAGACTGGAGACGTTGGTATGACTTCGGATGCGGGACGATGGGAGACATGGCCATCCATATCTTGGATCCCGTGTTCACGGCGCTGCAATTAGGGGCTCCCTTGAAAATCGTTTCGACCAGTCCAGTACCGCCGAAGCGGTCGTACGGAATGAAGAACCAAACCCACTATACTTTTGGTCCCTCCAAATTCACAACGGATCGATTTGTTCTTACTTGGAGCGACGGAGGATTGATGCCGGACACGAGCTTATGGCCTAAACAATCAGGTAAGGAAGGTAAAGAACGTAAACTTCCAGATCAAGGTTCGATGTTTGTTGGGGAGAAAGGATACGTCTTATTGCCGCACATTGCACAACCGATTTTATTGCCGGAATCAAACTTTGCCTCAACTGAAATTCAACGTCAACCTAACGGTAACCATTACCATTTGTTTGTTGACGCTTGTTTGGGTGGCGCGCCTACAACAGCTCATTTTGGTTATGCTGGCTTGTTGACCGAAGCTGTTTTGCTGGGAGTGTTAGCAAACAGGTTTCCGCAACAGGAGCTGCAGTGGAATGCAGAGGCGATGAACATCCCGAATCATGCAATGGCAAATTCATTGCTTCGCCGCCAGTATCGATCTGGATTTGAAATCGACGTCCCGATCAGTTAATAAAATGCGTCAAAAAGTAGCCGCAAAGCATAACAATCCACAGGACAAGCCTGTGGTATTTTCCGAATCCCGCAGCCTTGGAGGTCGTCCAGCTTTTGGAGCAATGATTTCATAGGTTGAGATTCAGGGTCGTAGTGGATCTTGTTAAAGATCCGGACGCTAGCGAGATCTTTAACAAGATCCACTACCCATTAAGACAGCTTGGTGACCCGGAAAACTGGACGACCTCCTTGCGACGTAGATTGTTCAGGTTTTTTTGCTACATCGAGATCGTATCTAACAGCTGTTCTAAAATTCGCCTTCGAGCAATAATTCTCCATCCGCCCTGTTCCCTAGTTGGCTTAGGAGTCTTTCGTTGATGCTTTGGGACAGAAAGTGAACTGATCCGTCAGCGAAGGCGAATTGTGCTCCGCCGGTGTGGTAGCTGCTAAATCCACCAACTGCCAACGAGCCAGTTAAGTCGACAATCGGTGCTGGCTCGCCATTCGATGACCGTCGAGGTGGCGCTTTGAAGCTGCCGGCATTTCGCAGAGTTGCACGGGTACCAGAGGCCCATCCCAAACTGCCCGGTCCAGGGAGCATTTCTCCTAAGAGAATCGTTTGCGATGATCCGTCCAAGATTTGACTAAATCGCAAACGACTGTTCAAAAAGAATACGCCATTGTTGTCAGCGTCGATGGGGGCTTCTGTAGCGTGATGACAACCGGCATAGTTGCTTATGCCTGGTGACTCTTTATCTGTAGGCATTTCGGGCGACGATGGGCAAATGATAGCCGGAATTCTTGCCTTTCGCGCTGCTTGGTTCGCAACAGCGTAGGCACCAGCCTCTAGGTCAAAATGATTGTAAAGGGAAACCTGTTCCAATTGCGGAAGCACTTGAACAATCCAACTAACGTGCTGGCCAATTGGTTCGTTCCGAATGGGACCAGTTGCGTTGATGACTCCTGACGGGAAGTGCTCGGCGTCAAACTCGTGCGTGTGAACCGCCAACGCCAATTGCGCCATATTGTTCATGCACTGGCATCTTCTTGCCGCTTCGCGGGCAGCTTGCACGGCTGGCAATAGCAAACCGACTAGAATTCCGATAATCGCAATCACGACTAAGAGCTCAACTAACGTAAATGCATGTTTTTTAAGACACTTCTCGCTGATCGCCACCGATTGGTTCCAGGGCTCTGCCTTGGAACCTACTGACTTGCAGGCTCTGCCTGCCGAATCGTCAAGCATACGTGTTTCGCTTGCATTGCGAAGCGAGGCAGAGCCTCGGGAGCAGTGCGTTACCAGGCAGAGCCCGGGAACGAGAAACTTTACTGGTGGCGTTAGCCCAATGGCACTCACTTTGTAAATTTTGAGCCTCAATGCGCTAGCATGAGGGCCGGATTCGCAAGCAATTCTTGGCCCTCCAGCCCGCACGCTAGCGCGTGGCGGCTCAAAGTGAGTGCCATTTGGCGTTAGCCGAGAAGTGTCTTTTTTAAATCTGCGATTCACTGCAGACGCTCTTGAGACATGCAGTTTTGTAAGGTCATTGAACATGGCAAGTGCCTGAGTGAATTTAGGGTGAATTCGAAGGATCATTATTTTATCTCCGGTGTAATGGTTGGATGGACGATGAAAAAAGTGTGACTACGCTGCATTCGGCTATTGCTATTTGCAGAATCTGCAATTGAAGCAACAACTTCGGCTCGCAAGGAGTTGGCGTTTTCCGTAACTGGTTTAATTCTTATTTCGATAGCGGCGTGTTCAAACGATGTAGTCCCTAACTTGGGAAGCCATTTTTCCCCCTTGTACTCAGGGAACTTTTTCAGTTGCTGTACTGCTCTTTTCACTCCGGCTTCGCACAGAAACTGTGTCTGAATAAGTTGTCGTTGCATTCGAACTTCGCGGCGGCCTCGCAAAGATGACTGCATCGTCGTCATGACTAACATCGTGACAATACCGAGGCAAGCCAAAACGCAAATCAACACTGCTCCCGAACGAGGATTCGATTTCCGGTGGTTCATTCTGATTCCCCCTTAGCTTGTTCTAGCGACCGACAGCGTCCAACTATGCTTTCAACGTGCAAATCAGCTCGCGATGGAAAACCGTCAAGGCCCGTTTCGCTGCTCACGGTTAGTGATATACGTTCGGGATTCGAAATCCTTTGAAAGCTCGCCGTTGAAACATCACCAAGAATGAATCGCTCGTTCTCATTGCCCAGCGAGACGTACTTTCGCTGACGAACTACGGAGTGGTTCTGAGATGAGTATGTCACATGCGAACCATCGGGATTCTTAATCAACAACTTGTCATCTGAAGTCACATCAATTTCTAAGGCCATATGAACATCACGGCGGAAGATCTGTGCCAGTTGGTCTAAGTTCCGATGGTTATCCGCCCGGTGTCGTGACTTTTCGGTCAAGGTCATGGTTTGATGTACAAGGCCGATTGCCAGCAACATTACTGCACTGCCCGCAGACATACTCAATACTAGTTCAACCAAGGTTGATCCGTTGCGTTGTTTCACGTTTGCTCTCCATTCGTTTCGGATGACTTGAGAGTCGGTAATGGCTCTACCGAATCTGTATCAAGCCAACCAACCAAAGAAAGAGGAACGGATTGAGATCCACGATCCCAATCAATGCTCAATAGCAATCGCGTCCCATCTTGGTTACGAATCAATTGGCCCCCAAGCCGTACATCGGGCAGTGATTTCGCTGCATTCGCAGACGGTTTGAGATTGGTTAACGCTGCGTCGCAACCTGATACGCCTAAACTAGTGAGCAATTCCATTTGATTGGCTAACTCATTGAAAGCCAATCGATACTGACGTGTGCTTTGCCAAACTCTACCGATCCGAACCGTAAGGGGTGCGACGAACCCGATCATACTAACGACTAGCGTCGCCGCGACCACAACTTCGGTAAAGGTCAGTCCTTGACGCGCATGAAATCTTCGATGATTCATTTTTGTATCCCTCATTACGTTAAAGACTGTATAAGTTGCGAAAGGATGCTGAGAAAGGAAAAGCAAATCCAGAGAATGATGGACGCAAAAACGAGAATGACAATTGGATTGAGAAATGCAGTGCGAACGGCGACGCGTTCATTGGCGATACCTTGCTTGATGCTCGCTATTCGTCCTAGCGTCCATGCTTGCACGCGGCCATTCGATTGGCTGCTCAATGCTTGGAACTCATCGTGCGAAATAATCTTTGCTTCTAGCAAGCTTGTCCAAACCGGAGTTCCCTGTTCGACTTCGTTTCGAGCTGAAAGTAGTCGTTGTCTAATGTTTTTGTCGAAGTGATACTTTGCAAGAGTAGACAGTGAGCCGGCCAGCGGTCGTCCAGCCTCCACTGCGACGGATAACATCCGAAGCAACTGTGAGGAACGCAATAATGAAGACCGTCCGAATAGTCGATCAACGACCGCGCGTCGAAAAACCCGTCGCGAACGATAGGACCAGGCAAGCCAACCTAGTACAAAAACTGCGAGCAGGACCGCCGGAAAATATTTTGAAACAAATTCCGAAAATATCAGTAGGCTCTTAAACGTTGCGGGGGTTTTTATCTCAAACTCATCGTACATTTTTTTAAAGGTTGGCGCTATAAAGAACATGAGCATGGAGAACATCAATGCGACTATGCCTGCCAAAACGACCCAGTATCCTCGAGCATTGCTTAACATCGTTCGAGATTCATCCACTTGTGGCTTCTCGGTCACGACCAGTTGCTTGTAGGTTTGACTGAGCGTGCCGGACTGACTTCCAAATCGAAGCGCCAAAACAACACTCTCACTCAGGGCATCGGGAGTTTTCTCCAGGGCAGGTACAATAGTCGTTTTATCATCAAGTCGCTTGGCTAGAAGACGAAGTCTCCGTCGATACCGTCCACGATGCTCAACCGCAAGCGCGCAAATAAGCGGTTTTGGATCGAGCCGCTCCGCATGGGCTATCGCAAGCAGGCTCAAAAGGGAGTACTGCATGGAATCGAGTGATTCACCTGGCCACCAAGTGGACAAATACCAAGTCGGGCCAACTTTCTTCCAGAACGGGACGCCTGTGCGATCCCTAGGCTCGGTCGAGCTAGAAATCGCTTTGAATCGTGTTTTCCATATTTCAAACATTACTTGTTATTCCTGACTACTGGTTCGTCAATGTTTAATTTTAAGGTTGTGAGCGGCAAGGCGCTAGCCGCCGGTCGT
>JAYTVL010000187.1:0-6353 GCA_043744075.1 Pirellula sp. | reverse complement strand
CGCACCCTGCTTTCGTTCGCTCAAGGCGAACGAAAGCAGGGTGCGGGACGGGTTCGTGTCTAGCCAACCAGTCATGGGACCACTGGCACAAGGCCAGTGGTACCCCTGAATTATCCGAATTCAACGCCATTCGAGTGAACCCGACGGAAGCGTAAGACGGTCCAAAACTAATCTTCGAAAACTGCTTACTCTTCGCGAGGTAAAACGATATCACGTTGTTCTTTCATCAATCCAGGTTCCGCAACAAACTTGCGATCTTTACCGAGCGTCAGCGTGCCAAAGTCGATCGTTTCACCCGGTGTGACGGTTAGATTTTTTGCGATAACGCCGTACACGTCGATTCCCTGGCCTTCTGCATAGAGATCATACGAACAGCCGCCTGGAAGTTTACAAACAAAGCGACCATTTTTATCTGTTTTGACGACGTTCATCATTTCGCCGACGTTGTATTTAGGAATGATGCGACGATCGATTTCTACTCCGGTCATCGGCTCGCCATGGTCGAGTAGTTGCCCAGTAACGGTTGCGACCTCGCGCAACTGCATCCGCAGCTTTCCACGTTTCACATCCTCCGGTCCAGCAAGAGCGACCCATCTGATTTTTCGCGTTTCGGAATAGGCCATGATCGGTCGGACCTCTCCGGGCGCAAATGTCTCAGCTTTGAAAATAGGACTGGATTGATCGTCACCCAGACGAGGCCTTCCAGGTACCGTTGCGTTCAAGACCGGTTGATTCGCTTCGTCTACCAACTCGACTTGTAACGTTGCTCCAGGGTCCAATTCAAAGTTCAGTTCAATCGATTCCGCATCGGAACTTGGATCGATCTCCAGCATCGCATCGGGCCAGCTAGGACTGGGGTTGATCGGATTGCGATAAGTTAACAGCTCATCGGATTTTCCAAATCTCGGTGCATCCCTGGCAATCAGCTCATAGCCTTTGCCTTGTCGGAATTTCGTTAACGTCGATTGCGCACCGATGATGGCCGGTCCAGGAAGGCCCACCAATCGATAGTTGCCATTTTGGTCTGTCTGATAACGAGCTTGATCTCCGTCTGCATTACCGTCGTCTTGAAACTCAGGAACCTTTCGGACAAACGGATTGCTTTGCCAAGGCAAGTAATACATCCTTGCCCCAACAACCGGTTCTTGGGTGAGTTGATTCATGACACGGCCATGAATCCAAATACCGCGATGCAATTCGATCGTCATCTTCAATGCATCAAGTCCACCTGAATCTGGTATCTTGACTTCGCGCATCAAATAAGGTTGCTCATCGTTCGGTTTCAGCATCAAGACATTTCCATCCCCCTTGGGAAATCCTGTCAGTCGAAATCGTCCTTGTCCGTCCGTCGTCGACATCAATTCGTGACGTCCACTGATCGGATAGTTTGCCAACGTATAACTCTCTACGATTACGTCGGATAGCGGTTCCTTAGTCCCCGCATCGACGACCAATCCTTCGATCGCGCGGCTGGGTGTCGCCGTAAATGTAAACTCTGCCCCGTAAACTCTTTGCTTGGCTTTTGATCGGACGGAGACATTTGCTTCGAACGAAGCAATGTTCCGCGTTGCGATAAAGACTTTTTCGTGCCCGACATTTTCACCGTCAAATATCAATTCTGCGATTCGTTCGCGTCCAATGCCGCGAATTTCAAATGTCCCATCGTTACCGCTTCGCAGTTCTCTTTCGAGTCCGACCATTCGTGGCTGTTCGATCGCGCTTCCAAGATGAAGATATGGTGACAGTTCTTCGCCCATTTGAAGCGACTCGATCCATTTAGAAACATCGTTAGTCTTCGCTCCACTTGTCAACGCGATTCGAATGCGAGTATTCGGAACCGGTCGCCCTTCCAGATCGATGACTCGTCCCCGAATCGGAAAATCTTCCACCAAACGCAAGGTCACCGGCTTGTCTAGATCGATATCCTTAAAATCGATCCAATCAGGCCCATATCCGTCGGCGGAAACAGCGATCTTGGTTAGCTCTTTCCAAAGCGCATTAGTGAATTGATTGATGATTCCGTACGGCTGAGTGTTGATCTCAATTTCAAATTCGCCGCGATCATTCGTTTGGGTTTTTGAAAGTGGCGTTTCGTAGGCAGGATCAAGCATGCTTCGATAAGCCGAATAAGGCCAAACGAAAGCCGCCGATCGAACCGTCGCGCCAACTGCAGGCGTTCCATCGGGTTTGAGGACAATTCCATTAACCGAAACTCGTTTGTCCTTGATTTGCGATTTCATTGCCGAATTCGATTTTTCATCGGTTGTGGCAGCAACAAACTTACCGTCCTTGCCAAGCGAATACGCTCCAAGGTCGCGCGTTTCGCCGGGACTCACGATGACTTTTCTCGCGATCGTCGCGAAGTGATTGACTTGATGGCCACGAGCAGTGAAAGAATAATCGCAGCCCGTCGGAACTTCCACAGTAAAACGACCATCGCGATCAGTTGGGATACGAGGCAGTTGGGTGCTAAAATCCCCATCGGGAAGAACAGTTGCATCAACAATTTCACCCGATAGCGGCTCGCCGTCTTTCATCAGTCGACCAGTCACGATGGCACAGGGGAGCAAGGTCAATTGTAACGAGCCTCGCTTGATCTGTTCGGGACCAACGTGCGATACATAACCAATTTTGCGTTCGACGTGGTGAACCACGATAGGACGTACTTCGTCTGGTGCGAAACAAATCGCTTTGCAAGTTGTCTTCGTCGAAACCGTTGTATTGTCCTTAACGCTGATAATCGTCGCGCCTTCGACCGGTTGATTCGCTTCATCTACCAGTTCGATATCGATCGATGCGCCAGGGTCCAATTCAAAGTTTAACTCGATGGAATCAACGTCGATTGCAGGATCGATCTCTAGCATTGCGTCGGGCCATTTGGGACTTGGAGGTATTGGATTGAAGTAGGTGAGGAGCGACTCACTTCCGCCTACCTTCGGTGCGTTGGGTGAAATTCGATCGTACCCCTTTCCATGTCGATAGGGCCGAAAAATACCTAGGGCACCGACGATCGCCGGGCCAGGTAGCCCGACCAGTCGATAGTTTCCGTCTTGGTCACTGAGATAGCGGGATTGATCGCCGTCGACATCATCCTCGTCGCCGAACTCAGGCACCGCTTGGGCGAATGTGTTGCTTCGCCAAGGCAAGTAATTGAGCCTGGCTCCGACAATCGGTTCTTTGGTAACTTCATCTCGTACGCTTCCAGTAATCCAAACACCTCGATGGAGCTCGAGCGTCATTTCAACCGGTTCCATTCCGTCAGGATTCGGTACCGGGAACTTTCGCATCAGAAAGGGCTGAATGTCGTTTGGCTTGACGATAATGCTGCCCTTTGACTTTGGAAATCCGATCAACTCGAATCGTCCAAGAATATCGGTGTCGCTCGCGAGGACGGCTTGTCCCCTGTAGGCAAAATGGTGCATCGTGAAGTTCTCAACTCGAACGCCTGATAACGGTTCTTTTGTCTTCGCATCGATGACGACGCCCCGAATCGGACGAGTTGGCGAGGCGGTGTACGTGAACTCAGAACCAAAAATGGTCGTCTTGAATGCTGTTGGAGAATTAGCACCCGTGTGAATGACCGACATATTCCGAGTCGCCACTTCCACTTCGTGATAGGCGACCTTTTCGCTTTGAAAAGCGATCGACGCCACTCGTTCGCGGCCTACACCGCGCAACTCGAACGTCCCGTCTTTTCCACTGATTAATTCGCCAAGGATACCAAGCAATCTGGGCACAGCTCGATTTGGAAGATGCCGATACAAGGTTTCGTGATTTTCTCCAGACTCGATCGACTCAAACCAATTTGAAAGACTATCTGTTTTTGGTAGCCGAATCGACAAAATCTTGATTCGCGTGCCCGAAACCGGATGTCCTTCCAAATCCAACACCCGGCCGCGAATGGGGATGTCTTCGACAAGTTGCATAACCGTTGGTTTGGTCGCATCGATCGCTTCCAAATCGGTCCACGCAGCGCCGAAACCGTCTGCTACAACAGCGATCTCGGTGCGCTTCTTCCAGTGTTTTTTCCAGTATTCGTCAACTGAGGGAGGAAGTTTTCCATACGGATGTTGATCGACTTTGATTTGGAACTCACCGCGCTCGTTGCTCTTCGATTCTACAATCGGTGGTTCAAAATCATGAGCCACGATATTTCGAAAAGGCCAATCGAGGTGAGTCGTTGTACGAACCGTCGCTCCAACCGCCGGTGTTCCGTCAGGTTTGAGGACGATTCCCTTGACAATGATCTCCTTTTCGGAATCCAATGCTAGATCGACAGGAATCGAGGCTTCATCGCTCGACGCATTCGTTGTTAATTCTGTCTTGGTCTGATCGTCTGCTTCCGCTTGTCGTTCGACGGGGCGGATGATGATGATGGAGGCTACGAGGATCGAGGCGGCGAGGGTAAGGGCGATGGCGGACCGGCTGCTGAGCGGCATACGTGTTCGAGCCGTATCGAGGATAGCTCGGACTCGATCGTCGAGGCGTGCGGAACTAGCCATCGCGACTGAGACGCTTGGACGATAAGGTTGATAAGCTCGAGCGACAACGACTAGCTGCTTGGCGTATTCTGAAGGGAGCTCGCCAGCTTCCAAAACACAATCGTCACAGGCAAGTTCTCGTTCGATGCGAAGCTGACGCAGAGCGTACCAGACTAAAGGATTCATCCAGTGAACGGCGGCTGCAATACAACCGATAAGCTGATACGCGACGTCGAAGCGTTTGATATGCGCCAACTCGTGAAGCAACACGCATTCGCGTTGCTCGTCGGTCCACTCGACCCAATCGCGAGGAACTACAATCACAGAACGAACGACTCCTAATGTCATCGGGACGACAGAAGCGTCGGCTTCGAAAAGTGGGACGCGGCGATTCAAACCAATTCGACTCGCGAGGGAGCCAACCAGAGCTCGATCGCGTCCATCGGGGACTTCTTCGGACTTTCGTATCAACCGATGATTGGCGACGAGTCCAGCCAGAATCGGTAAAAGCTTCCACAGGAATCCAACAATCCAAATGAAGGCCAAACCCAATCCGAGATCGAATCGCATCCATGATTGCTGCGGTGGGCCAAGCTCGGACGTTGGCGAGGTCGCACTGTCGTTCGCATTCAACGCCGTTGTCTCGACAAGCATCGGCTGCTCGATCGGGGTCGCATCTGGAAGAAAATTGCGATCGAATTGAGGCTGCGGCCAAGTTCTGGCTGTGGGTGGCTCGACCGGAAGATCGGTTTCTTGCGATTCACGAATCGATTCCGAATTGGGCGTCAGGACGATTGCTTCTACTGGGGTCGCTAACGATTGTGAAACTGCCCGTTGCGGCAAAATAGGAATTTGCCATTGCGGCAAAACGATTGACAGAATCGGGACGAGCAACGCGCTCCAAAGGCTCAATCCCCACACGCGATGTCGAATAGCAGCTGATGACCGAGCCAACATTCGGTCCAAAACAACTGCAAAGATCAGGACAAGACTTGCCTTGATCGTCGCGTCAATAATCAGAGGCAAACTATGTTCCGAAAAGAATGTTGAGAGATTGTGCAACATCATCGCCCTTCCTTTCGAGCTTGTTCGATCAGTTTTTCAAGCTGATCAAGTTCATCATCGCTCAGGTTATCTGAAGACAGATCAAAGACGGCAGCGACCGTGTCCGAGGCGGAGCCTTTGAAGAAGGTTTTCATCAAATGCGAAAGGGCCGAACGACTGGCTGTTTCATGCGACTGAGTCGGACGATAGACGTACTTCGTTCCTTCGCGACGATGGCGCAGGAGCCCTTTTCCTTCGAGAATTCGGATGATGGTCCGAACCGAATCATAGGCCGGTGGGTCCGGCAATTGTTCAAGCACGTCTCCGACCGACGCTTCGCCCAACTTGAAAATGACTTCTAGAATCTGCCGCTCGCGGCGTCCAAGATCGGAAGCACTCGCCTTTTTCTTCGCCATCGCGCCGTTTTCCTTTGCAACAAACTCGATCGACTTTATTGGTATATTTTTACCAGTGGTAATTTAATACCATGTAATTCGGGCTGTCAAGCATTTTTCGAAATATTTTTGACAATTCTCGCTCAACGCCCAAATCTGCCTTCCGTCGGATTTCGTCCTCATCTTTACCCACATTACCCTCACCTCCAGCCCCTCTCCCCTAAGCTAAGAGACTGTTGACTTAATTAGCCGTACCGCGTTAGCGGCGGTTGTCTGTCCGAAAACCGGGGCTAACGCTGGGCTGTTAAAAAACTGCTATTGTAGCATTCCTTGATTGCGCAATTTATGTTCCGTGAGAGACCCCAGCGGCCTTTTCTTGACGCGAAATGTACATGTTTTTTTGATTTTCGTTGCCCTAAGTGCGCACGGGTAC
>JAYTVL010000186.1:0-6376 GCA_043744075.1 Pirellula sp. | reverse complement strand
TTGCCAGCCGTTCAAGCGGCACGTGAAGCCGCTCGTCGAATGCAGTGCCAGAACAATTTGAAACAGCTAGGGCTCGCGAATCACAATCATGAGTCTGCATTCGGCTATTTTCCGTTGGCTGCAAATGGACAATGGAACGATGCTGTCAATGCACAGTTCTCGGGCGGGAATTCTGGAATTGGCCAAGGGCAAGCACCATCTTTCAGCGTTCTGGTATTCCTAATGCCATTCATGGAGCTGAAAACAATGGATCAGCAATGGGCTCGCTCCAGAGGGTTCAAGGATCACTCCAGTACTGCCTCTGCTGCTACTGGATTGGGATCGTTCAAAACCGAGGATGGAAAGCCATGGTGGACCGATCCCCGCGACATTGGAGATTGGGAATTCGCTCAGTACAAGATTCCTGGTTTCTTGTGTCCCTCCGATCCTCAACTAAAGACGAGCGGTATGCGTTTTGGACAAGTCCAAACTACCTGCGCATCCGTCGGTGGAACGGTTTGGTTCGGACAGGTTGTTTCGGACACCGTGGAGCATGGTTCCACCAACTACGTCGGAATGGAAGGCGTTTGGAAGTCGGCAAGATTTGACGCAAATGGTACGACTCTTTGCGGCATCCTGACCAATCCAAAGAGTGATATGAACGGGGATGGCGTTATGGATGGCTCCTATTATGACTATCGAGGTATTTTCGGTTCCGCAAGAACGCCGACCAAGATTTCTAACGTTACTGACGGTACATCCAATACCTTTATGATGGGCGAAACCACCGCAGGAACTACGATGAACTGGGCTTGGATAATGCATGATCGTGTTCCAATTGGTAACAATCATGACCCTCTTGTAAACACGCCCACCGGAGCTTCCGCGTTTATTGGCTACAACAGTTACCATTCTGGCGGTTACAACATGGTTCGCGCTGACGGTTCATTGACGTTCGTCAGCACGTCAACTGACCGCATTTTGCTAATGCGTCAAGGGGCAATGGCTGACGGCTTCGTTGTTTCAGGAAACGATTAACCATGAAAATCCTTACTTTTTGTTCGTTGGCTCTGTTGTTTTGTCTCCCGGGTTGTGGTGGCTCAAGCGAGCCATCTGCTCCATCTCAAATGGGAGCGAAGCCCGATTTCCGAAAGACAGTTCCAGCGGACGCTTCTAACAAGGGAAAAGGCACGGGCGGTGGTTCGGGGACTGACAATAGCGTGAAACCCCAGAGTTAGTAGTTTCGTTGATTTTATCGAGCGAGCTCGTAACACGGGCTCGCTTTCTACTTTTCGGGTGTGATGATGGATAGTCCGCGCAAAAAACCTGTTTCAATTTTGTTCGCAATCATATCCCTCACAATACTAGGGCTTGGTTTTTTCTTTGGACCATACGTCATGACCCTAGTCATGCTCCAGCAAGAACGCATGAAAGCGAAGGGAGTGATTGTCATCAAAAAATTTGGCATTAAACCGGATAACATCACGCTCGGTGGTGGAAGCACTGAGCCTCCAGGAAAATCGACCACTAGCAACGATGATCCGTCTCAACCGAATCCATAGCTAGCTTCGAGGCAAAGGTGAATGGCTGTTCCTAAAGACCGCATTGTTCGGCTGGCGACCGTGCAAATGACTTGTGGCGAAAGCCAAGAGCAAAATGTTACGAAGGCCCTTTCACGAGTTCGGCAAGCTGCCGCGCTGGGCGCAAACATCGTCTGTCTTCAGGAATTGTTTAATGCTCCTTATCCCTGCCAAAGTGAGGATCATGACCGATTCCAGTGGGCGGAGGCAATTCCTGGGCCGACCAGCCAAGCGCTAAGCGCGATCGCCAATGAGTGTTCGGTCGTTGTTACTGCATCCATTTTCGAAAGACGTGCTCATGGACTCTACCACAATACCGCTCTCGTATTCGACCGCGACGGATCCCAAGTCGGCTTCTACCGCAAAATGCATATTCCCGATGACCCTCTCTATTACGAGAAATTTTACTTCACGCCCGGTGACACCGGATTCACCGTAGCCAAGACCAGCGTCGGTGTCCTTGGTGTCGGAGTCTGTTGGGACCAATGGTATCCAGAAGCGGCTCGGCTATTCGCATTGCGCGGTGCAGAGATCCTTCTTTACCCCACCGCCATCGGTTGGAGTGTTGCTGACAAGCCACTCAATGGACGCAGCCAACACGAAGCCTGGGAGACCATGATGCGGTCGCATGCGATCGCCAACGGAGTGTTCGTCGGAGCTGCCAACCGTGTCGGGGTCGAGAGCTCCATCGAGTTTTGGGGTGCATCTTTCGTTTTCGATCCAGCCGGCAATCTGCTCCACCGAGCCGGCCATTCGGAAGAAGAAATTGTCGTCGTCGAATGCAATCTCGGTCAAATCGATGTGCAACGAACGTACTGGCCATTCTTAAGAGACCGGCGAATCGATGCCTATGGCGATTTAACGAAACGCTGGATTGATTAATTGCGATTAGTTTAACCCAGTTTAACCCGCGCAGCGCCGGGTCGGGCCAGAAAAGGCTTTAAATATTCTACTATTCTACGACACAGATATTCTACGACACATGACTTTACCGACCTTGTCCGCCGTGCCCGCGATAGAGGCTTGAGGGCCTCGATCGGTTAAACATGAATCGCAACAAAAAAAGCGACCAGCTTTTTGCTGGCCGCTTCTCTGACAGTTTCGTTTTTTCGTGTGTCTAACTAAAAAATCTTAGAATGGCTGTTCAAAACATGTCATAAATACTTTAGTACAGATGAAGTCAACTTGGTTAATCAAGTCGAAGATCTCGTACATCAATTGGGTTTTCGCCAATCCGACCTTGTTGGTCGGGTGGGCGACGTGTGCCATAGTTGGGCCAACCGCCAATTTCGGCTAGCTCAGGCATCAGCTCGATCAGTTGCTCACGCAGCATCGTCGTCAAACGTGCCACTCTCGGTGAGGCCGCAACCTCGGTCAGTGCGACGACTGTTTTCATCACTTTCACCATTGCCGCCCTCGATTGAACAGGATCTGAAAGTTCACAGTCTCGATCCACGATAAGATTTTCGATTGGAACCTCCAGGGCCTTTGCCCAACGAGTCAATTCGGTTAGAGTCAAATTCGAATCTGACAACTCCTGTTGCTTCAATTCTTGAACTTCGACTCCTGTCCGGCTAGATATTGCCCGCAAGGACAAGTCTTGCTGAACTCGAACCTCGGCAATACGGTGCAACGGTCGTAAATCGCACAATTTGCTGGCCTCACGTACCGTTGGCAAGCAATCCAAAGAGGATTGAGCGCACATCGGAATCGTTGCCATTTGGAAATAAACCTCCTTCAGAAAAGATGAATAGAAAACCAAACGCTGAAAATCGCATCGCATACGAAACGCGACCCAACCTACTAATAAAAGCGAATTGCAATCAAGAAAACAAGGCACTTACGCCAAAAAAATCGAAAATAGGTGAACAGGCGGCTGGCTAGCACCGCAACATTGTGCTGTTTCATCGCGCATAAATGGCTTGTCACTCCAGCCCGCACGCTAGCGCGTAGCGGCTCAAAGTGAGTGCTAGCCCGCATGCATGCTAGCGCGTTGCGGCTCAAAGTGAGTGCCAGTAGGTGTTATTCCCCCGAGTAAAACTCGGAGGCATTTTTTCGCGTCGCATTACTGTCGTTTCGAGGCAGATGCAGTGAGCATCTGTGTCGAGAGGCTTTGTTCGATGGCGGTTACTGCTCGATTGTTTAATGTGTAAACAACAGGAACGCAACTCTCAGTATTCGGCAAAATCGTTTTCCCGTCCCACTCTGCTTTCCGTTGTGGAATTCGACTTGCTGGCATGCGTCGAGGTTGAACGGCAAAATCGACCAAGGGCATTTGGCTTTCTTGCGGTCTTCTTAGCCCCAATTCGTCGCACAAGACAGCGTAAAGGTCACCCAATTGCTGCCAGGCGGCCTCCGATTCGGCTATTTGTGGCATTGAATCCGCGCTCGCCATCATAAGTCCAACTCCGGCCGCACCCGCGAGAAGCAATTCCTTCATCGAAGCGAAGATAAGTACGGCCGATCCGCCAAAGTCCAACGGCACCATGACGACTGCAAGCAGTGGCGCAAACAAGATCCCAGCAGGCGCAAAGCCTGTCAGTAGTCGCTTGCCCATCGGCATTTCAGACCACATTTTGGCGGTGAACTGATCCAGTTGTTGGTCGTCGAGTTGGATAAGGCTCTCAGTTTGGAATCGGTCGATTGCCCGTTGGCAAGCCTCGAGAACACGCTGCCGTTGGTTCTTGCCATCCTCTGTTTCGTCATCCAAACGCAGTAGTCCCTTGCGGTCACGTTCCTGTAGATGGTTCATGAGGACATCTGCCGTTACGATTTTGCCGGACTGACCGGATGTCCATCGAGTTCGAATCCAGCGACCAATCGATTCTGTCTTGCCCGTAAACCACTTTGGAATCTGAAGCCAAGTCGTTGCTGACGCGATTCCGGCTTTGCTTGATTCTGCAATTCGAGCCGTCCATCGGCCAGGCATGGCCCACCATGGGGCGGTTCGTTCCAGAGACTGCGAGACCTGCTGGATTATTTGCCGCGAAACCTGGAGTCGAATCTTGGTCGTGCCTGTAGCTGCTCCATCCGTTGAAAAATCCAGGCATGCGTTTGCGATTGTGCGTTGAAGGGCGTCTGTCATGGCCAACGAATTATCCACGAACGCCTTCGATCGAACGATGGCCTCCCGGATATGCATCTGCATTTTCGATAGGGTCGATGCCAATAGATCCTCAAAAAGGCTTCGTTTGTCTAATTGCGAACCGATACTAAGGAGCCATTCTTCGGTTGGAATCGGATCAGGGGGCTGCAGGATCGGTTCCTTATCAATTCGAAAAAACAGAGGTAATGCAACGTCGTCCTTGTCGATTAGTCCTGCTCGGCAGGCAGGAGCTGCTGTGTCTGCTAGTCCTGCCCGGCAGGCAGGACCTACTAGTTCTGCGGGCGGCGATGGCAGCCTATCTCGCTGTTGTGGACCGTCGAAACCATACGCCATGTATTGTCGACTAATGGAATGGAGGCCGTAGAGTGTCTGAAGCTCTGCGTGGATTTCGGTCGTTTCGTATCGACGAGGGACACGATTAACGGCCAAAATTTGTTGAACACTTGGCATTCGGTCGCATAACACTCTCAGGAGTCGACTGACAGTTTGGTCGTGCATGGCATTAGCTGGTAGGACAACTATAAAAGCAGAACAAAGCGGTGCGGCACTCGCCAAAACATTCAGCCTCGCATCTGCAATGGATTGCGACCGCTCATGAAAGAGTGTGTCGCTAGCTGACAGATTGCTTGAGGCTTTATTGGGATCGGGCCCAATCGCGGATCGATTCGGAAGGAAGCCCGTTTGCACATCGGGGCAGTCCATGAGAGCTAATCCCCATCGGTCAAGTTGCGGATCGGTGGCGACTAATGGGATCTCGATTGTTTCGCGAAACCGTTCGATTCCGGTCGTGTCCAGATAAGCTCTGGGAGTTGTGTCGTTGTACTGCTCCATCGCTTGTTCGGGGTCGGAAGACAGGAGTTCGCTTTCGCATCCGAAAACGGCGAGCAGTCGCTCTTGAACAAACTGCCACATTATCTGGTCGTTTCGCCACGTTTCGGGCAACCAAAGCACAAATCGATGAGTCCCTTGGGCATTGGACGACCCGATCAGAATGCGACGTCTGTTTTCATCCGAAAGGTAGGTTGAGACGAGCGACGACTTACCGGCATTCAATAAGCCAAGGACTGCGACAATGGGGGCCGCCGGCGCTTGGCAACAACGCAATGCTTGCTTTAGTAGTTTTTGGATTTCGGATTCCAAGTTCAGCGGGTGCGTCTCAGGTGGGACCACGGTGATTTGCCAAGCTGGTTCGATGTCTTGGTTCTCGCTTCCCAGGCGATTAGGTAGGAGTGCGGCAATGTCGAAAAGGGAGAGGGATGCCTTTACCGGATGCACGGAAAATGCAAATGCATTTTGAGTCGTGTCAGCTAGCATTTGCTCGAGCGATTGAAGCTCGCGCATCAATGTTTCGTAACCTGAATCGTTCTGGCGCACTCAAATCGTTCCTTTTTTTAGCGATTTCGATTCCACTTGAAGTTTCCAAGAATCCGCAGATAGTAGATTGGGACCATTGTCCCGATCACCGCGATCGGTCGGGACAACGGTCCCAACCTACGCCCGCACTCAGTTTAATCACATTAATGGATTGGATGATGCTAGCGCGGATTATTCATAGCTAGTCACGGAATTTGGTCTTTTCGGAATTGTGGTGGAATTTTGAGCGAAGCAGCGATATTCGCTCGTTGAGTCCAGAACTCCCCCTTCCCCCAGAACTGGAATTCAGTCATGGAACGCGTTGATGAACTTGTGAGTGGCGACTTAACCAGTCCGC
>JAYTVL010000185.1:0-6385 GCA_043744075.1 Pirellula sp. | reverse complement strand
ACACTCCGTGTGACGTTGCCTCAAAAAACAAAGGTTTTTGAACTGCGGACGTCACACGGAGTGTGACGGGTACTATAAAATCACAGCCTCTGAGCGTGCCACCCGGTCCCCTGGCATATTCCAGTCTACCGCTCGCCTCAAAGACATGTGCCCAAGTGGATAGTTGGGTTCCTTTTCGAATCAACGCATCACACGTCGATTTCTTGTGCCTCTTCGGCTCTGTCCATGATAAAACGGAAACGCGCTGATGCGTCACGGCCCATGAGATCGTTCATGATTCGGTCCGTTTCTAATTGATCATCGATTTCAACACGTAAGACACGACGCGTGGCTGGATTCAGGGTGGTATCCCACAAGTCCTTTTGCATCATCTCGCCAAGTCCTTTGAATCGCGTTATTTCAGGCTTACCTCGTTTGCCGTGCGTCGCCAAAATCCGTTCGCGATCTTTCTCGTCGGCTGCCCAGTAGCGTTCTTTGCCAATGTCGATCCGAAACAGAGGCGGAACCGAGATGTAAACTCGCCCATCGCTAATCAACGGCAACATATGTCTATAGAAGAAGGTTAATAGAAGGGTTGTAATGTGGTGGCCATCGGAATCTGCGTCTGCGAGGAGAATGATTCGTTCATACCGAATTCTTCCGACATCGATATCCTTGCCAATGCCGCACCCAAGAGCAGTGACAAGATCTTGAATTTCTTTGTTTTCTAGGACTTTCGATAACGCTAAGGATTCCGTGTTGAGGACCTTTCCTCGCAACGGTAACACGGCTTGAAAATTTCGATCCCGACCTTGCTTTGCTGTCCCGCCTGCTGAGTCACCTTCAACGATAAAGAGCTCCGATTTCCCTCTCCCAGAGGAAAGGCAATCGCTGAGTTTGCCGGGCAACATTGCGCGGGATGTACTGGTCTTGCGAGAAACCGACTCCGATGCTGCTCTAGATGCGGCCCTGGCCCTGGAAGATGCAATGATGCGTGCGACTACCGATTCGGCAACGGTCCGATTGCTGTTCAGCCATTGTTCTAGGGCCGCTCGAATGACACCATCGACCGAGGACTGCAACTCAGGGTTGTTGAGTCGTTCTTTGGTCTGGCCTTGAAACTGGGGATCTGAAATAAAGACCGAGAGTATCGCGACCAACCCTTCTCGGATGTCTTCATGTCCAACTTTGACGCCTCGCGGAATTAAATTATGGGTCTCAAAGAAATTGCGGACTGCCTTTCCTAGTCCAGCTCGAAAACCGTTCTCATGCGTGCCACCATTTGCAGTTGGAATTCCATTGCAATACGAACGCACATGTTCGTCAGTAGACTCTGTCCATTGGAGGGCAATTTCGATCCGTTCATCTCCTTCCTTGCGAACCGTAAAGGGAGTGTCATGGATGGAGCGAGCATTGCGTTGCACAAGTACTTTTGCCAGGTAGTCGACGATGCCTTGTTCGTGAAAGTAGTTATCTTTTTTGCCTGTTGTATCGTCGGCAAACTGAATGCGAACACCTCGATGCAAGAAACTAGTGATCTCAAGTCGCTGGCGAATCGTCTCAGCGTCGAAGTCCGTCTTCGGAAAAATCGTTGGGTCTGGAGTGAACGTAATCGTCGTGCCAGTTCCGCGGACAGCAACCGTTCCTTTTTGCAGTTTGGTTGTCGGTTTGCCTTGCGAGAACTCCATCTTGTACTGGACGCCATCGCGGCGAACAACCGCGATCAACTCTTTGGACAAGGCATTTACGACGGATGCACCGACACCGTGGAGCCCGCCTGACGTTTTATAATTCTTGCCTTCGAATTTCCCACCTGCGTGAAGGATTGTCAAAACGACTTCGAGAGCGCTTTTGCCTGTTTTGGCATGCTTATCCACAGGAATTCCCCGTCCGTTGTCAGAAACGGTCACGGTGTGTCCATTCTTATGGAGGGTCACGACGATCTCGCTGGCGTAACCATTCATAGCTTCGTCAACTGAGTTGTCAAGAATCTCCCAAACTAGGTGATGGAGGCCCGCGGAACTTACGCTACCGATGTACATACCAGGTCTCTTGCGAACAGGCTCAAGTCCTTCAAGAGATACAATGTCGGAAGCGGTATACGATGTGGATGCAGTGCTCATTGTTCGCTTTGGTTTTGGATGGTTTGAAATGCCGCCCGGCAGGCGGCACCTACTTGAGGCCTACGCTGGTTCGAGCGGATCTGGGGTCTTGATTGGTTCGCTAATGATCGATGAAATCTTTCCATTCTTTTGAATTTCAATGCCACGACCACCCCGGGAAGTGACTCGGTATTTGGCGGTCGAAATGGTTTTCTGAGCGCCACGATTGGTTTCTACGACGAGCAAATCGCGATCTGCAGCCGAGGCCTTGAAACCGAGAACTCTATCTGTTTTGGCAATCTTAATCAGCGTTACTCCTTTGCCAGCTCCAGACAAGTAGTTGATTTCGACGGCAGGACAAACCATCGCTCTGCAATCGGCCGTAATCGCTAGAATAGTCTCAGTGCCGTGGACGGATTCAACTCCGATTACCTCGTGCTCAGGTGCAACACGAGCAAATCTTCGACCACTGCGAGTCGAGGGCTCGACAAATTGATCAAGACCAAATCGCATTGCGAATCCATTGCTCGTGGCTGCAAAGCCATGAACCTCAGGGCTATCGTTTGGCCTTTTTGGGTTTTCCTTTATGTTTCCGATGACTCGCGGATCGAGCGACGTTACCGAAACGATTCGCTCCCCGTCTTTCATCTTGAATAGCTTCTGTACCGGTTCACCATACCCGGTTGAGGCAGGGACGTCGACCATTCGAGAAGTATAGCAAACACCGAACGACGAGAAGAAAGCAATTGTCGCCCGGGTAGAACCCGCTACGACAGCCAATACAGCATCTCCCTCACGCAAACGGCTCTTGCCGGGATCAGCAATTTGTTTTTGACGCTTGACCCATCCCTCTGTTGTAACCATGACGTGGCAGTCCTCGTCGATGATGAAGTCTTTTTCGTCAAACTCAGGTTCTTCTTCAACTGTAATGATCTCTGTTCGACGAACACCCTCTTTCGTCTTCGCGTACTTGCCGATGATGGCTTCTATTTCTTCTCGCACGATTCGCCAACGGCCTGAATTATTGGTGTCGTCCGTACTCTCCTTTAGCAGTTTCTGAATTTCGCGAGCTCGCTTTTGTTTGGCTTTGAGTTCGTCTTGGATCAAGTTGATTTCCAAGCGAGCGAGTCGATACAGTTTCAATTCGAGAATTGCGTCGGTTTGTTCTGCGTCCAAGCCACCCTTGTTGGCCGGAAACCGAAGCATAATCTTTTCCGCTGCGTCCGACTTGCCATCGGATTTTCGAATGATACGAATGATTTCATCGAGCGCATCGTATATCAATACGAAGCCTTCAAGAAGATGGATACGGCGCAGCAAGGCCGCGAGTTCGTGCTCAAGCCGCTTGGTTACGATCTCCAATCGAAATTTGAGAAAGAACCAAAGGATCTCTTTTAAGCCTAGGCGACACGGTGCACCGACCTCAGGGTTTTCGGTCGGTATTAAGCAAGTCATGTTGACGGCAAAGTTGGTTTGCAATGGCGTGTGCTTGTACAGATAGGCAAGCACTTTGGCTTCGTCGGCATCTTTTCTAAGTTGAAGATCGATTCGAATGTCTTCGGTCGAGAGATCGCGAACATCTTCCAGCAAAGGCATCTTGCCGCCGATGACAATGTCTGCGATACGTTCAACGAGTACCGATTTGTTTACGCCGTATGGTATGGATGTGATGTGCAATAACTTACCCGTCTTGGTTTCACCACCAGCGACAGTTGTTCCGCGAATTTTGAGCGAGCCTTGACCGGTGCGATAGATCTCTCGAAGTTCTTCTTTGGAGTTGATCAACTGGCCACCGGTTGGAAAGTCGGGGCCCATAACGGCATCGTTGGCGACCAATTGGTAGTCTTTGATTTCGGGGTCAGCCAACAGCTTTAGAAGCGCACGGCATACTTCGCCCAAGTTGTGGGGTGGTATGTTTGTTGCCATTCCGACTGCAATGCCGGTTGCGCCGTTGACCAAAAGATTTGGAACGCGACTTGGAAGGACGACGGGTTCTTGGCGAGTCCCGTCGTAGTTTGCCTTGAAGTGAACCGTGCCGCTGCTTAGGTCGGTTAGCACTTCGGTAGCGACTGCAGACAATCGGCATTCGGTGTACCGCATCGCGGCAGCATTATCGCCGTCAATCGAGCCGAAATTTCCGCTTCCATCGACGAGCGGCATTCGCAACGAAAACGATTGGGCCATTCGAACGAGCGCGTCGTAGATCGACGAGTCACCGTGCGGGTGGTAATTACCCATCACGTCGCCGACGACTTTGGCGCATTTACGATGTTTGGCGGTGAAGTCCAGCCCCTGCTGGTCCATCGTGTACATGATTCGGCGCTGAACGGGTTTCAGTCCGTCTCGCACGTCCGGCAAGGCTCGACTGGTGATTACCGACAGTGAATAATTGAGGTATCGGACCTGAGCCGCGTCGCGAAGCGAGACCCCTGTTATTCCATTGCTATCATCTTCGAAGGATAACTCCTGCTGCGTGGGCCGTTTGCGTTTAGGCTTTTCGCTATCCGGCAAATCGTCCGCTGCGTCTTCGTTGCTGTCCGGTGTACGGCGCTTGGTCATCCTTGCGGTTCCTCCCTGATTCTTGGCGTAAAAAGCTAGATGTACAGAAAAGTTAAACTATATCGGCTATCAGGTCTACGCGTATTTTGAAGCATAACAGCGGAAATCCTAAGCGAGGACAAGGTCGGCTGGATTGACAAGACCACGGCACTTTCCCCTGACTGCACGGCAAGGCAAGAACTTTCGTTACGTTTGTTCCCCTCGTTTCTATTGGACTGCAGAAAGTGAATCGCCTGCCTTGCAGCCACCTTTGCCTGATTTTATTCCCCGCGAGCTGCCGACTGAAAACCGGTGGGAGAAGTTCCTAACCATATTGCTTCGCGTGCTCGTACGCGCTGCCCACGGTGTCCGAACAACTTCCGATCGAATCGTCATCCGCGGTTGATCGCGAATGAATCAGGATAGGAAAATTCGCTAAGGAGTGCAAAATGCGACAACTACGGAATTACAAATCAGCGTTCATGATGACTTTGGGAATGGGCATTGCCGCTGTGAGCAGCAATTCGCTCTTGGCTCAGTGCTCCAATTGCGGTGGCGGAGCACCCATGGCGGGTTCCTATACTCGCGCCGGAATGGGGTCTGGCGGAATGGACAGTTTCGCCAACGCTCTCGGTAAAGGAACCCAACCACTTTTCGACAATTACTTCACCCAGGGCAACGCCAACTCTGCCGAAGCCGCATTGTACATTTCTCCAATCGGAGTTCCAGGTTGGGTTGGTCACACCTACAACACTTATCAGCCACTTTATCCACATCAATTCCTTTACCAACACCATGACCGATATCACTCTTATTATGATGACGGTCAGGGTTTGAATCGAACTCATGCAAAGTACTACGCACCACCGGTTCGTACCGCAGGCAAGAGAGTGTACAAGATGCTCGAGATTCCTCGATAGTCTTGTCAAAACAATCTTAGGCTGAGTCGGAGACCAGTCGAACCAAAACAGAGCTATGCTGGGGGATGGATCGTCCAACATTGGCTAAAAGCTCAATGGTTTTAAGGACTCAAGTTTATGATTCGAAGTACGTTTACGGCAGCAATAGCTCTGGCTGTTGTTGTCACGTTTTGTAATATGGCGGAAGCGCAATACCGTTTCGGTACACGGGGCTCATTAGGCGGTTCGCCAAATACCGATGGCATCGGTCACCGGCTAGGATGGGCGTCTCAATCCTCGGTAGGAGATTACTGGGCACGCAACCAAGACATGCAAACCCCATGGCATGGTGAATACTATTATCTGAAAACAGGTCAACCTACAGCATTGATTGTGCCACCTACTGTGACGATGCAATCAAATCACTCGTGGGGAGTTTCTCAAAACACCATGACGCCGGTCTATCACCAATTCGGAGGAAATGCGCCGACCGGTAGCGGCGGGGGAATATTTAAAGCGACGCCTTACTGGCCAAGCCACAGTAATCAGTTCGGAGTCTACCCGGTTCGCGGGCCATGGAACTAGATTGACGAGCTTAACCGGCGAAGCCGCTAAATGTTTAACCGGCGCAGCCGCTTGATCGAGTTATTCACGCCTACTCAATCATACGCACGCCGCTACGTGGGTTAAGCAAGTCGCGCCTCAAGGTCGCCTAAAAGAAAACATTATCCATTCAGCCAGTCTGATTTCAGACTGGCTTTTTTCTTTTTATTGGTGAGTTTGAGCGCGTTTGAATAAACACTACAATGATCAAGCGGTAGATTGGGACCTTTGTCCCGATCGTTCGTTTGGACGGGACAATGGTCC
>JAYTVL010000184.1:0-6407 GCA_043744075.1 Pirellula sp. | reverse complement strand
CGCGGAACGGAACAAAACTCGCATCAAAGCATTTTTCGTAAACTGCTATTTGACGCACAGCACAGTCACGGCCTAGAAACCCACGTTTTCCAAGGGTCAGGTAACGCTTGGATTTTCCATACAATGACTTCACCGCTATCGAGTCCGGCGGCGATGAATCCGCTGCTGTTCGCCGTTACCGACAAAATGCTTTTATCCGGCAGAGGCCGCAGAGAAGTCAATTCCTTGAAATTCATCCGCTTCTTCTTTTTAGGCTTTTGCTGATCTCCTTTGTCCTTGTCTTTCGCTTTGTCATCATCTACTTCGTCTTGAAAAATGGTTAGGCGCCGAATGCGATCTTTGTCTGCCACGAAAATGACACCGTCTGCCGCGACAATTCGTTGGATGCGTTGGGAAAATCCCTCTTGCTTTGCGACTGAACGCGTCTCTTCGCCCTCAGACCACAGTCGCAGCGTTCCTGTCTCATCGAGCGTAACTGGTCCAAACGGAGTATTCGCAACACTGCCAACCGCGCGCTCATGATCGGAGTATGCCGAAAGCACTTGACCATCTGTCGATTCATAACTTTTGGCCGTACGATCGATCGACGAAGAAAGTATTCGATCGTTTTTACTCGACCATTCCACAGACGTCACACCTGCGGCGTGTGCCACAGATGTAACCCTCGGTTTTTGTGTCTCAAGTGAAAAAATGGTAACGCTCCCATCTGCAAACCCTGCCGCAACCTCATTGCGAAACGGACTAGAGGACACGCTGGCGCAAAGCTCTCGACTAAAGCCGAACGCGGCGATCGATTTGCGACTAGCCATGTGAATCGTCTCTAGCACACCAAACCTGCCCGGGGCTCCAGATGCGACAACCAACTTACCACCAGGCGCCCATTTCATATCTGACACCATTCTGCCGCGGGTTGGTAAACGGTAATCAAGCGACTGGTGCTCTACATTCCAAATCAGAATTTCAGAATATCCGCCAACAAGCAATTGCTTTCCGTCATGACTCAAAAGCAAGGCTGAGATTGGGATCGGTTTAGGATAATGCAAAGGAGATCTTGCGCTAGTCTTTGTCCGCCCATACAATTCGACTAACGAAACTGGTCGATTGTTATTTTCGATCTTCGCTCCAGTGGTGAGCCAGCGACGCACGTCCGCGACCTCCGAAGCGTCTAATGGTTCCGCATCCAGTGGCATGCGCAAAGTCGCATCCTCAGACGTTATTCGAATCAAAAGCTCGCTTGACTCGGGATTCAAAAAAAAAATAGGCGAGGCTCCCGAGTCCCCTTTCGAAAATAACTTAGCGGTGTCTGCGACCGAATAGCCCCCTTCGGTCGACTCGCCGCCATGGCAAACCAAGCACTTTTCCACTAACAACGGTACTATCTGATTACGAAAAATCTGAGAATCTGCCGAATCGTCAGCCAAACAAAACGCAATCGGCGTTCCGATTAGAGCAATAACCAACGAAAAAAGTCTTAATGTACTCTGCAAGTCATCTCGTCCAAAGGGATTTGTTCTTTCAAAATCGAACGGTCAACGACTATAATAACATGCGTATGAGGAGTAGTCGAATCTGATTGCCATTGCCTTACGCGAGTTTCGCTACCCGAAAATCAAGCTGTACCAAAACACTAGTGCTTTGGTACAGCAAAGAATTAGGGTTGTTTTTCCGTAGCCGGAGTCGCAAGACTTCGATCTTTAGTTAGGTACAACTGAATTCTTGCGAATCCAGCTACCCCAAAATCAAGCTGTAACAATGCACTAGATAAAGCGAGTTCTATGTTTCGAACTGGGTTTGCCTTAGCGGTTGTCTACTATTCGATTCTCGGAGTGATTGCTAACGACTTGTTTTTCGGGCCGCTAGTTGCTGACGATCGTCAAAGCGAATCGATTGCTCTCAAGGTGTTTCCGGAATCCATTCACGTTACTCCGGACAATCCAAGTCGTCTGTTGGTATTGAGGAGCAATCCTGATGGATCGTTGGTTGACATTGGCGAGGACTTGAATCTGGAGGTTTCTGTCGATGCCCCGTCTGTTGCCGAGGTTTCAGCAGATCATCAGCAGATCGTTTTTCGGAAAGAAGGAACTACGGCGATCGTGGTTTCACTCGGCGACGCTAGAAAAACCATTGCGGTTACCGCCATTCCTGACAATCCTGTAACTTTTTCCCGTGAAGTTTCGGGCGTAATTGGTAAGTCTGGTTGCAACTTGGGAACTTGCCACGGCAGTCTGCACGGCAAGGGAGGCTTGCGATTGAGTTTGCGCGGTGACGATCTCGCTTTTGACTTTGATCGAATCGTTCACGAATACGGAGGCAGACGTTTAGACTTAATCGCTCCAGACGAGAGCCTGGTTTTGCTAAAGGCGATGGCAAAAGTTGGGCACAAAGGTGGCCGACGATTTGAAGCGGGCTCGGAATCTCACCGGCACATCAAGAGTTGGATCGAGAGTGGAGCAACCTTCGCTCAATCATCGCCGCTTAGGCGACTGCAAGTCCTGCCGGAAGTCGCTCGGATAGACCATTCCCAGCGAGCGACAAGACTGATGGTTGTGGCTCATTTCGAGGATGGCACAACTCGCGATGTCACTCGATGGTCGAGACTAGAGCCAAGCATTCCGGATGGTGCTGTACTATCCGACGATGGGACCATTCGCGTGGAAAAATCAATCGATTTATCCATTGGAGCATCGTATCTAAATGGCCGGTCTGCGGGCAGGTTTACTTTTCTTGGAAAAAACGAACTGTTCGATGAGGTGCGTCCTGCTTCAAACAATCCCATAGATGCCATTGTAGTTGATCGCTTGAAGCAAATGCGAATAAAGTCCGCTCCGGGAGTTGATGATGCAACGTTTCTACGACGCATTTACTTGGTTGCAGTTGGTCGGCTGCCGTCCGCAACTAAGGCCCGTGAGTTTTTGACGGATTCCAGGATCAACAAGCGTGAAATGGTGGTCGATGAGCTTTTGGCTGACCATGGTTTCGACTTAGCTTGGTCGCTTCGGTGGAGCGACTTGTTACGGAACGAAGACAAAGTCATGAGCAGTCGCGGGACGGCCGTTTTCCATCAGTGGTTGACGGAACAGATTTCAAGCGATCGGCCCTGGAACGTTTGGACTGCTGAGCTAGTCCGTTCGATTGGTAGTACTTACGACAATCCACCGGCGTCGTTCCACCGGACCCACCGCGATCCGATGACTGCTGCGGAATCTATTGGTCAGGTCTTTCTCGGTGTCCGAATTCAATGTGCGAAATGCCACAACCATCCTTTTGATTCTTGGCGACAAGATGACTACTACGGTCTATCCGCTTACTTTTCAACTATTAGTAGAAAACAGATCGATAACAATCCGAAGGACAAGCTGGACTCACACGAAATTACAGGTGACGAAATCATCTCGCTTGATGATCGCAAAGCCGAAATTTATCACCCGGGCCGTTCACAAAAAGTCGTTTCCAGTCCCCTTCGAAAAAACGCAAACGCTGATGCTGTGGAGCGTTCAGAATTGGCGAAGGAGCCCCCGCTAAACGAAATCGCAACGTGGTTGACGCACGACAACGAAATGTTTGATCGTAACATGGCCAATCGGATTTGGTTTCAGTACTTTGGTATTGGGATCGTGGATCCGCCAGACGACTTTCGTGAATCCAATCCGCCAAGCAATCCGGAGCTTCTGGATTTCTTGGCAAAAGAGTTTAGACGCAGCGGGTATTCGCTGCGCCATTTGACTCGCATGATACTTATGAGCCAAACGTTTGCTAGGCAAGGGCCAATGCAGAGCGACATCGACGTCAATGAGTCTACAATTGATGGAACGCCGTTCTTTGCCGACTATCACACCCGACGCATGAGCGCGGAGACCTTGATTGATTCGATCAGCTCGGTGACCGATATCCCGTCGGATTACCCGTCTGCGAACTCACCTGATATCATCGCACATCAAGCGATGGCTATGCCCGGGATTCCAAGGGGGCCGGGGTTTTTAAGGACTTTCGGAAAGCCAAATCGATTGTTGATTTGCGAATGCGAGCGATCGAACCAAGTCTCGTTGGTACAGTCGCTTTCGCTTGCGAATGGCCCTGAGGTGCAAAGCAAGATTACCGCAGAACGAAACATTGTCGGTCAGATGCTCTCAAAAGACTTGAACCCTGAAGCCGCAATTGAGGAGATATTCATGGGTGCTTTAGCGAGATCGCCCCACGAATCAGAGTGGTCTGTCTTTAGACAAATGCTGACAGGTGGCGAAAGTCCTCGACGTGTTTTAGAGGATGTTTTGTGGGCGGTAATCAATAGCAAAGAATTTGTGATGATCCGATGAGGAAAAACACTATGCGACCAATTTGGAATAACGAACACAACGGGGCGATCAGTCGGCGAGCCATGCTTAGTATCGGAGGAGTCGGACTAGGCGGACTTACGTTGGACCGAGTTTTACAGGCAAATGAAACGAAACCAGGCTCGCTTCGAGCGAGAGCAAAGAACGTCATCTTTCTGCATCAGTATGGTGGTCCAAGTCATATCGATACGTTTGACATGAAACCGCAAGCGCCCGTTGGAATCCGCGGTGAGTTCACGCCGATCGGTTCATCCATTCCAGGGGTGCCAGTTTGCGAATATTTGCCGCGATGGGGGCAACAACTCCACAAGTGGGCACAGGTTCGATCCGTTCATCATGACATGAAGAACCACAACTCAGCGTGTTATTATTCACTGACCGGGAAACGGCCACCGACCGATGATATTCGTCTGCGGGATACGATGGAGCTTTACCCTGCCTTCGGTTCTTCGGCGGCGAAGTTCTTGTCGTCGCCAGTGGGGGTTCCTCCGTTCATTGCTTATCCGCATGTTTTGAGAGATGGCGCAATATCGCCTGGGCAGCATGCAAGTTTCCTTGGTAAACGATACGATCCGTTTTTTTTTGAGTCGGATCCAAACTCCAAAGACTTTGGATTACCTGAGCTCGAGCTACCGGATTCCATTTCGCTTGAACGACTAGGGCAACGAAGGGAATTGTTGCGAGTCATCGACGACCAATTGCATTTGGCCGAACGCTCAAGCGAAGCGAGGGGACTAGATGAATTCCAACGGCAGTCACTATCAATTCTTTCGTCGCCAAACTTAAAGAAGGCGTTTGATTTGGCAATAGAAGACGAATCTTTGCGTGATCGCTACGGCCGGACGACGTATGGTCAATCCTGCTTGTTAGCACGGCGACTCGTTGAAGCAGGTGCGAGATTCGTCAATGTTTACTTTTCTCGCAGCATTGGTGGCAAGGGGAGCGAAGGCTGGGACACGCACCAGGAGAATTTCAAAGATCTTCGGGAGAGGCTGCTTCCGGTCACGGACTGCACTGTCCCTACATTGATTGAAGACTTGGAAGCTCGGGGGTTGCTGCAAGATACGTTGGTCTTGTGGATGGGAGAGTTTGGTCGTGGTCCTCAGGTTGGAGATCGTGACGGCAAAGGACGAGGTCATTGGCCTCACTGCTATACCGTCATGATGGCCGGCGGCGGTATCCATGGGGGCGCTATATTTGGCAAAAGCGACGAGCGAGGGGCTTATCCAGCGGCCTCTCCTGTTGGTCCGGAAGACATAGCCGCAACACTTTTTTGGGCGTTAGGTATCGAACCAAATAAGGAGATTCGAGATACACTAGGACGACCATTGCCTATTGCAAGCGGATCGCCAATCGAATCGATTTTCAGTTGACGCGATTTAGTATTTCTCATTCACTATCGTAATTTTTGCATTCAAAATGTCATATTCGCAGTTCGAAGAATCGAATCCATACCGTCAAACAGCTTCGCAATTCCAACCCATTACGCCGTCGTCCAACAGTGGTTCGTCGACGCAGTTTATCATTCTAGGGATAATTTTTATTCTTCTTGCAATAGTGAGCCTAGGTGGAGCCGTTCTCACTGTTGTTGGTGGGGTTGTTCAGTATGTCGACGGAAAAGCTGTGCCACCGCCGAATGCGGAAGCGGCCGAGCGCACAGGATTTTACGTAGGCTTCTTTGGTTTTGTGATAGCAGGTGGCGTGTCTGGACTATTACAACCATTGATTGCTTGGTCTGGTATTAATATGCTCCGTGGAAAAGGGCTTGGAATTGCTAAGCTAGGGGCAATATTAATGTGCATTCCATTTTTAACCTCTTGCTGTTTGCTTGGAACTCCCTTTGGTATCTGGGGAATCATCGCATTGAACAGTGATTCTGGGAAACAACATTTTGGCCTCCAGCTGTTTACGAAAATCACTGAATAATTGTCACTTCTCCCAGTCATGGGACCACTGGCACAAGGAGGTCGTGCAGCATTCGCCCCGAATGGGGCAGCAACATATTAGCCCAGGGCAAAGCGCAGCGACGGAACGTCGCGTAGCGCCGCCCTGGGAACTACAAAACGCCTAAACGTT
>JAYTVL010000183.1:0-24742 GCA_043744075.1 Pirellula sp. | reverse complement strand
GGCAAAGCCGAGGGGAACGTGTCGATTCGCAAGTGCCAGCCGTTAGTACGCCAAAACAAGGTTGGTGGGGGACAAGCCCCCGACCAACCTGAAAGGCCAGAACGCAGAACGGAACAAAACTCGAATCAACGCATTTAGGGTATTTAACAGTCCTCATTTGATCGTTCTGCATTCTCGATTGCTATTAAGTTCCTGAGCTGCCTGCTGTACTGAGCATGCAAGTTCAGACACCTTGATCGGCATACCCGCGAGCATGAAGTACGTAGACGACGCTCGAGCCGCAATCCGCTGGTTCGACCATCCGAGCATGTCGCGAAACAAACGACCTAACGCAGTCTCAGGAACCAAGCCCATCCCAACTTCGCCTGAAACCACAATCACGTGCGTATTACGGCTTTCTGCTATGCGAACCACATCATCAATTTCGGCAAGCATTCGATTTTCGATCGAACTAGTACCATCAGACGCATTGAGATCCGTTTCGCTTTCGAGAAGCACATTGGTTACCAACAGCGTCAAGCAGTCAACTAAGACGACCGAGGGTAGATTGTCATACTCCCCAATCGCGATGCCGGTCTTGAGTGGTCGTTCCAAGGTTTGCCAAGCGCTCGGTCGAGATCGCCGATGCTTGTCGATTCGACTTTCCATTTCCTCATCTCGCGATTCTGCGGTTGCAACGAACAGAACATCTTCACCTCCTAGTTCGAGCGCGAGCTCTTGTCCAAAGCGGCTCTTTCCACTTCGCACTCCGCCCAAGATTAGTGTCAACGTGCCTACGAAATTGGAATCAGACATTGGATTTAGAATTCGACTCCCGGCTGAGGTTTGATCCCTCGCGCATAGGGATGCTTAATAACTTTCATTTCAGAAACCAAATCGGCGATCTCGATCAATTCAGGGCTGGCATTGCGGCCCGTTATGACCACGTGCAACATGGGTCGCTTTTGCAACAGTTCCTCGACCACCGTCGCGATTGGGATGTATTCATACTTGGTCGCGATGTTCAATTCATCCAAGATTACCATGTCGACTGAAGGATCTCGCATCAACTCGACAGCTTTCTGCCATCCCTTTGCGGCAGTTGCAATATCGCGTTCTCGATCCTGAGTCTTCCATGTAAAACCTTCACCGAGCGTGTGCATCTCGATCGGCATCCCGAATCCCGCAATCTTGTCAATGAAGGCTGCTTCGCCCGTGTGGATTGCACCCTTGATGAATTGGACAATTGCGACCTTCATCCCTTGACCCAGGGCTCGAATCGCCATCCCGAACGCGGCTGTCGATTTGCCTTTGCCCGCTCCTGTATGGACGATAACGAGGCCCTTCTCTTCGGTAGCCTCGGCGAGTTGACGGTCCTTGACCTCATTGATTCGGACCATTCGCTCTTTGTGCTTTTGATTGATTTCATCCGACATGAGTTGCTACACGTTCCTGGTTCCAAATGATTTTTTCAAGTTGATTCATGTCGACGTGCGATTCAAAGGCATCTGCGAGACGATCCAGTGATCGAGCAATGGACTCATTAGCGTTGGTTGATTGCGTATCGGGATTTGCAACGCCGAGAGAACTGAGCCAAGCGGAGCGAAATCGATCGTTGTGAAACAGTCCATGTAGGTAACAACCCCATACTCGGCCATCGTTGGACCTTGCCCCATCGAATCTCGGCCCATCCTGACTCGATGAGCCTAGACTCGGGGAAGAGTTTGCAAGACGGAGCCAGGGCGTTGAAGAAAGAGTGCGACCGACATGAATCTCATATCCGCTGATGTATTCTCCCCGCATACCAGGCGCAATGAAGTCATCGGTAATTTCGGCGTCGATTTGGGAAGTTTGTTTTTCGTTTTGAAAAATGGTGTCGACGTCGAGTAGGCCAAGTCCATTGGCGGACTGCAAATCGTTTTCAATGCGGTGAGGATTTTCCAAACTTCGTCCAAGCATCTGATAGCCGCCACAAACTCCAATGATCGTTTTTCCTTGCGAATGCAGTTCTAAAATGCCATCGGCAAGACCTGTCATTTGCAACCAATTCAAGTCGCCAAGTGTATTCTTGGTTCCTGGCAAAATGACTACGTCGGGGCGTCCGATTTGCTGCGCCGTTTTTACGTAGCGAAGCCGAACCGAATTTTCTCTTGCAATGGGGTCGAAGTCGTCAAAGTTTGAAATATGGGGAAAGTGGATAACAGCTATTTCGAGCGACGGAGTTGTCGAATTTGTCGATTCAAAGAATGGAGTCGACTCTATATTTGCATTCGTTAACGCAACTGCGTCTTCTTCTGGCAAATCCAAGAGATCGATCCAAGGTAGTACGCCAAGTACCGGAACATCTCCTCGCTCCTCGAGAATTTCGACACCAGAATCAAACAGCCTTAAATCGCCACGAAACTTGTTGACAATTAGTCCCTTCACAAGCGCACGCTCTTCTGGCGGCAAAAGCCATAGAGTGCCGAGCAATTGAGCGAATACGCCGCCCCGTTCGATATCACCGACCAGGACAACTGGAGTTTGCGCATAGCGGGCGACCGCCATGTTTACGATTTCAACGGAAGATAAATTCAATTCGGCAGGGCTTCCTGCACCTTCTATTACGACCAATTCGTACTGCTCTCGCAATCGATCCAGCGCGCTGGTGACATGAGGCCAAAACTCTCTCTTGCGTTTGAAGTACTCATGCGCTTGAATGGATTTCCCAACGTGCGATTTTTCGTCTGACGACTTCAGTGGTCGACCATTGAGGATGATTTGTGAATGGTTGTCGCCCTCGGGTTTGAGCAAGATCGGATTCATGTCGGAGTGAGGAGGGACCGAAGCAGCAAAGGCTTGAAGTGCTTGAGATCGTCCGATTTCCGATCCGTCGGCGCAGACGGCCGAGTTGTTTGACATGTTTTGGGCCTTGAAGGGGACAACGCGTACCCTGCGTCTCGAGAAGCATCTGCAAATTGCAGCCGCAATAAGGCTTTTGCCAGCGGATGAACTCGTACCCATAATCATCAACGTTTTGGCAGTCATTATTGTGCTTGGCTATTCGATTTGTCTATCGCCATAGGCTTAGGTTGGAAAAAGAAACGAATAAAAATAAAGTACGAATTTTTGAAATTGCATTTGTTAAACAGCGCATGTCCTGCCCGGCAGGCAGGACCTACTTGGTAGGACCTACTTACTCTAAGGAAATAATTTCTTGACCGTTGCGGCTTGCTAGTGCGACGAGCTGATCGATCGCAATCGACTTTGATACAAATCGAACGGATCCATCTGCCATCACAATCATGGCTCCACCAGTGTGAAACGAATAGACCTCGTTGTCATTGCTGCAGTTGATTGCACAAGTGCCAGGTCGAATGAGCGTGTTGCCGTCAGGCTGTGAACCGTCAATGAGAAAGCCCTTGTTGTGGCTGGCCCATACGCCACCGGTCGGCAGCGGGCGAGTTACACTAGCTGAACCGCTCCAAGTCTTGAGTGCCGTACCATCAGGAATTAACCGACCATTTTGATACAGATTGGGACGACCGGCACATTCCACCACGAGGAATGTATTGGACAGTCCGTCAGTGACTTCAGAAAGCTTAACGGGAGTTCCTTTCAGTATCCCACAATTGAGCGGATCCGATAGTTGTTGTGTTAGTGGCAGAACGGCATTGAGTTGGGTACTGACTCCACCGACGTTGGAGTAGTCGGTGGTCGCGCCTGGATAAAAACTTCGTGGGCCGAGCGTTGCTGTCGTTGCTGTTGCGCTCGCGTAATCTACGAGTACCGTCCATTCGAAACCGTCTCGTGCAGCAGCCGACGGACATGAAAGCGATGAAACAGGTGCCTTGACCGAAGTTAGATTGACAGCATCATGCCAATGGAAATTGGGGTTAAACTGCTGAAACAAACCGGATTGTTCAAGATAAGGCAAAGAGGCTGTGAACCAACTGCCTCGACGCGCGTTGAAATTACGTCCTTGTTCTGGCCCCGTCGATTGAGACGGCCATACTCGGAAAGCGGATTCGTAGTTATGCAGTGCGAGCCCTATCTGTTTGAGGTTGTTGCTACACTGCATGCGTCGAGCGGCTTCTCGAGCCGCTTGGACTGCGGGCAGGAGCAGACCCACTAGGATGCCGATGATTGCTATAACGACTAACAACTCAACCAAAGTAAAGGCGCGATTCCGATTTAGATACAGTTTCATCATGTTCCTCGATGATGATGCGGAGCATTGGCTCCTAGGGAAGCACGGCGTCGATCACAACATGGGCTTCAAACCGTGGGCTAGCGCCCTGCGGCTAATCAGCCGGAACGCGCTAGCGTCCGGTTTAGCCCGACTTATGATCGACGCCGGGAGCACCAACGAGAGAAAGACGGCTATCAACGCATATGCGTATGCAAAAAACACGAGGATCCGAGCAACAAAGCTGCGCAGGATTTGACGTGGATGTGTGCAAGCGATGCGCAATAGTTCCTTTTTCCCGAGGACACTATCACTAATAAAACAGACGATCAGGCAGGTCTTCTGACTTCCGGCATTTGCCTAAGCCTACTCCTTCCCACAGTCGAGTGACCGTAGTGGCAATGTGTAGGCGTCGTTTCCGGTTACAGCGGCGGGACCGCAACGGATTTTCACCGTTTTCCCTATTCTCCGAGCCAGCGACGCGCTGACTCAGCACCCAAGTCCAGTCGCGAGTCTAAACGACTCGGACTTTTTGTCAACGCCTAAGTTTAGAGGCATTCACTTTGAGCCGCAACGCGCTAGCGTGCGGGCTGGAAGGCTAGTAATCAATTGCAAATCCGGCCCTCATGCTAGCGCATTGAGGCTCAAAATCTACAAAGTGAGTGCCGAAAAGCGTTAGCCCCCGGTTATGACGGAGTGTACAACAGTGGGCTAATGCATTTTGGGCAAATGGATAATCCAGGCTAGCGTGCGGGCTGAAACGTTTTGAATCACCATGCAAATGGTCACATGATTGCAAGATTGTCGCGGTGGATGACTTCTTCGTATGGACATTGACCAAGGATTTGCTCGATGCGATCGCTACGGCAGCCACGTATTTGTTTGACTTCATTGGCATTGTAATTGATCAGGCCGCGGGCAATTTCGAGTGACTGCTGATTGACTACCGAAACAACATCTCCCTTTCCGAAGTCGCCACCAACGTCTGTAACGCCGATCGCCAAAAGACTCCGACCATCGATGCACATGGCTTTGGCGGCGCCATCGTCGACGGTCAGTTTGCCAGTGGTCTGTGCAGAGAATCCGATCCACCGCTTGCGGGGTGTTAGCGTTTTCGCTTGCGGCATGAAAAGGGTTCCTACCGTGTCTCCTTGCGCCAACTGAATCAAAACATTTGGCTCACGTCCCCAAGCGATGATCACCGGTTGACCGCTCAACGTTACAAACTTGGCAGTGGTCAGTTTGCTAGCCATGCCCCCTTTGCTAACGCCTGTCCTGCGATCACGGACCATTTCTTCGATGCGGTCGTCGATTCGATCAACGGTGGAAACGACTTGAGCATCCGTAGCGCGTGGGTCTCGATCGAATAGGCCGCGTACATCGCTTAGAATTACCAAAACGCTTCCCTCCAAAAGCCCTGCAACCATGCCCGCTAGACGATCGTTGTCGCCGAACGTTGTTTTTAATTCATCAACGGCAACAGTATCGTTTTCATTAATGATCGGGATAGCGCCCATTTCCAACAGTCGACTAATCGTATTTCGAACATTTAGATAAGCGACGCGATCATCCAATTCCGAGGCAGTCAGCAAGATCTGAGCTGCATGCCGACTGTGTTCTGCAAACGTTTGCTCGTAGACCTGAATCAAGTGAGTTTGGCCAATGGCTGCAACCGCTTGTAGCGTAGCCAAATCAGTTGGACGACCGGGAAGTCCAAGTTTACCGACGCCGCTGGCAACTGCCCCGCTTGAGACCAAGACGACACGCTTGCCCATGCCGACCAGTGCAAGCAACTGCCTTGCCAAATTTGCAACTTGGACGCGATCAAGTCGCCCGTCGTCATCTGTCAACGAACGTGAGCCAACCTTGACCACCCAAGTCGATGCTTCAACAACACACTGTCTAGTTCGTACATGTTCTTCCATATGTGGAGCTTACTGAGCCTGAGACGCTATTGATGCGTTAACATTCAGTTTTAGGGTAGCGGAACTCGCCAAGAGTTTCGGTATGCAGCTTGGATTCGAAATCGCCGAAAGCCATGGCGGCTTCCGCTACACCGTAACCCTATTATTTGATCTGGACAAAGCACTAGCCGATTTCGTGCGGCGTGAGTCGGCTATCGCCCTAGCGCTGCCTATGGTCCCGGAATCGGCAAATTCATTCAAGGGCTTTGTTGAAAAAACTCGGTTGGTTACCGATCGTAAGCTGCGAATGGCGAGGAGCGAAATCTTGCAATTCTTTGGGTTCGGAACACGTCAAAAGGCTCGTCGTCCCTAACGGTAGCCATGCAGGCTCCTGATCTCGACCTGACATCATGTTTGGTAATAGTTCGGCTGCCCCTGATACCTCCAGTAGCTTGTATCCGATTCGTTCGGGCCCAGCTGACAAAAAATTAACTTTGATTGCTAATTCCAATCGGACAGGGGCAGTCTCCGTTAGTTGGGTTTTTTCTACATCTACATTTGGAGGATTTATGCGACGCTCTAGAAGATTTACGTTAGTTGAATTTATGAAATTGAGATTGAAGCGTGCGGGATTCACGTTAGTTGAGTTACTGGTTGTGATTGCAATTATTGGGATTTTAGTAGGGCTATTGCTTCCTGCTGTTCAGGCCGCTCGCGAGGCTGCACGTCGAATGCAATGTACAAATAATCTCAAGCAAATCGGTTTGGCTGTTCTTAATTACGAAAGTACGTATCAAAAACTCCCAAACAAAGCTGGTGGAACGACAACGTTTAATAATGTTGCGGAGCGGCTGCTTGGAAATTACGATCGACTAAGTCCTTTTGTTCCGTTGCTGGCCTATGTTGAGCAATCCGCTTTGCTCGCGAGAATTCAGGCCGGAAATGAAACAACCACACTAGGAGTGGTTGCTGCCGGCGGACCATCGGCATGGTTCCCAAAAGGTGATGGAACCACTACAGGGGCAGGAAAGTATTTTCCTTGGACTGTATCAATTCCAGCTTACCAATGTCCTTCGGACACGATCATTCCGATATCGACAGGCGAACACGGGACAAATTCGTACGCCATTAACATGGGAGACGTTATTATCAACGTAAACGGAGGAGAGGCGATGCGTGGTCCGTTGGGAGGCATTGGATTTTACAAGAAATTGTCAGCCGTTACCGACGGCACCAGCAATACCATTGTGTTTAGTGAGCGACTTGCTCACAACGCAAACAATTTTAACGACGGTACTTTCAAGACCGCCTCTGGAGCAGAGCGTATTGGCCGATATGAAGTGCAGGAACTAAATATTCAAACTAGTCCAGCAGCTTGCCTCGCGGTCGCGAATGGGGATCAAATCAAAGCTGGTAAGCAGATTAAGGCTCGTTTTGGAATTCTATGGACGGACGGTCAAGCAGAACGAACTGGTTTTAATACAGTTCTGGGACCGAACAAACCATCCTGTTTTGGCGACGGAATTCAGGCAGCTGATTCTGGAACAGTGGTCTTATCCGCTAGTAGCGCACATACAGGCGGTGTCAATATAGTGAGGGTGGACGGCTCAGTAGGTTTCATTTCGAATGGGATCGATACAGGAAACGCATCAGCAATGCTGCAAACGGCAACTACACGTCCAAGTGGTGCTTCGCCCTATGGAGTTTGGGGAGCGCTTGGTTCGTTGGATGGTGGCGAAGTCGCTCAAGTCGACAACTGATTTTGTCAGGAAGTTTCATCAAGGCCACTGTGGCGATTGACACAGTGGCCTTCTTTTTTTGTTCTTTTGTATTCGGGAGTGTATCGATGGTTGCGACGCGATTTTTTGTATTGGGAACAGTGTGTATATGTCTTGCGGGCTGCAGTAGCGACAATGGCGATAGGCCTACCGCTCCAGTAAAAGTTACGGTTAGCTATAAAGGCAAGCCTGTAGAGAATGCGATTGTGCAATTTATTACTGTCGAGAGTCCTCAGCCTGCAGTCGGCACGACGGATGCGTCTGGAAATTGCTCGTTGACCACGTACAAGACTAACGACGGTGCAATCATTGGCAGCAACAAAGTAACCGTCCTTAAGAATGACATCGACAAAACAAATATTAGGCCGGTTCGGCCAGAAGACGCCGATCTTGTCGGTGTAACGCCTGCTCCCATTCTGAAGAGCCTGATTCCTAAAAAATACTCAGATCCAGACAAATCGGGCCTCGTGGAAGAAGTAAAAAAGGGCCAAAATACATTTACATTTGAGCTCAAGGATTAGCAATCGATCGTCTTCGAGCATTTGATTTTCAAATGGATTGCTAATTAGGACTACGTAGCGGCGGTCCAATGTAAATGCGCTCTGCATAGCCTTTTCACTCATTACAGGACTCGCTGCATGTTATCTATGCGCCGTAGAACGATCAATTCACTTGGTTTTACGTTAGTAGAATTGCTGGTAGTGATTGCAATTATTGGAATTTTGGTTGGATTATTATTGCCAGCTGTGCAGGCAGCTCGTGAAGCTGCTCGTCGAATGCAATGCTCCAACAATGCCAAACAATTAGCGTTGGCTTTGCATAATTATGCATCGACGTACAACAGGTTTCCATCGAGGAAATATGGGACGACCGGTTGGTCTGGTACGATTCCAACTGTGACTGACAGCACTAACTTGCGTCATAATAATGGCCGTCTTGCGGGCTTTGTCGCATTGCTGCCGTTCATCGAGCAGTCCACTATGTTCAGCAATATTCAAGCTGGCGAAGCAGCGGCAGGTATCGCGCCCGGAGGCCCTCGTGCTGATCAGAGCTGGGCTGTTTGGAATACCGTGCCACCAGGATACAAGTGCCCATCGGACGCGGGTGTATTTACGCCCGGAAAAAACATCAGCTATGCGTTTTGCGCTGGCGATCAAGTATTGGCAATCAATGATGGACCAGTTCGGGGAATGTTCGGGCGTTTCGTTTGGCGGAAATTCGGCGAATTGACGGACGGTACGAGTAACACCATCGGCATGAGTGAAATGAAGTGTCAGGTGCTTACCGGAAATGGCGGCCAAACTGGTCTTGCGGTCACCGCGCGACAAATCCTTCATACCTTGGCCTACGCGAACAACGTTGCAAACTTGGCAAACAATCCTTCCAATTGCAAGAGTGTAACGGACGGTCAGTATTTTCTTGCCGGTAAATTGGTATATGGAAGACGCGGAACCGAGTGGACAGACGGAAATGCAGCCCACAGTGCGTTCAATACAGTTTTTCCGCCAAATGGACCTGGATGCGCTGAATCAGGAAATTTTGCCGGCCAAGATAATTTGGTAATTCCGCCCTCGAGTGGCCATACTGGCGGTGTCAACGCTTCGATGTGCGATGGATCGGTTCGCTTTGTTAGCAACGCGATCGACACAGGAAATCTGTCGCTCACGCAGCCAACTTCCGGTGCAAGCGTATATGGAGTTTGGGGCGCGCTCGGTTCCATCATTGGCAGCGAAGTGAACACGTCCGAAGAATAATCAAACCCAATATGCAACCAGATCCGCACACGTTCCAGGTGCAACAGCTGTTCATTCGGCACCAGCAGGTCGTATTAGGTTACGTGTTGTCCAGGGAACCAAACTTCGCTGACGCACAGGACATCGTTCAGGAAGTATTCATGACAATCAGCAAAAAGGCCGATACATGGACGCTCGGTACCGATTTCCTGGCATGGGTCTGCACTGTAGCACGCTATGAAGTGCTGCACTTCCAACGTACCCGTGCCAGACGCAACGCTCGGTTGGAACAGGACGTTTTGGAACTGATCGATATTGAGAATGAAATGGATATTGCAATGTTTCAACAACGTGTCGCGGCCTTGCAGAATTGCTTAGAAAAACTTGCGCCACGCGCCAGAGAGCTAGTTATCCGACGTTATCACCAATCGGAAATGCCCGAACAAATCGCGCCCGAAGTCGGTTGGACTGTGAACTCCGTTCGCGTGGCTCTAACGCGCGCTCGACAATTCCTCCGCGACTGCATGAAACAACAAACAACAATTAATGAGTTAATATAAACTATGCACCCTTATCAAACTCTTTTTGATGCTTGGCGCGACGATTGCCTCACCGACGAACAAGCAACCGAGTTAAACCAGCTTCTTCGCGAATCTCAAGATGCAAGAAAACTCTTCCAAGCGGAAGCACAATTTCACGGCCTGCTGCACTGCGCGGTAATTGGATCGGTGGTCAGAGCAACGAGCGCGAGCATATCGAATTCTAAGACTCCATTAACTCCAAGGCCAGGAACTTGGTTTCAAAAGATACCGCTTGCATTGGCCGCATCGGTTGGAATCCTGATAGGAATGTTGTGCTCATCCATTGTATTCGCGTACGTTGTTCCGCATTCGGGAAAGTCGACTCCGTTGTTAGAAGACGGTTTTGAAACATCCACTGTCTCTAAAGATAACAATGCTACTCTCGAATTTGGAATCTGGCGAGGAACTTTTTCAGAGAGAGTTGGCGAAGAAAATGGCGTGTATCCTGCATCCGGATCGAAGATGCTCCGGTTCCTTCGCACGAATTATGTTGCAAAGCCAAAACGCAAGAACCAGCATATCGCGGACGCTTATCTTTTGGTCGACATACGTCCTTATAGACATCTATTCTCGCATGATGGTGCCACCGTGGATGTTTCCGCGATGGTGAATGCAAGTTCGTTTCCCTCGGAGGACGAATATAAATGTGGTGTTTCTATTTATGCGATCGATGCGGAGACGGCTCCAAAGAGTTCCTTGAATATTGGCACTGCATTGACCCAAGACTCCATTGCAATGGCACGCGGTCGCAATACCAACATGGATCGCGATACCATGTCTTGGCAAACATTGAGCACCGAACTACGATTGCCGAGCAACTCTGAGTTTCTCGTTGTCCGTTTGTATATTGCTCAAGCGGTCGATTCGCCTGACGAACCCTCATATCCTGGATTCTATGCGGACAATCTGCGACTGACATTCAAACAAGAAGTACCTACAAACGATACAGTGCTTCTGCAGTAATTATGAAACATCTTGCCAACTCTATTCCGCTCTCGATATTCCTGCTGTACGTTGTTCCAAATCAATTGCTGATAGCGAATGAGCCGGCCCAACGGCCCAATGTCCTCTTCATTGCAGTCGACGACCTTCGGCCTGAACTGGGTTGTTACGGAAACAGGATCGTCAAGACCCCTAACATCGATCGATTGGCAGCTCGTGGTTTAGTATTTACGCATGCGTACTGCCAACAAGCGGTATGCAGTCCATCGCGATCTTCATTGCTCACGGGGCGTCGACCGGATGCCACAAGAGTTTGGGATTTGGAGACACACTTTCGTGTTTCGCTGCCCGACACGGTTACGCTGCCTCAGCACTTCAAGATGAACGGCTACCACTGTGCTGCGCTCAGCAAGGTTTATCATAAGGGCTTCGAAGATGGTCGATCGTGGAGTGAGCCGCATTGGTATCCTCAAGGCAAATCGGTCGACACCGACCCGGTGGATTGGACCAAACAAATCATCACGAAACACGCGACAACGGTGGACGAGTCAAAGAACAAGACTCCGCCAATTGATAATGACTTCGTCAAAGTGCGTCCAAATGGGAAGCCAGCAAAGACCAGCCCAGCCTTCGATGTGAGTGAGAAAGCTGACGACCAACTGCCCGATGGCGCGACTGCTGCCGAGGCAGTAATTCGCATCCGCGAGTTGGGAGCCAAAGGACAGCCATTCTTTCTTGCAGTCGGATTTTTGAAGCCGCACTTGCCGCTTGTAGCACCGAAGAAATATTGGGACCTCTATGACCCGAATCAGATTCCGCTCCCATCGACAACCCGGCTTCCCGACGGCGCACCTGGATTCGCTGGCCATATCAATGGCGAGTTACATAACTATCCGGGCGTACCAAAAGAGGAACCGATCCCAGCTGAGTTTGCCAAATCATTGCGGCATGGTTACTACGCATGCATCAGTTACACAGACGCACAGATCGGACGCTTGCTTGATGCATTAGACAAGGAAGGACTCTCTGACAACACAGTGATTGTGCTTTGGGGCGACCACGGTTGGCAGTTGGGCGATCATGGACTATGGCATAAACACACGAATTTCGAACTTGCCACCCGCGCACCGTTGCTCATCAGCGTACCGCACCAAAAGACAGCTGGCCAAAAATGCAATGCGCCGGTCGAGTTCGTAGATGTGTATCCCACGCTTGCAGACGTATGTGGACTCCCCGCCCCCAATGGACTGGATGGAATGAGCTTGAAACCATTCATTGAAAACCCGAATTTGCCCAAACAAAAAGTGGCCATTAGCCAGTACCCTCGCAATGCTGGCAGTGCTGGTCAAGTTATGGGTTACAGCATTCGGGACGAATGTTGGCGATGCACGTTTTGGCGAGAACTCAATGGTTCGAAAATCATCGCCACGGAACTCTATGACGAACTGAACGATCCAACGGAAACGGTTAGCGTACACGACAAACCAGAAAACAGAATCGTCATCGAGTCTCTGGCCAAACACCTGCCTTTAGTTGGTTCCTTCGCGCCTGTTGAAAGCAGCAAGAAAGACAATAATTCTGCGGCCAAAGCTTTTCCCGAAACGACTACAACCGATGAACGCGACTCAAGGTTTGACAAACTCGATGCTAAGAAGGAAGGCAAAATCTCGCGAGAATACTACACGACGCATCAATCCGACGCTGTGGCGGCAGGCGAAAGATTCGACAAGTGGGATGTCAACAAAGACGGGTTTCTTTCACGCGAGGAGTTTGTCACCCAAGGCGGGAAGCATACCATCCCAAAATAAGATCGGGCGCTGAACATTCGTACATGATCCACGCTTTCACTGTCTTCAAAACACTTGTATCAAGATACCTAGTTTAGTTACAGCCATCTATGATTCGAAAAATGATTTTCTTTTCAGTCTTCATTGGACTTGCAACAATATTGATTGATATCACCCACGCCTTGGAGTATCCGTACGAAACCGCCGAGCCGCAGAAGTACGGATGGCCACTTACGGCGGAAGAACTTGACTACGTTTTGAAGCCTGAGCATGAACGCCGTCCGGGCTCAGAACGGCGCCAGCATCTGCCTGCAATGTGGCCATTGGTCCCATCGGCTGGTCATTTTGGCGGTCGCTCGTGGCTCGATATGCATTCGAAGCTCGTTAAGAATGTCGAAGAGAACAAAGGCCCCATCGACATCCTGCTCGTTGGCGACAGCATCACACAACAGTGGGGCAGCGCACTGGACCACAAGCCGATGAATGCCGCTTGGCAAAAACACTTCGGCCAATACAAGAGTGTCAATCTTGGAATTGGCGGCGAGAAGTCGCAGAACCTGCTTTGGAGACTCGACCACGGTGGTGTTGTGGGATTAGAACCGCAAATCATTATCGTATTGATCGGCAACAACAATATGTTCTTCGTGTCCGAGACAGGAGTCGATGCGGCCTCGAAAGGCATCTCGATGTGTGTGGCAAATGTACGTGAGCGCTTACCGAACGCTGGGGTCATCGCAGTGAAAATACTTCCGGCCCATGCACCTGGAATTGCATTTTACGAGAACATTAAAAAGACCAATGTTTCCTTCGATGGGCTCAATCTCTCGAATGATCCAAAGGTGCAAGTGCTCGATCTCACCAGCGACATGACCAATGCCGATGGCACGCTCAAAAAAGAAATGTTCCAGCCTGATAACATCCATCTTTCTCAGGCTGCTGGCTATTCTTTGTTTGCAGAGAAGCTCAAACCATTGGTCGAAAACATTTTACGGAAATAGTCGTGCGACAGATCAAGTGTTCGATCGACTTGTTATTCCTTTGTCTTTTCAATTTGGTAATCCAATCATGAAATCACTTGTTACGATCTTCTTCGTGATGCTGCTAACGCTGCTCGCCCAGTCACACGCCGCGACGGCAGCGAAGCCAAACATCATCTTCATTCTGGCCGATGATCTCGGCATCGGAAACGTAAGCTGTTATGGCGCAGACAACTACAAGACGCCCAACATCGACAAGCTCGCCGGCACCGGGATTCGCTTTACCAATGGCTATACGGCAGCGTTGTGCGGGCCATCGAGAGCATTGATCATGTCGGGACGCTATGCCTTTCGCAATGGCTCCAGCAATCAAGATGCTTGCGGTCGCTTGAACACATCGGAAATCGTCGTTCCGAAGCTTTTTAAGTCGGCTGGTTATGTTTCGTCTAGCATTGGCAAATGGGGGCAACTACCGGGCGGACCGGGCGATCACGGATTTGACGATTATCTGCGATTCAACGGCAGCGGCATCTACTGGAATCCAGAACCAACCAAAGCTATTTCCTATCAAGTCAGTGGCGTCGACAAGAAACTTGACAACAAGGAGTATATGCCAGATCTACTTCATGAACATCTGACCGGATTCATGAAGAAACACCAAAAGGACCCGTTCTTCATCTACTACAGCATGTCGCACGTCCACGGTGAAATACAGCCTACACCCGATAGTGCGAAAGATAGTCAAGATCACTATGCCGACAATGTCACTTACATGGACAAATTAGTGGGCAAACTGGTCGCCGAACTCGAACATCTAAAATTGCGAGACAACACCCTTGTCATCTTTATGGGTGACAATGGAACAGCCAAAGGCAAATCGAAGAACTCCACCATCAATGGCCGAGAACTTTCGGGTGTCAAGGGCTCGATGCTTGAGTGCGGCGGGCTCGTTCCTCTTATCGCCAATTGGCCCGGCAGGACACCGGTTGGAAAAGTCTGCAACGACTTGATCGATTCGACCGACTTTCTTCCGACGTTCGCAGAACTCGCCGGCGTTAAACTGCCTGAAAAAACGATCTTTGATGGCTACAGCATGGCTCCCCAACTGCAGGGAAAGACGGGCAAGTCGCGTGAGTGGATTTATAATCAACTTGCCAGCATGTGGTATGTTCGCGAAGCAGGCTGGAAACTCAATCAAGCGGGAGAGCTCTATGACACGAGAAATGCGCCATTTGAAGAGAAGCTCGTAGTCGCCGCAACCCGCGATGATAGTGCAATTGCGGCGCGCAAACGACTTGCCGCAGCACTTGCGGAGTTAAATCCAGGCGGCGGAATCCTCGATGATGGCGACGGAACGGGACGACATGCCAACAAAATCAAAAAAAAGAAGTGAGGCATGTGTGGGGTACCAGGATGCTTCCATGATGCCGGATGAACGCGAAAAGCGCTCTCCAAAACTTCGGTCGCTTCAGTCGTTCCGGCTCCAGTCGCTGGGTTACCCGTTGATAGATCCCACATCTTCCAGGGATTCTCGTTCAGGATTGCCTAAGCGAAAATGGCTCGGACGTCGAGGTCGTCCTGATTGTCCTTAGAAGACGCTGCGCGTCGCCGCCGTGAAATCTCTGTTCCAAGCCGAATGGTCTTTGATCGGATCACGCTGTGGCTACCGTGTGGTAAGTGCCTTGATGAGTGCTGCCTCCCGCCATGAAAGAACTGCGAATCAATGTGTCAGCAATCATGCCGGACGATTCAACCGACCGTCAGCGCAAAGTCCGCGCCATTCGCGCTTGGTCAATCGTAAATGGCGTCGCCATGCTGGTTCTCGACGGACGACTTCCGTACGACGAAACGAATAAGACACCCAACCTCGATCGTATGGCGAAAGAGGGCAATGTGCTGCGCCAGTTCTATGTTTCAATTACTGCTTGCACGCCGTCGCGATCGGCGCTCATGACCGGACTGTTGCAAGAAAAACGCAAGAAGCAAGACGCAGAATAAGCATTCGCATCTACCTAGAAATTTTTCGTTACGACGCCTTCGGCTTCTAGGAGTAGAAACTCCTGGGTTGTTAGGCGTTCCCAGTTACCGAAGTAGCGACGGCTTTGACGGGGCTTAGAAACCTGCTTCGACTTTCCGATTTCAGACCGAGATTGGTCGAGCCAACGGCGGGCGTCTTCTTCGTGGCCCAGACGCTTGTGCGCCATCGAAAGAAGTAGCCAGTCCTCGATGATACCACCATTGCCTCGGGCTTTTATCGACTCCTCGAGCTTCTCGATCGAGTTCTCGAATCGGCCCGCACGATACAGTAGAGCTCCTAAAGTATTAAGCATGTCGTTACGAATAGTGGAATTTGACGAGGTCGACAAAACGGTTTCAACTAGGTTGATGACCGAGTCCAATTCGGCTGCCTCATACGAGCCAGAGCAAAAAGTCCAAGCAATCAAGTTGACGTTGTTCGTGCTTGTCGATGCATTCAATTGATCTCGAAGGATACGGCACAACTGATGGTAGCCCGGTTCATCCTTACAATAAAAACGAAGCATGGCTGCATAAGTCATCTGTTCAAGATTCTTCACGTCCTTTTTAGCGATAAGCTCAAAGTCGTCAGCCGCAGTGGACCAATTCCTCAGCTGAGCATTCGCATTGGCTCGGCGCTGTCTCAAACGGTCGTTCTCAAAATCGGTTTCCGGAAGTTGTCTCAAATGATACAAGACGGCGAAAGGCATTCCTCGCTGTTCGTTAATTAAGGACTCTTGCTTGTGCCAATCTCTGGCCCGACGGATTTGCTCCTCGCCATTCGGCTCAACCGGCAATCTATCTTCCCAAAGGGACACGTTGAAGCGAGATACCATCACGATGCGGTGTCCGTCGGGCGTGAAGCGGACTCGGGGAGGGCCAATCCCATCCGGTCGCAACATAAATGCAGACTGTCCGGTTGCCAGATCCCAGATCGTTGCTCCTCGATCGACACTCGCCGAGACGAGACGGCAACAGTCCGGACTGAAGTCTAGCCCAGTCACGCGGTCAAGTTGACCATGCATAGTGATAGATGGTCGCGTTGCATCACCTTCGCTAAGCACAGTCTCCATGTCCCACACGAGGATTTTCTGATCCAAACCGGCGGAAGCCAACCATCGATGATCCTGGCTGATCGCAAGAACCTGCACGGCATCCGTGTGACCTGTTAGTACGATCGGCTCAGCATCGGAACTAATCGGCCAGACACGCAACTGCCCGTCTTCTGCGGCTGAGATTAGTTGGTCACCGCCGGCAGTGAATACGACACGAGTAACGGGGCTAGAATGTCCTGTGAACGTTTTTGCTACTTCGCCTGTTTGAAGATCCCATAGTTTAATCGTCTTGTCGGCACTCGACGAAGCGATGGTGCTACCATCGGGGCTGTAAGCAATCCCCAACACCGGCGCCTCATGTGCCGCCAACGTTTTGACTGTTTCGCCTGTCAAAACGTCCCAAATGCGAACGGTGCGATCATAGCTTCCCGATGCCACACGCGATCCATCCGGCGAGAATGCTGTACTCGTCAGCTGGTCGGTATGCCCCTCCATTCTCCGAATTTCGCGGTGCTCCTCTAGCGACCAAAGCAACAGAAATTTGTAGTTTTGTTCTGGACGCATCGCGTAGCGCGTCGCAGCAACCGACAAGAGACGCCCGTCGAAACTGATATCCATGTCCGAAAAGGCTGCCAAATCTATCCGCGTGGGTAAGCCGTCCGGTTTGGACGCGAGATCCCAAACACGAACCAAACAGTCATTTCCTGTAGATGACATCAGTTGGCCGTCTGGGCTGAACGTCCCGACCCGAGCGACTCCGCGATGGCCTCCTAATTCTTTCTTTACTTCGCCCGTGATAGCATCCCAAAGTTGAAGTTTCTCACCGGCAGCCACGGCAAGGCTTACACCGTCCGGACTGAAGCGGACGGTAGAACCGGGTAAGGCTCGGGCGTGATGCGTCGCGAACTCAGATATTCCGTCCGCGTCCCACAACATTACAAAACCTTGGAAGTTAATGGCAGCCAGCAACTCACCATCTGGGCTGAAACTGAGACTGCGGACGTCTCCGAGATCTCCAATCTTGCGAACCAACTCGCCAGATGCGGTATCCCAAATTCGCACTGAGCCGTCACGCGAACCGGATGCGACGCGATGACTATCGGGGCTGAAGTCAATCGCAAAAATATTTTGATTGTGCCCCTTCAACGTGTGAACTAGCTTGCCGGACGACGCTTCACACAGTAGCACTTGACCTTCGGATCGGGCCAATCCCAGCCAATTTCCGTCGGGACTAATTGCTAGTGCGAATGTGTTACCAGCAGGGTTAATGGATGCAATTTCTTTTCCGTTATCAACGTTCCAAAGTTTTGTGGTATCACCAGGTTTAAACCAATCGATACCAGCCGTGAATAGGATCGGAAGCTGCGGGTGAAACGCGACATCGAAGACCGAGAAAGGATGCGGGCGACGTGTTTCAAGCAAGCGGCCAGATGCAACCTCCCACTGCATCAACTCACCCTGTTTGGATGACACCCATGCACCCGAAGTTGTCGCCAACGTCAATCCGTCGGGGCTAAATGCAGCCGCCTCTGTGGGCATCGTGTGTCCGCTAAACGTTGTCACACCCTGCTTCAACAGTCGTTGCAGGTGATGCCATTCCCAGTGCCTCAAATCTGGGCGGCAATTCTCAAGAAGTTCGACTGCAAGTGGTATGTTGTGAGCCTGATAGGATGAATAGGCACCGCTTATGTTTCGAAGGCAAAGAACACGCTCGCCATGTTCGCGCGCAGCTTCAGCCTGCCTGTGGTTTGACTCAGCCTCAAGAAAATTCGCTTCCGCAAGTTTGCGCTGATCACGTGCTTCATCCCGTTGACGCCCTGTGGCGATAACGTTGTTATCAGCGATCATGCGAAGCGATTCTGCCTGTCGCCATTGGTAAGCAATGCTAGCGAACCCACCAGTCGTGGAAAGTGCCAGCAACATAGCCAAGCTGGCAGCCAATGGATGCCGTCGACACCATCGCCAGGTTCTCTCTGTCGAACTCACTGGCCGCGCGAGCACCGGCTCGTCAAGCAAGAAGCGGTTGAGGTCGTCAGCCAATGCGCCCGCTGATTCGTACCTCCGTAACGGATCTTTTTGAAGACACTTCAAGCAAATGGTTTCTAAGTCCCGTGGCACCGTCGATAGAATACTTCGCAACGCCGACGGTTCACGCGAACGAACTTGGTCGAGTGTCTCCATCATTGTCAAAGCGCGAAACGGTGGACGCCCGGTGAGCATCTCGTACAAAATCGAACCCAAGGCATACACATCCGTCGCAGGCCCGACATCCTGGGTGCGACCCGACGCCTGCTCGGGGGCCATGTAGTTGGGTGTACCAAGTATCGTACCAGTCTTCGTTTCTCCCGCGTCCTCTTCCAATTGTTTTGCCAAGCCAAAGTCACTAATCTTAGGCGAACCATAAATTCCTATCGCATGCCTGGATGCGTCGCGCGATCGCTGCCCTTTGTCTCGTCGGTCATTAGATTCAGTCGCAGTACCTATTCGGCTCAGGTTCTCGGCATCGGATTGCTCTGTGATTGTGACCCGGCTGAATGGACTTGCAATATTGGAGCGTAGCAAATTCGAATCGCGAGCTGTGCCTGTCGACGTGTCGCTTGCAAGCAGAATATTGGCGGGCTTCAAATCGCGGTGAATGATCCCGCGTGTGTGAGCAAACTGCACGGCATTGGCCAACGTCTCGAGTAATTCTGCGGAGGAACGCGGTGGCTGCGGCGTACCCCGTATATGCTGGTCTAGACTGCCCCCTTCGATAAATTCCAAGCACAAGAACGGGCGTCCTTGATGCTCCCCAACTTCATAAATCTGTACGAGGTTGGGATGCTGCAACCGCGCGACGGCTCTAGCCTCGGCGCGGAATCGTTCCAACAATTCGCGCCCTGCCAGTTCGCCGGCGAGCACCATTTTCAAAGCCACAAGCCGATTCAAACTGAGCTGCCTCGCTAAAAATACTACCCCCATTCCGCCTCGCCCAATTTCCTTCAGCATTTGATAGCCAAGCAGGTTCGGCATACCGACTTCTTCGTCAATGGCAGACTCATGCGTCCGAGACGTAGAATTGAGCTCGCTAGGCGACGGAGTCGTGGAAAGTAATTGGTTCAGCCATCCGCTCTCCAATTGCGGAAACCTCGAACGATACTCAGCTAAGCCCGGAGTTTCGTTGTTCTTCCGGCGGTAATGAATGTCAACTCGCAACAGTTCTTGCATTGTCTCCAATTGTTGCAAAGCGGGGACGTCTTTCATGAAGTCTTCGACTCGAGGTGATGCCCCTCGCAAGCATGCTGCCTCGAAATTGTCGCAGATTGCGTCAAGCGACAGCCAGGCCTTCGCGGCTTCCGCTTTCAACGAAGATTGCGAACTCTGGTTCGATGGTTCGTTTGCAGTCGACAAGATAAAATTCCTAAATGTAAGTGCTTAACACGTTCTGGTTGTAATGCTCTGCGCCAGACGCATTCGACTTTCTTATGTGCTCAACTCAAGTCTTTTTCCCAGAGTAGGCGAATGGCTTTGAGTTTACGTTCGATTGTCGCAGGGGCGCGACTCAAGCGTTGGGAGATTTCAGTGATCGTCCAACCCTCCATCTTGAGAGTTGCAATTGTTCGTAGGTCGGCATCACCCATTTGTTCAAACAATCGCTCAAATTCTTCGGTAACCTGGGCCGCAAACGCGGGGCTGGGAGCGCGCGAAAGCACACCATCGATCCCCGTCATCACGTCATGCGATCCGTCAGAGGAGAATAACGCAGACTCACCTAGCACAACTCCTCCACCTCGCTTCTGACGCGACTGATCGCGAATCAGCCGATGCGTTTTGCGAGCGGTGATTTTCACCAGGAGATGCCACAAATCGTCCCGGTCCTGCAGCTTGGGAAACCGCCCTTCCTCCGCACCGCGAAAGAAACTATCAAACGCGCTCAGCGCGACGTCTTCCGCGTCGGCACCTAGCCTCGGTCGGCCATCCAATCGTTTGCAAGCCAACCCTATCAGCCTCCGAAAATACCGCTCCCACAGTTTCTCGGTCGCATCGCGATCACCAGCTTTGAGTTGATCTATCCACAAACTGACGGATTGCTGCGACATATCGTTGACCGGCTTTCCGTCAGACCCTTCTCAGATCGACTTAGTGATCACAACTCGGCACCTTGCAAACATATTCGAAACGCACAGTTAGATCCCGTTTTCATCATCATGCATTGTAAATCAGGCTGAGTCTTCCGAATGCAACGGATTGCCTATTTTGGATAATTTTCAAAATTGTTGAGGGAGTCCATGCTCGGTTGGTCAGTACCTCAGTATCAGTCGCTCTTTACCTCTTCGTCAAGGAATAATGGAATGAAATCTCGAACTCGATCAACACTTCGTCGTCTCACAATGCCAGAACGATTAGAAGATCGCCGTTGTTTCAATGTGGACTTAAGCCTTAGCGCGGACCTTCACACGCTCATGATCACAGGCGATGAATGGAACAACAATGTCGCAATCCAAGAATCTAGCGAGGGCTTTCAAGTCCGTGTTGAGGACGGGCGTTGGCAACCGTTTAGTAGCGTTGAGAACATTCTATTCGATGGTCGCGGTGGCAACGACTCGCTTGCCTTTACGTGGGGGATGAAGCATGCGATCAATCTTCGAGCAAATTTGGGGAACGGTGACGATTCATTCCGAGCCGAGGTTAACGACTCATCCGATAGAACATTTCCGCCTGGCCCTTGTCGGATGTTCGTTTCTGGGGGTGCAGGAAACGACAATATCAGTGCGTTGATCGGCTTGATGCCAAATACGTTGATCGGCCTGATGCCTGGCGCATTGATCGGTTTGATGCCTGGACAAGTCGACTTCAATTTCGACGCCGGTGACGGTAACGACGCCGTTGCTTTTTCTTGGGGTATGCAAGTTGGAGCAAATGTTTCCGGGCACTTGGGTGCAGGGGATGATTCATTCCAATCCAATATCGTAAATAGCCAGCAAGGTGGAGGTGGAGGAACAGGCTTTCCTCCTGGACCTTGCAAATTGGCTGTCTACGGGGACGGAGGTGCCGATTCGATCAACGCTCTGATCGGGCTTTTCAACAACGAATCGCCAGCCGTTGACATGCCGATATATGTCAACGTCGCCTTTGATGGTGGCGAAGGAGCCGATACACTCAACACGACGATACGCAATGTCAACTTAGGAGGACCGGTATTCGTCAGTCTCAAAGGTGGCGGAGGCGATGATATGCTAATTGGGTTGTTCGACAAGGTTGAGCAATCCAGTTCGTTCGATCTGTTTCTTGACGGCGGCATTGGTGACGATATCCTCAGCCTGCTCGCTGCAAATTCCGGAGACGGTGTAGTGCCAGATACGAATTTGGAAGTCCTGGGTCAATCGAGGATCCGACTCGACGGGAATGCAGGCAACGATCGCATCATTGGTCAAGTGGTCCCATGCATTAAGCCGAGTGGCGCGCTCGACATTGTCTTTAGTGGCGGCGATGGAAATGATATCGTCAGCATGATGTTGACCCTGGATAGTGACGATCAAGGGAGCCTGACTGCATCGTTGCTAGGAGGGGACGGAAACGACCTCTTGGCTCTCATGGCCAGATACCAAGACTTTCACTTTAGATCTCTGCGATTATTGATCGACGGTGGAGCAGGTTTTGACACGTATTTCGCTAGCCCGCTCGTCACTCTTTCCAACGTCGAAAAGAAACTCTAACCCAACTTCCCCAACAACTTGCGTTGGGAGCAGAAAAAGATTGGATTTGCGATTTTTTTCTTACTACATTTCCGTTGCTCGAATTCTTGTAACCGTTCACGGCCTTCGGCCTTGAACGGTTTTTTCCCCGTCGTAATCCTACCCCGGGCCGACCCTATTATATCGAACCGACAGTCGTCGGATCGCTATTGAACAACCCACGGGACGAGATCTTGTTTTGCTGTGCTTGGGTAATCGGGCTGGTGAATTGGATCCAATTCATCCGGTGAAGTGATCGAAAACCCAGTGTCCTTTGGGAGTTCGATTGATAGATCTGTTTGGGACGGTATCGATACAAAGTGAGAAAAACCTTTGGCTGCCAACTTGGGTTGTGAAGCGAATTGGATATGCTCATTGACGAGCGGAGGTGAGGCAACGCTAGTAGGGTATTCATCCTTCGAAGATTTTGGGATGATGGAGGTAAACCGGTCAATCGGCTGATTGTTGGCGCCAAATTGCGTTGGGGTAGCCGGGTTCGATGTGGCATTAGGAGGTACACTACTGGGACTTACATCACCGGGTCGGCCCAGTTCAATTTGAATATTGACGCTCGGTCCAAATCCATTGCTCAGTGGAATTTGTAGATAGCTTGGTTTGCCACTAGCGTTACCCATCGGCATTTGCAGGGAACCTGTCTGTCCATATCCTAGACTGAGGGGTAGGTTGAGATAGGCGCTTTGTCCAGATGAGTAATTGCCAGGATTGCTATTTCCAAGCAAGCTCATAATCGTCGGGTTGGCAAAGCCTGTACCCAGCGGAACAGCACTCGAGTAAGCGGCGCTGGGATAGGAAACCGTGGGATATGCCCCGTAGGAATAACTGTAGGTATTTCCGAGGGAATAGCTACTGCTTTGACAATAGCCCATGGATGCACTTGGAGCATAAAAAGGTGTGCGACCACCGTAGTTGTAGTTCGAGTAATAACTTTGTGGATAGTAGCGGGCACACCCGCTGTAATGGTAATGGCTTCTCGAAGTCCAACCATGTGCCGATGCTTGCTGGACCGTCCCTCCTAGGAAAAACATCGAAAGAAAAACAATAACAAGTTGAATCATTTTTTTCATGGTTTGTCTCATCCTAGTGGTTATGGGGATCGTTGCGATGGTGATCGTTCATATATTGTCGGTAGTGCAGTTCTTTTTGAAGTTGAGCCCGAGCGACACTGTGATCATGCAATGCTCTAGTCTCCATCAATTCGCCGAGCTCGCGAGAGTAGTGCTCGAACATGTAGGCCTTGTTTACAAAATCCTGATCCAAGCTAGCACTCGCAATTTTTTTGAGTGCAGGAAATTGCTGATCGCGGATTCGAAGAACTTCGGTTGCAAGTCTCTGGTCCATGCTTTTGACGGCAATGGCAATTTTATCCACGTCTTCTACCAGTTCGGCATAGGCGAGTACAGGTGTCATCGTGTCCTGCGCTGAGGCACTGGCTTGTAATGTCGTCATCTCGAAGTTAATCACTTTGCGGGACTCAAGACGGCTTGCTGTGGCCAAGTTGTCGTAGCTCAATTCGGCGTCAATCGGGATAGAATCTATGCCAGCGGACGCCTGAGACTTATTCTGCAATACGCGGAATTTGATCAACAGACGGCGTTCCTCTCCACTTGTAAGATCTCCCAATGATTCCTCGAGAATCCCAGGCTGAAAGGCTTCCTCATGGCCGTAGACTTGCTGCACCTCGACTCCGGGCGGCAATGTCATTTTCAGTTTGACATTCTGAGCCGAAACCGCCAATAGTGAGCCGAGTTCCTGTCCGATGGCCGTCGGTATCTGGTCGGGATTGGCGACATATACATAATGACCACCTCCGGCTTGAGCCATGCGGGTTAGTAGCAATTCATTAAAGTCGGTTCCAACTCCTATAGTGGTCAGACCGATACCACGCTGTTTTGCTCTCTGCACCAGGGCCACTAACGAATTGAAATCCGTCACTCCCCGGTTCGCTTGGCCATCCGTCAGCAAAATCACTTGATGCTGTCCCGGTTGGCTAAGGCGTCGCTAAACAATTAACTACCGAATTACGATTCTATTTTGGATGGATTTCATAGTTCCATTCGCCGTGAAAGGCATTCCTGCGAATCATAACT
>JAYTVL010000182.1:0-2003 GCA_043744075.1 Pirellula sp. | reverse complement strand
ACCACGTAGCAGCGTCTCTCCGCAGACGCTGAAAATTGCGAGTCTCGGAGAGGCTCGCCTACATGAGGTTATACCCCCCTATTTGTGCATAGGTGCTTGCGCGTCGTGTTTGTAGTTTTCAGACTGCCGCATGCCTAAGATTCGTTCAGCAACCATTGCACGTCAACACTCTTCACAAAAAAAACGACGGCGACAGTGACATCACGCCATTTCAACGACTGTTCGTCAGCATTACGACCTGTAAATTCCGCTTAATCGTTCCGATTTCAACGATTTGAAGGACTTCGCTGCCCGAGTGATCGAATTTCACTCGAAACAGCAAGCTAACCTTTGCGGGAATTCCCATCGAACTCGTTAAGCCAGACCTTTCATTGACCGCATTTTAGACATATCCACTGCAATGTCGAACCACAGCCAAAGCCCAATTATCATCGCGCCCCCTTCTGAATCGGTTTACGTTCCACACGTCCCGACCACGTCAACCAAGTCCTCCGCAGCGACGACGAAGCCACAAAAATCAAAGGTCTTGAACGAGACTGAGCCTAAGTATGCTTGGAACAAGTGTCTCGAATTGGCCGACATGCGAGCACAATTCGCGGAGGAGTCGGAACAAAGCGTTGCACTACTGAAACCGACAACCGTAGACGACCTTTATGGCATTGAAGAAACGGATGCCGACGTTGCTGATTCCGCTGACTTCGTCGATCTAAGTCAAATAACACCGGAAAAACCCGAATCTACGCGAGTCTGGGGAATTGACTATCATGCCGTCGAGATGGAACAGGCTCTCGACTATTTAGAACAAATTATCGAAGCTCGTCGTCCGAGCTTTGCAGTCACATCCAACTTGAACTACGCCATGCTGTGTGAGAAAAACCCGCGATTAGCCGCGTTCACTCAGAATTCAGCGTTGACGCTATGTGATGGAATGCCAATTCTTTGGCGAAGCAAACTCAATCCAGCCAAGCTCCCAGAAAGAGTGGCAGGCTCCGATTTGATTTATCGATTGACCGAACGATGTGCTAACAAAAACTTGCGTGTGTATTTTTACGGCGCATCGGAAGGTGTTGCAGAGAAAGCCGCAGCCGTGTTGAAAAACCGCTATCCGAAACTCAAAGTTGCAGGAGTTCAATGCCCACCCTTTCGAGCATGCAGTTCGGAAGAAATTCGCGGCCAAGTAGCCCGCATAAAACAAACCAAGCCTGACTTGCTATTCGTTGCCCTCGGTCAACCCAAAGGCGAATACTGGATTGAGGACCATCTGGAGGAACTCGGCGTCCCGCTAACGATTCAAGTCGGAGCATCGTTCGATTTCGTTGCAGGAAACGCATCAAGAGCTCCCAAGCTCCTCCAAAAACTTGGTCTTGAATGGCTCTATCGAACCTTCAAGGATCCAGTGCGCTTAGCTCCTCGCTACTTCAACAATCTCATATTCCTGGCAAAATCCGTACGCTGCGAACTGATTGAGAAACTGTCGTAGCAAACTGCGATTCATGTTTAACCGATCAGAGCGACTAGCGGAGATTGCGGGCGCTGGATTAACGCGGCAAGCTCACAAAGCGATTCTATTTGAGCTTCATGGGCTCGCGGAGGAAGGTGGCTTGGATCAATGCGACGCTGGCCAGTTTGACCAACCAACAGTGCGTGACGCGCGATCTCCATCAGCGATTGGTTGTAGACCACCAGTTCATCCGCCAGGATCCGAACCGGTAGTAGATCGGGCACATGTTGCCAAGGAACCGAGTAACGGTTGCTGGCAACTTGGATCGTTCCATCGGTATCTACGATGCGATAAACAACTTGGGCCGTGTCGAATTGCAGTGAAGGGGCGCGAGCAGATGGGGCATGCAACTCCAGCGGCGTTTTCTTGGTCGTTCCGTGAATCCGCTTGTCGGCCACTTCACCCAACCCCTAGTGCATTGTGACAGCTAAGATTTAGGGTTTGATAGTAGTGGACGAGGCAACGAGTCCCTGCGATTTGCGTCGCATACGGGACTCGTTGC
>JAYTVL010000181.1:0-2005 GCA_043744075.1 Pirellula sp. | reverse complement strand
ACTCAACGAGCGAATAATCGCTGCTTCGCTCAAAATTCCACCACAATTCCGAAAAGACCAAATTCCGTGACTAGCTATGAATAATCCGCGCTAGCGCAATGAGGCTTAAAGTGCTTGCCATTTGGCGTAAAGCCAACGGAAACGATTGCATTCGCAAGAGTTGCATACTGGCGTTGAGCGAGAAGTGTCGTTATTCTTGCAATTTCCTAGACCCGTGTTCCCTTTTCGCTGGCAAGTAAGGATTGTATATTAGGATGCCAAAACCGAGAGTGCTCGTACTGCGAGCTCCAGGCACCAACTGCGATGTGGAGACCGCGTTTGCCTTTGAAATGGCTGGGGCAGAGGCGATTAAGCTTCATGTGAATCAGTTGATCGAATATCCCGAACTAGCGACTTCATTTCAAATCCTTTGTTTTCCAGGCGGATTTAGCTACGGTGATGACATTGCAGCAGGCCGCATTTTGGCCACACAGCTCCAGACTTTTCTTGCTGACACGCTTGAATCGTTTCGTCAGCACGATCGATTGGTGTTAGGTATTTGCAATGGTTTTCAAATAATGATGCGGTTAGGAATCTTTTTTGATTCACCAGCTAATGTTCAACCGGCTACGTTAACATGGAACCGACAGGGGCGATTTGAAAGTCGATGGGTTCACTTGAAACCGGAAACAGAAAACTGCGTCTTTTTGCGAGGGATCGACAAATGTTATTTGCCGATGGCGCATGCTGAGGGGCGATTTTTGTTCCGAGATAAAGAGGCTGAAACACAATTGGTGGAACAGCAACAAATCGTTCTTAGATACTCGGAAACGGACGGAACTACAGGCCTTGACGAGCTTTTCTTTCCGAGCAATCCAAATGGCGCACAAGGAAACGTGGCCGGCATATGTGATTCGTCGGGGCGTATCTTTGGACTGATGCCGCATCCGGAACGTCATTTGTTTGCAACGAATCATCCACAATGGACCCGACGAGATTCGCAACCAGAGCATGGTGAAGGGCTCAAGGTATTTGAAAATGCAGTCGCATACTTTGGCTGACGAATGAAAGTAATTCACGATCTAAACGAGATCTATGCACAAATCGATTTTGTCCGACGGGATGCCAGGCGCGTTGGATTAGTGCCGACGATGGGTGCCCTGCATTCCGGACATTTGTCATTGGTGCAACGGGCAAAGAAGGAATGTGATGTTGCCGTAGCGACAATCTTCGTTAACCCGACGCAGTTTGGCCCGAATGAAGATCTAACCAAATACCCACGTACTTTGGAGTCGGATCTTGTATCGCTCCGTGAGCAAGAGTGCGACTTTGTTTTTGTTCCTCCTTCGGATCGCGTCTATAGCAGTGACTACTCAACTTTCCTCGAGCCGCCATCGATTGCTAGGCGATGGGAAGGAGAATTGCGGCCAGGCCACTTCCGAGGGGTTGCCACGATTGTCTTGAAATTATTTCAATTGATTCCAGCTCATGTAGCTTACTTTGGTCGCAAGGATTACCAACAAGTAGCGGTCGTCCGGGCTATGGTAGACGATTTAAACGTTCCAATTCGCATTGAAGCTTGTGAAACGGTTCGCGAACCAGACGGTCTTGCCATGAGCAGTCGCAATCGGTATCTCTCTGAAGAAGATCGTTTACGTGCCCTTGGCCTTTGGCGAGCGTTGTGCGCGGCTCAGAGTCTATTGGCGGCCAACGAAGTCGAGAGTGCATGCTTGGAAGCGGCCATGCGTGATGAATTGACCAAAGCGCGTGTTGATAGCATCGATTACGCTGCGATTGTCCATCCAGGCACGATGGAGCCGGTTGATATGGTTGATGAAGGTGCCGTTGCGATTATTGCAGCAAAAGTGGGCAGCACTCGCTTGATCGACAACATGACCCTAACTCCGAATATTCCAACTGAAATCGTTTACTGAGCCTGAGGCGTTAGTGCCGCATCCACATTGGTTTTTTGAGTAGTTGGTAGTGGATCTTGTTAAAGATCCTATGCTGCAAGGATCTTTAACAA
>JAYTVL010000180.1:0-2006 GCA_043744075.1 Pirellula sp. | reverse complement strand
TCGTCGCCTCGTCCACTACTATCAAACCCTAAATCTTAGCTGTCACAATGCACTAGTAGCTGGACTCGTAAGAGATCAGTGCAGCATTTGCAGCTGGACTCGTAAGAGTTCAGTGCAGCATTTGTTTCGCGATCAGAAGTCTTGCGACTCCTGCTACCGTTGGTATTTTTGTATCCTCGCCCGCCTTTTGAGTACCGTTGCTATCGCTTTTCCTTAGTTGCACTTTCGAGCCAACGAGCGGCAGGTTCGGTCCAGGTGTGGATCGATGAGCCGGCAACCGGACGGATCCCATACCCATGTCCCCCTACTTGATAGACATGAATCTCGGCAGGGATGTTTTTACGTTTGAGCGCAGCATAGAAGTAAATAGGACCGAGTGAACTTAGTCCGTCATCGTTCGTGTGGACGATAAAGGTTGGCGGCGTACGATCCGTCACTGGCGTCTCGTGTGTTAGCGATTCCTTTTTCGTATCCCATAGATACGCAGGATATATGAGCATCGCGAAATCAGGGCGACAAGAAAGTCTATCGATAACGTCTTTGGGTTCGTAGGAATTGGTATCGAAACGCGTCGAAGCCAATGCTGCCACATTGCCTCCAGCCGAGAAACCCATTATGCCGATGGTGTTGGGATTGAGATTCCATTCACCAGCCTTTGATCGAACTAAACGGATCGCCCGCTGAGCATCTTGAAGTGGGCGCGTAGACGGTGTGGCTTTCGAATCGTCCTTGGTCCGATAGCGAACCACGAATGCAGTTACTCCGAACGAATTCAGCCACTTGGCTGGCTCCTCCCCTTCCTTGTCGCGAACTACATAATTGAATCCGCCACCTGGGAAGATCAAGACAGCAACGCCCGTCCGTTTTTCGGGCGAGGGTTCGTAAACTTCCAGCTGTGGCTGCGTAATCTTGGTGATGCGTGTGGCCGGAGGAATCTCATTGGCCCGAGTCGGTAAAGTTTCGCCCGCGGATAGTTTAGTTTCCCCAGGAGGTAAACCTGTCCAAACTTCAACAAGCTGCGGCTCTTCTGCCCAAGTTGTTCCGGCAACAAGTAACAAGCAAAAACAAAGGAACAATCGCATTTCCATCTCCCGATTTCGTCTCATGACCCAAATTCAGCCATTCAATTGAATAATCTCTCACAGCTGCTTTTCGAGCAATATTGTAATCGACAAAATGCCGTAACACGACGCGGAGTCTAGCGATTCCAGGGCAAATGAATTCGGCCGACTACTAACGTGTGTAGGGCGAGGGGCAACTTGGGCGTCGATCACAACATGGGCCGCAAACCGTGGGCTAGCGCCCTTCGGCTAATCAGCCGGAACGCGCTAGCGTCCGGTTCAGCCCGACTCATGATCGAGGCCGCAACTTGAGGTCTACTTATATGACGAAGTTCAAGGGCACTCGTGCCAGTGGCCCCATGACTGGTAGGCTAGATGCGAACGTTTCAACTCAACCCTGCGCCCCAGTCCCCCCACCCTTCTTTCGTTCGCCAAAGGCGAACGAAAGAAGGGTGGGGGGACGATCGATTCGTGTACGTTAAGAGGCTAGCCATTCAGTCTTGCTTCCATCGAGACGAGCTCGATGGAGAGCTCAATACCGAATTTTGCCGCAGCCTCAAAAACCTAAGGTTTTTCAATTGCGGACGGCACATGGAATGTGCCTGCTACCATAAAATCACAGACTCTGAGCGTGCCACCCGCTCCCCTGGTATATTCCAGTCTGCCGCGCGCCTAGGAATAGCCTCACCAGCAACAATGCATACGAAAGTCTGCTTCCTGAATCCTTTTGCAATCGATTTTTGTGGGATTATCCGCTAGAATTAAGAGTCCGATTGCCAACAAATCGCAACTGACTTTGGCTCGCCCGCCGCTGCGCGGGTTAAACAAGCCAGCCGCAGTGCGGGTTGGGTGCAACCGGCTAGGCTTTTTTTGAGCGTGGAATGCTATCGCAAAGGGATGTAGCAGCATTTCAACGAACCACAAAACTTGGTAGTCGATGATGTG
>JAYTVL010000179.1:0-24815 GCA_043744075.1 Pirellula sp. | reverse complement strand
TTGGTCGGGGGCTTGTCCCCCACCAACCTTGTTTTGGCGTACTAACGGCGTCACTCGCGAATCGACCCGTTCCCCTCGGCTTTGCCCGGCTTTGCCCGGCTTTGCCCGGCTTTGCCCGGCTTTGCCCGGCTTTGCCCGGCTTTGCCCGCCGGAGGCGGGCAAAGCCGAAGAGGAACGGGCGTTGGAACCCCAAATGTATGTAGTACGCCAAAACCCATCCGTCGGGGGCAAGCCCCGAACGGATGAGCTAGCGATATTTATAACTCTGTTGTTGCTCGGAACAAAAAAGACTCCATATAAATCAGAAAGAAATATCGAAACTGCTATTTGTCACACAGCCCAGCTTGAGCCTTAGCGCGCCGCTACGACAGAAAGAAAGATTTGACGACAGGAATATTAGTAGTCGCAATCTGTTTTGCCCTTGGTGGCGAGTCAAGCAGCACTTTGGAGTTCGCCATCGGTCACTGAAGGGCTCGATCGATACCGACGATCGAATCGCCGACGCAATTCATACCTCATAATGAGCATGTATCGCGAAACCGTGCTATGTCGCGATTGTTTGGGTTCAAAGGCTTTTCCAAGCGGACCAGCAAGGATCGCTGGAAGCAAAATTAGTTCAGCAACGACACCTGCAACGAGGATGGTCAACATCAACCAACCAAACCTCTGGGTTGGCGTAAATGTACTAAACGCAAAGACCGACAATCCCAGCCCACTTATGCAGGCAGCTTGTAGTGTTGGAGTCGCACAACGCTTGTACGACGCAATAATAGCTTCACGCCGATTCCGTATTTGCTTGACGTCAACACGATACCAAGACAAGAAGTGAATCGTGTCGTCGACCGCAACGCCGAGGGCAATACTAGCTGACATCATCGATCCGATATCGATCGGAATGTTAAGCCAGCCCATGGCTCCGAAAATAATAATAATGGGTAAAACATTCGGAATCATTGCAACCAAACCCGCTCGAATACTTCGCGACACGAACATCATGAGCGGCGTAATGGTTAGAAACGACCACAAGGTGCTTTCGACCAAACTTTGAAGTAGAGCCCGTTGTGCCTTATAAACGATTGGAACGACGCCGGTATAGACCGAGGAAACCATCGCTTTTGGCGAATTCGGCTCTACGGCTTGGAGATCGATGACTTTGCCAAGCGTGACCCCTAAAGTACCGATTTCAGCGTTGGAAAATGCACCGGAAAGGACTACCGCATCAAATTCGCTTAGCTTCTGCAATTGAATTATCGGCATTGCCCCGGGATCTTCGGAGAGTCTTTTTACTTTGACGCGAGCCTTGCCTAAGAGGGCAGAAATCTCATCCGATCGCATTTTGGAGACTGCGACTTCATCTGCTGCCTTCGGCTTCTTCTCCGTGGGGTCCCATACCAAAACTTGCTTACCCGTAAATTTAGGGTCGCCAGTCCATGCTGCAATTTGTCGTAAGACTCGGACGCGATCTCCATGTGCATCAATGATGGGAGCAACGGCTGCTCGAAGTTCGTGAACAAATTGACCGTAGTCGACCCCCTCGAACGCGGCAACTCTCAAACTAATACGCCACAGTTCTGCGCCATTCGTTTTGTCGATGCGCAAAAAACCCGAACCCATTAACTCTTCGCGTTTGCTTTCCAACGCTTTGTTGTACCCAAATCGCTTTGTCCACGTTAGGGTGCTTGCATCCTGCGACGGTAAGCTTGATGCAAACGTGGCTGCCGACATACTTCGACCAACAATCTTGGAACCATTTTCGCCAAATTGATTTCGAATGGCATCTTGGATTTGAACGATTGTTTCCATCCGTTCTAAAAACGATAGGCGAGTCGCATCTTCTACGATGGCACCCTCGTCCGAATCGGATGTCTCCGAACGAGTTACCTCCGACTTGGCCTCTTCGGACTTGGCGACGCTATCTTTGTCAAATTGAACAACGATTTCTAGGGGGACGAGCATGCCCAAATTCTTTTCAAGCCACCGGTAGTCCTGGAGAATGCGGGCCTGCGAGTCGAAAAGCTCAAGCAAGTCAATACTGGTTCTCGTTCTGGCCAGCCCAAATCCGAAGAATACGACAACCACCATGCACGAAAATGCGACTCCAAAATGGTTCTTTACGATAAAACCAGCAATGTTACCCCAAATGCTCTCAATGTAACTATCTTCTCGGACGGGGTTCGACGCCTCTTTTGAAGACTTAATTGGCTCTGGCATGGAGTCAATGACCCAGCGCTTGGCATAACCAATTATATGAAGTGCCGCCGGCAACAACAAAAACAAGACTACGATCAGGATCATCACGCCCGATGCGGCATACAACCCAAATTTCCGAATCGGAGTCAGTTCGCTAGCGCAAAGCGAAAGTAGGCCAAGCGCCGTTGTAGTCGAGCATAGAACCGCCGGTTTCAGGGAGTGAATCACAGCACGTTCCGTCGAACCATGCAACCCACCGTTCTGAACGGCATCTCGATAGTAATTAATAAAATGGACTGCACCTGAGATTGCTAATACGTAAACCAACGAAGGCATCGAAAGCACAATTGCGTCCACCGTCTCACCGGTCGCCCAAATCATCGCTAAAGATGCTGCCGCACTTGTAACGGAACAACTAAACACGATGAAGGTCAAAATCATGCTACGAAGTGACCACCACGCCAACATGATCCCAATCAGTCCAGAAAAACCAGCAAGACGGACCAGCGTCTTTTCGCCCTCTTCATCGATAGAAATGTTGTCAACTGGCGGGCCGCCTAGATGCAATTGATCTTCGGGAATTCCAGCTTCGGCAATCAAACGCCTTAATACGCCCGGCGGGACGTTTGGCCTAAAAATTCGCATTTGGCCATGCCCTAGAATCGGCTTTAGTTTCGCAGTTGTCTCGGGGTCGAGGGAAACAATCACACAAGTCTGACGGCCATCAGGTCCAAGCACGGTCCCTTTAAGACGCTCAATCGCTTCTGCGTATTCGATTGGATGTGATCCCGTCGTCAGCTGTTCTAAGAACTGACGCCCAGTCGAAACCCCCTTAAAGTACTTCTTCGCTTCGATCGCATTGATGTCATTCGGATCTGCGTTCTCTGGCGCGATCAAAGAGGCGAGCTTGGCGATCCGAGGATCGTCCCCTTCGGAACCCAATTCCGCGTTTTCAGACAGTTTACATCCTTCCCAGCTTACCAGAATGAACTGGTCGGACGGGAAGTTCTTTCGGAACCAAGCCAATTCAGCTGTTTCTGCGAACGACTTCGGCAGCCAGTCCTCAACCTTGTTCACATTGCTCTGGATCGCTTTCGCAGCGCCAAAAAATGCGAAGGGTACGCAAGCCAAGCTGGCGATGAGGATGAGCCATCCCCAACGGTCGTAAAATGTTTTTCCACCAACTGACGTGTGTTGCACTCTGTAGCCTTTCGACTTCTTAGGCACGGGTTTTCCTGAGCCTTGACTGCCTTCGCGACTGATTAAGCCATAGGAGTTTACTGGAACTCGCTCGATTTCGACAGTTTGAAAATCTGGGACTACAAAAGAAACTCTTGCCATCTTTTCCAGTGAAGTAGTGCAGGTAATTCAATCCGAACACGATTCCGTCCGCTTTTGATGGCATTCACAGTCCTTTTGTAGCCTCCGCTTTAGCTCGTCATCGACTTTTGGAAGTGAATAATACGAGGAATTTGAGGCCGATTTAGCCAAAACTTGAGCCGAAAATTTCAAAAAGTTTTTCTGAACCCACAAACAAAATCAGAAAAATGCGACTTTGTCTGCTTTCCACAAACAACCAGAGGGAGTATAGTTCAGTTATTGTTTGTTGTTGAAATTGAGTCTCAACAAAAACAAGGTCGCAACCCGATTAGATTTGGGTGCGTCCGGCAACCAATAGCGATGCTTACCAAATTTTTCCAGTCTGTGGTTCAATGATTACTGACTCGGTTCCCCTCCCAATCGAATTTTTGCAACCAGAATGCCAAGGCACCATCGTTGAGATGTGCGGCCAGCCGTGCCAAATGCAGCGATTGGCAGAATTGGGTATTCGCCAAGGATGTAACGTTCGGATGGTTTGCCGCGGCGAACCCTGCCTTATCTGCATTGAGGGTAGGCGTATCAGTCTCCGTTTAAACGATTCCGCCGAAATTTTCGTTGTCCCAACTGCAGGATAATGACTCCTCGAAATATTAGGTTGGATGAACTTGGGCTGGGTGAATCAGCCGTCATTATTGAAATCATCGGAGACGATGTCGTTGCAAGCCGTCTAATGGAAATGGGCTTGATCGAAGACGAACCTATTTCAATGGTCGGACGGGCACCGATGGGCGACCCCACAGAGTATTCTGTCCGCGGCTATCGAATTAGCTTGCGGAAAAATGAGTCGACTCGCGTCTTGGTTCGCAAGGAGTTGTGATGCCTCAGGCCAGTCTCACACCCAAGCCAGTCAGGGTTGTGGCATTGATTGGCAACCCGAATACCGGAAAGAGCAGCTTGTTTAATGCCCTTTGTGGCATGAACGCACGCGTAGGAAACTATCCAGGAGTCACCGTAGAACAAAAAGTAGGCAGGCTTTCTGGAACAACGGATCTAATTGACGTTATTGATTTGCCCGGCACTTATTCGCTGGCTGCAAGATCCGCCGACGAAGCGGTCGCAGTCAACGTTTTATCAGGCGAGCTTCCTCAACAAGCGAGACCCGAGGTCGCGATCATCATTCTCGACGCAGCGAATGTAGAACGCAATTTGTACTTGTTCAGCCAGATTTATGAGCTTGGGTTACCGGTTATTGCCGTAATGAATATGTGGGACCGGCTGAACAGTGAGGGGCTGACAGTCGACGCCGATTTGTTATCGCAACGTCTCGGTGTGCCTGTGGTTTGCACGTCTGCCAACAAGCGACAAGGGATTGACCAACTTAAGAAGGCCATCGAAAAAACACTGCGATCACCTGCTCCGTCGCCAAAGCCTGAACAAATGGCTCGAGCCATGTTTCCAACAGCATTTCATCAAGAAGCCAAACTGCTTTGCGAGTGGCTCGAAGCGAAAGGTCGAAAACCTTCGACCTATCAAGTCGATCGGCTGCTGATTGATTCGGACGGGCATTTCCAAAAAACGATTTGCCAGTCAGGACTGTCGGAAATCGCTGAACGAATAGATGAAGCCAGAATTCGGCTCCAGGCGGCTGGCTGCAAAGTTCCTATGTTCGAGACCAAGTCCCGATATGCTTGGGTGCGAAAACTGATCGATGGCGCTATAACGCGGCAAGAATCTCGCAGCGTGTCGACAAGCGATCGAATCGATCGTTGGTTAACCCATCGTTGGGTAGGGATGTTAGTCTTTGTCATGATCATGTTCCTCGTTTTCCAATCGATCTCCTTGTTTGCGAAACTACCTATGGACGCGATTCAATGGCTACAAGCTCAAGCGAGTACCGGAGTTGAAGCAGTCTTAGGACCAGGAGCGCTCCGCAGTCTGATCGTTGACGGAATTCTAGCTGGCGTCGGTGGCGTAGTCGTATTTCTTCCGCAGATAGCGATTCTTTTCCTGTTTATCGCAATTCTAGAAGATTGCGGATACATGGCTCGAGCGGCCTTTGTCATGGACAAGATCATGACGACGGTCGGGTTGAGCGGTAAATCGTTCTTGCCGTTGATGTCCTCATTTGCTTGTGCGGTTCCTGGAATCATGGCAACGCGAACGATCGAAAGCCACAAGGACCGGATGGTAACTTTACTCATTGCACCTCTGATGAGCTGTTCTGCGCGGCTACCAGTCTACATCTTAATGGTGTCGGCGTTTGTGCCTGCGACGAGATACGCTGGTGGCTGGATATCGCTGCAAGGCATTGTGCTGATGCTCATGCAATCGCTAGGTGCATTGGTGGCGATTCCAGTTGCATGGATTCTCAAGAGGTTTTTTTTCCCCGGAGAAGTAGCTACTTTCTTGATGGAGTTGCATAGTTACAAATGGCCTTCCTTGATTGTGATTTATCAACGTGTTTGGGAACGTTTGGTTGCATTTGTGGTTCGAGCCGGCACGCTTATTTTTTGCACTTCTATCTTGGTTTGGGCGGCGGCCTATTTTCCAGGTGACCACCATTCACTTGACCAATCCGTTGTAATGCTTGAACAATTGCATTCGACACGAGCGAAGTCGGTTAAGAAGCAAGCGGCTATTCAATCAAGCGATGAGCCGTCAGCGACAGAAGCAGCCCTTGCTGTGAACCAAAAAGAAATCGACGAAGCCCAGGAGAGTGTCAATCGGCAACGTAGCCAGTTGATAGAATCCAGTTTCTTAGGCATGGTTGGTCACGCGATCGAGCCTTCTGTCGAACCGCTGGGTTGGGATTGGAAGATCGGGGTGGCTGTCATCGCATCCTTCCCGGCTCGTGAAGTGATCATTGCGACGCTGGGTACAATCTATTCGCTTGGCTCCGAGCAAGACGAAGAGAGCCAAGGTCTTCAGGAACAAATGAAGATGGCGGAATGGCCAGACGGCAAGCCGGTATTTAGTTTGGCCACGGCCCTTTCCATCATGGTGTTCTTTGCGTTATGCGCCCAGTGTTCGGCAACTTTGATGACGATACGAAGGGAAACGAATTCGTGGCGTTGGCCGATTTTTTCGTTCGCATATATGACAACCCTGGCGTATATTGGTGCTTGGGTAACTTATCAATGCTTCCGTTCATGGAGCTAGAAAGCATGCACCTACAAACCTATATTGCAATTCTAGTAGTCGCCATTTGCGGATTTTTCGTACTGCGATCTTGGCTCTTTTTTTGGGTCGGACTTATTCGCAAACCTGACCCAACCAAAAAATCTCAGTCGAGTTGTAGCGGCTGCGTAAATGGTTGCCAAAAGGCAAATAACGGGCCTCGTTTCATTGAACTAAAACGCGAAGGACCGGGATGAATTGCTGGGACCATGCCTGCGTATACCTCTGATGTGGCTACACCCAAGACGTTACCGTCATCGGCGTACAACTCGAGGCCAAAGTGATCGGCTAAATCTTCTTTGTAGGACTCTCTCTTTCCCAACTCCAATCCGGTTTATCCCGGCGCTTTCCTGTGTCCCTATTTGTTTCTACCAATTTCCCCGTTGCAACGACATGATCCACTCGTTCTGATCAACCTACGGTAGGAACCACAACTCTTTGGATTCCCACTTATGGATTCGCTCGAGGGCTTTTTCGCCGCCGTCAAAGCTATCGTCTTTGGCGAACTCGATGTTTTCGAGGGCTTTCTTCTGCCACTCGATGGCCGCATCATCACCGTCGACGGCATACGCACAAGCCTTGGCATTCATGCCGTAGGCGTTCTTCAGATCCAGTTCCAAACAACGCTCGGCGAGCTTCATTGCTTGCCTGGCATCCCGAATCGATTCGTCGGCACAGGTCGACAAGACGAACGATTTGTTATTGATGGGATGGGTCATTTTCGGGTCCAAACGCATCGCTTCGTCGTAATCGGCAATCGCTACGGAGTATTGACGAGCGCACGTCTTCGTCCACCCACGACCGTTGTAAGCCGTCGCAAACTTCGGATCGAGTCGGATCAAAAGTCAATAGGTGCCAGGCACGTGCCAGGCACCTACCGAGGGCCAATCAAAGTGGCAACTAGCAACCAACCGATGCAAGCATTCTGGAAATCTCTCCCTTTCGAGGCGACCGGCTTCAGAAGCTACCGCTCCGACCACATAGGAATAGCTGGCTAAGCCGCGCAAACCGCAAGGTACACTCCTCCAGCGGGATTGAGGCTACGCAAGCCGCCCTCGTAACGTTTTTGTGTCCAATTGGTTTCCATCATTTCATCTAGGGAAGTTGCGGCGCAGCTACTCAGTGACTGTCCGCTGGCACTTTCCTCGTGATCGTGGTCCAGAATATCGATCAAAATCGGTGTAGCCGAGCGTAGATCTCGGCCACGCAGTCCACTTGCTGCACAACCTCGCACGAATGCTGAGGCATCCTCGTTTGCCACGTCAATTGGCTTAGGGAGGCATGCTTTGCATCGAAAAAACGCTAATAACCTGGCTGTCTCGCCTCGAACATATCGCTACCTACTTGGAAAGTAAATTGAGCGTAGACTGCGCACGAATTTGCTCGCACTTGGCGATCGTCAGTATCTGGTGAAAGTGCTTGAGTCCCCGTCTTGGATACGCTATGCTAATCCTGAAAGAGAGGATAACTCTATGGGCTCCAAGATTTTGAATGCCTGCCTCGCGGCAGCGGCTGGTGCGACAATCACCTTTGCGATTCTCTTCTTCGAGTCATGGCTCATCCGCGGGCCACTGGCTGTCGCGACTACGGTACTAGTGATTGTGCTGTGGCTAGACCGCGACTTCCGGTATGCACGTATAGCCAGTTCGATTGCGGGCGCGTATGTGTGCAGACATGTGATGTCCGCCTACACGCTGCAACTCACCGGCTGGGGAATGTTTCTCAACATTCGAGTCAATGATGGCTGGGACTACTCCCTGCTCTTCCTGTTTGCGATCTCTGTGGCCGCGGATCTCAGCATCAATCATGGCCTCAAATTGCCAGGCGCTGAACAAGTGTTTCAGCTGTTGCGTCATCTGATGGGCATCTACTTTCAGTTTGAAGACTTGACCAAAGCACAGCGTGCCGCTCTGGGACCTGCGAGTATCCGAGCCACGACGCTGCGTCTGTTGTTCGCTTTGATTGCGTTGGTCGTAGTGGCAGTATGCACGACTGCCGTAGCTATGGCCATTCTCAGCGACCGACCAAAGTCAGGTTATCCTCAAGGAGTGAAGCTCACGGTGTCTCCATCGCACGAGGACGCCACCTATCCATTTGGTTTGCCGCTAACGATCACCGCCAAGCTCGGCGATCAACCAGTGCGTGTTTTGGTCTGGAGCGATCCTCAATACGGCACCATTACGGTCAACGATGCTTCGTCTATCACGTACATCGGTTCTCGATTGGGTATCGAGCAGATAACCGTGCGCACCGAACTCGGTAAAGCAACAGAGTCGATTTCGATTCGTGAGCCAGCGATCTATATCAAGGAGCATTGAATATGGTTTGGACGCGTTGTTGTACCGTGCTGATGGTGGCGTTTGTTTGGATCGGCATTACTGCTGCCGACGAGCCTGAGAAGCCGCGCTTGGGCCAAATTGTCTGGCATTATCCCCAGTATGATGTCGAGATTCCTAACGACGAGGCCCACGAAGCACGCATAGAAATGATCCGAGTGCGTATGGTCGACTTCGAAGTAGACTTGACGTCTCGCCCCATTTTTCTCATCCAACCATTCTTAAATGAAATGCTCGTTACGGTCGTCGAGCTAGGTTGCGGCGATTACCAAGACGGACAATTGCAGCTGCACAATTCCGAGCGCTTGGATGAATTGTTCGGAACGAATACCCAAACTCAAGCCATCGGCGCCATGACCAGTCGGTTCGATTCTGCACCCTCCAAGAATCTTTTCTTCTCGATCCCCAGTGAACCCAAGTTTGGCTTCATCCCTCACAGAGCTTTCAAGTTCACAGACATGGAGCCTCCGCGGTTGGCGCCCGGGCCTCAGTCTCGTCGAAACATCCACAAGTCACGGCCCGAGCCCCTGGACATCTACCATCGCTATGGGAACCTACCGCATCGCGAGTCGGACGACTACGATGCTAAGTACTGGGAGCTTGGCAAAAAGGGATCTGCCATCGCGTTTTCGGGGCTCGTCGACGGTCAGGTCTTTCGTTATTACCCTTTTGCTTTACCGGCCGTTGAAACCAGCCCAGCTGTGTCTGAGCTGCTACGTGGCCAAACTGAATTGGGCGGCGCGATGTACACGGATTTTGAGTTGATTTTCGGCGATGTCTTACCGCTAAAAGAGGCTGCCGGAGCAGGAACACATGCAGGTGTATCCATTGAACTTTCTCAGAAACGCGACGGCGAGTGGTTGGATGTACCTGTGCCTCTACAGATCTTGCCACCAAAATCGAGCTGTCAATTAACATTGCAGTTTGTCACTAAGACGTCCAAGCGATTTCGCATCGAAGTGCAACCGGTGTCAAAATTCAACCAGCCCAAAGCGATCGCTACTCGACTCAAATCTCAGGTCGTGCCAGCTGCAGGCAAACCAAAGTTCGAATGCGTCACGCCTCGGCCGCTGCTGTTTAACTACAGTACGACCCAAGCCTTCGTGAAAGAGCTTAACGACAGTCGACGGAACTATCACTCGGCAGCCAAGGATGCGATCGAGATTGGCTTGATCGATCCCGCGCAACTGGACTTTGCGACCCGCAGTTCGCAGAGCCGTCAATTTGCTCAAGCGTTATTGTTGATGGATATTTGCTATCCGAAGTCGGCAGAGCTCCAAAACGGGCTGAGTAAACTTGCCGTTTGGCTGGACGCCTTAATTGAGAAGCATGGTAACGAGCCCAAGAAGCCTAAGTTATCAATGGCCGAAGAACCACTTGTTAGCATGGCCTGGCCGCTGCTGTGTAATAATGCCTCCGAGCGCGCTGCCAATATAGTGGTCAAGGCTTATGGCAAAAGAGATACGTCGCTGGTGACGGTGGCTTTGATGATCCCGGAGACCAGGACGTTGCTCACCGGCAACTACGCGCCGGGTCTGCATGAATGTTTGCATCGCAATCTCAGCGCCCAACCGCAGGAGATATCGGCCGAGGAGGCAACGATTGCCACAAGCGTAAACTTCCGCAACTGGGAAAAGATCAAGCTTGACATGCTCGACGACACCGTCCTGGCCGTAGCCGCCGGTGCAGCTGGCAACAAGTTAATCGACAAAGAGGTGCGGCGCAGAATCAATACAACACTGCCGAACTCAAACATTTTTGCTTTGCTCGTAGAGCTATCCACAAACAAAGCCTGGCAGTTTTCAGAAGATGTCTGCATTAAGTGCGAACCATTGCTGGCCAGTTCAGACCACGTCGAGTTGGTAGAGGCTTACACGAACTATCTATCGCAGGTCCCTCGGCCTCAGCAATCCTCACGATGGTCCAGTACCATGAATCAACTAAAGAAATACCCCTTCAGCGACACCGTCCGCGCCGCCGCCCTTCGCCAAAGCTCAACCTATCGCTAATGGAGAGTAAAAGTCAATAGGTGCCTGGCACGAATGGCACTGTCGGCATTGCTTAAGTACCTTCACTCAAACGAGTTATCATTCTTAGCACTTAGCAAGTCGGGCTCGGAGTACATTTCTCGGTTCCATCATCCTTTTGTATTGATCCTTGCGACGCTTCACGACTCGAGGTTCAAATTGTCCTGGTCGATCACCTACCACACACTGACTTATCGATTGAAGCGGCCCTTCGGTAGGTGCCGGCCCTTCGGTAGGTGCCCGGCACCTATCGGTGAGGCATTATAGAATTGGAAGAGTGCCCTAGTACTCTAATTGGCATGCAACCGACCCGTGAACAGAAAATTGCAGCCACCCAAAGCCAACCCGCGAAAGTGGCTCAATTCTCAACCGCGATTGATAAGTTTGCCCGATGGATAGATCTGTTTCAGATTAGATTGAAATCTGCAGGGCTAACGTTTCATGCTTTGAATGACTTAAATGCCCACTGCTAGGTCACGAACGGCGAAGAAACGACTGAGGTTGACGCCGAACGAAACCGTCGGTCGCTACGAGAGATAGCGAAGTTTTACCCCAAAAGCGTGCATAAGCGACTACCGCCGTAGTAATTGGGATCCACCGCGAAACGACTCGAAACCGCCCAATCGCGAGGTTCGTTGCACGTAAGACTCCGTCAAATTCTTTGGGACAAAGTTTGGGGTGAGACGTTAAGCGTCAGTCGTTAGAACATTAGTGTTATTGCGGGTTGGTTACAGAAGTCCCAGCATACGCATTAGCCTGTCCCATAGCGACAAGCGAAATTCATTCGCTGGTTGCTCGCCTCGCAAATATCGAACGACATCCCAACCTATGGCCTTTGCGTATTTATACTTCACGGGTCTGCGGCCGCGTATTGCAGCCGCGCCAGCCACTTGCTCTGGGCGATATCGAGCGAATGTGCCCATATCATTCCTGACGCAATCAAGATGTTCAGCAGACACAAGGTGAGGATGTTTGCTTCTCAGATCCTGCAGATGATTCCAGACTAACTCCTGCCAAAGGTAGTCCTCGGTGTCTGGCGCAGGCCAACCGGAATACTCAACCAATTGAAGCTGCGCTGCTTCAAACACCGCCAATACAAAACTAGCGCACGTCAATCCACCTTCAGTCGGACCGAGCAAGAACTTCTTCGTTATTTTGTCAAATACTCCGATGGGAGAACTAAGCCCGTACCGTATTGAGCTTTGGGGGTTTTCGTTCGCAATTGCGTCACAGATACCGGCAAGCTGAACAAGCCTAAGAGGATTGATACTCGGCGCCACCCAACAATAGTCATTGTCGATAGTGTTGTCTCGATAGAGTCTGCAATGACCAGCGAGGTGAAGAAATTGGTAAGGATTACTGGCATCAACACGATATGCGATCCCCGTATGACGTTGATTGACTGTTGGCTCACCAATAACGACCGCAACATACAGAATATGCTCAATAGATTTGTCAGCTTGACGAAAGACTCGGTCCATTCTGTCGCCCTACTTCAGCCCATCCAGTAAGCCTCGCTCCAACTGCCCTCTCTTCTTCAAGGTTCTTTGGATGTTTGCATACAGAGTTCTTCGACTGGCTAGGTTTCGCTTCACAGGCGCGGTTGCCGTTAACATCGCGAGCATCGTATCTACTTTGGCTTCCGAAAATTTGAATCCTCTAACATCAGAATCGAGCTCCTTAATTTGACCGTCACGGAGCCTGTATCGAACGTTTCGATACACGCACGCCAAGGCCGAGCGGACTTCGTTAAGCTGTTCAAAGTCAATTGACGTGCTTAAATAACCTTCAGTTGCAACTTGCGTTTCCAATGCACCGACCATCCGTGCAGCCTTCAAAAGCAAACTAGGCTGAGACTCTGAAGGATACTGGTTTCGCAACGATTCGAACAAATTGGTATGGATTCCCAGTGACTGTAGATTCTTACGACAGCGATTCAACTGTACTCGCCAAACTGGAATGTGGTCTTGCTTGTCGCATGAAATTGCAAGTATCAGGATAGTTGACTTCACGGGCCAAGAATCAAAGTCTGTGTAGGCAAACTTCTTATTCCAGTCCTCGACACTGTTGCAAGACTCTTGCTGCCGTAAGAACGTGACGCATTGATCAAACGCCTGTATGCCGTTAGGTGAAACGCTTTGAAACTCATCCAAAGCTAGTGGCTTTTCCGTTCTACCTCGAAACCAATGAACTACTCTATTCATTATGGTAGGTGGAGCGACTTGCTGCGCATCGATACCACTTGACGATTTCGGTTCGTCACAAAGACCCATTGTGGCTCTGGAAGTAGTCTGTTCACCGAATCTTGCTTGTCTTGCAGTGCTGCGATACCAATCGTTTGAATCGAAATCGAGATACGCACGTTCCGCGTCCTCGCGGACTTGGACGACAAGGCCTCGCGGATCTAGAGCGACATTACTCATTGTGACTCTCCGATTCGCCTGAAATCATACATGGCTTATTGGTTGCTTGACTAAACTCATCACGAATGCTCGTCGCCTTCTTGATCGCTCGCTCGCATTGATTATAAAGTTTTTGCACATCCTTGAGATCTAGTGCTAGACTCAAGTCATGCCCTCCGTCATCGCTTTGATAGGCGATCCGAAGCGTATGGGTTACAACGCCTCCTTCAACCACAGTGCCTGAGTCGTCGAAAAGTGGTCGAAGATCGGTAACGATGTTGGCTTTCCGCAATAAATTTGCGTAGTCATAGCTCAACTGCATCGCCTTGGTCACCAATCGAATCGCTGGTGCGTCCATAAGTACCTGGATCGAACCCGCAATTTTGTCCCAAGCGTCTTGCTCTTCCGGAGATTCGAAAGAGTTTCGAAAGGCCTTTACGACTTCCGTCGACTTTGATTCGCTTGATCGGGCGATCATGCTCATTGACAGAACCTGTGGAAGTAACGCTTCAGCATCTCCACTTGAGAGCTTTGACTTTATTTCCGCCAGAAGTTGATCCGCAATCAGCGGTGGTTTTGCAAGATCGGATAAGTGAATAACCAAATCAGCCAGCTTTGAAGCATCAATCCTCGTGCAATGTCGAAGTTGGGCAAGTTGGTCTTTGTCTGGTTTCACTTTGATTGGCATTAGGTTTTTTCACTCATGATAGTCGATGAGGAGGCGTGTACCAAGTGGCAGGCGAGACGTCCAGCTCGTTTGATAGCGAACTGCAATCAACCAATCAAGCAATCAACAATCACGGCAGCCAGACAAATCGCCCCTTCCTTAAATGGTGGATCCACCCCGTGAAACATAGTTATTCCGACCTAAAACGGTTGAGCAGAAGTTGTGAGACTTGGCAACTTCTACCGTCACGAATTTCGGCTTCCATTTAGTTGCTAGACGCTGGAAATGCGGGTTTACTTTTAGCATTCGTGTCAAGTCGGATAGTACGGGTTGGGTTCCGGCACTTTTATCCTTTTATCCCAGCAACTATGGATGGCCCCTTTATCTTTTTTTCTTTTATCTTTTTATCTTTTTATCTTTCCGTGTCCGATGGCGCGGGTGCGGGTGCGCGAATACCGCGGCGGGTGGGGCTTATAAGGCGAAGCTCCGGCGCGCAAGACCGGGCGCCGGGGCGGTGTCGGGCCGGTGAGGGCTTGCTGGGCGGTAAGGCCTCACCGGCCGCGTTTGTTCAGTAATCAAGGGTTCGCGTTTCCGTCACACGATGACGATCCACTGCTCGGTCAACGGATCCCAGTCGAGCAGCTCGGAAGCGAGGCTCGCGAAGAACAGGTCCCGCTCGGTCCCGCCCGTGAGTTTGTTCGCTTTCCCATTGCTGTGGACGGTGGTAGCGTTGAGGGCCGGCACGCCGTTGGCGCCGCTCTGGAGATTGGCAACCCGAGTGTCGTAGCCGATGTCGGTCCGCGACCACTCGGTCATGATGGCGTCGATGGCAGCGGCATCGTTGTCGTAGTCCGTCCAGCCGCCGATGAGGATGTCCTCGCCGGCGCCGCCAGACAGAGCGACTTCGGTCCCGCCGGCAATTAGCAGATCGCGTCCTGCGCCCCCATCAATGGATAGAGCCACGTTAGGAATGACCCCGTGAACGACAAAGGAGTCATTCCCGCGGCCGCCGAGGACGGAAACCTGCCCGCTGCCGTTGGTGAAGTCCCAGAGGATCTGGGCCGGAGCCAAGCCGGTCATCTCGGTGTAAGTGTCCGTCGGGTAGTCGGCTGGCGACGGATCGATCATCACCTGTCGGCCGGTTGTGTCGGCCGAGTCGTCCACCGTCACGGTCGGGCCCGTTGCTCCAGCGCCGGAAATCAGGACCAGCGCCTGAATGTTTGCCAGCGAGCCGCCGAGATTGGGCGCCTGGCTGCCGATCGTTACCTGGTCGCCACTGAAGACCACCAAGCCTAGGGCAATGCCGGGAGCCACTCCCTGGACGTTGACCGTGTTTCCGCCCACCACAGCCGTAAACAAAAGTACCTGATACACGCCTTCGTAAGTGACCGGCGCCTCACCGGTTCGAACTACGCGCTGTACGGTGGGGAAAGCGGGATCGACACTGACGGTGTAGGTCTGTGGGGTTCCGGTGTAAACACTGTCATTGTAATAGGCGAAGTCGCCGTCGGCGGCCTGACCGTGGAACCGCACCGGACCCAGATTCGGTTGGAAACCGGGAAAGAGCGCGAACGTATCTTGGCTGCCGGGCGCGCCGTATACGTCCACGGTGCTGCCGGCGGGACTCCCGTAGGCGAACAGCACGTTTGCGGGGCCACGTGCGCCCCGCAGGGTGATGGTTTTCATGCCTCCGAACGAAATAAGGCCCGCGTCGGGCACAGACGCCAAGTCGTAGCGCTGGAGGTCGTCCGCATGCAGGTTGTAAATATGCCCAGTAAGCGCGGCGGTGTCGTCGAGTTTCAGCTGGTCGATGCCGCCGTTGCCGTTGAGCGTCACCTCCGGCTGGAGGCCGTCCAGGGAGTGGGTCGCATCGCCGACTTGGAAGAAATCGGCGAACGTGGTGCCGGTGAGGTCCAGATGCTCGAGAGCGGCGAAGGAGATCTGGGCGGCATCGGAGGCGAGGACGGACCCCGGCAAGATGGTGTAGATCTGCCCACTCGCCGCGGCGGAATCGTTCAGGACCAGCCGGTCGTCCCCGTCCTGGCCGTCAATGGACAGCGGGGCTTTGATGCCCGAAAGCGAGTTGCCGACGGTGACGAGGTCATTGTTGGCGCCGGCGTGGACCGCGGTCTGGGTCCCGGCGGGGATGCTGGTAATGGCGACCGTGTTGCCGCCGCTGCCGCCGTAAAGAGAGAGGTTTTCAAAGGTGGTGTAACGGAGCGCGGCGTCGGCACTGGTGACGACAGGAAAGATCTTGTTGAAAATCGGCACAGAGGTCAACGTGTAAGTTTGCGCCGTCGTGCTGCCTTGGTCGTAGATGTTGAGCGCATCGACGCCGCCCCCGCCGTCCACGTTCACCGTGCCGATGCCGGCGAGCTGGTTGGCGGCGGTGCCGACGTTGATGATGTCGTTGCCGAGGCCGCCTGCGATGCTGGTGGAGTCGCCCGGGCGGCCCTGGACGTTGATCGTATCCGCCGCGCTGCCGGCCGAGAGGCTAAAGCTGGAAAGGCTATAATAGCTGGAGGCGTCGCGCAGGTTGATCAGGGCCGCGCCGGTGCGCTGGTAGGACGACGCCGTAATCGTGTGCGTCAGGATTCGCCCCGCCGTGGTCAGGTGATCGTCGATGCCGACGCCATAGGTTCCGCCGGGGCCGCTGATGTTGATCTTCCCTTGAATGAAGTCAAGCAGGCCGCCTGCGGGGCTGCCAATGGTGATGGACTGGTAGGGGTAGAACCCGCCCTGAACGTTAAGGTCCAAGGCGCCGGTGGTGCCGTCAACGGTGACATTATCGTTTCCCGCACCGGTAAGGACCGTCGTCGTTAAGCTGCTCAGCGTGATGCTGGAGGGCGTGTCATGGATTCTGAAGGTGTTCCCGCCGTCGCCGGCACGAATCATCAGTGAACTCAGATCCGGACCGCGCAGAAAGATATTCACTCCTGGGGTCAAGCCGGCGATCACATTGTAAAACCCGCTCTTATAGAGGATCACCGTGCGCGCTTTCTTGTCGGCGGAATCGTTCACGCTCACCGCGCTGTAGCCGCCGGGGTTCGCAACGGTCAGCGTGTTGCCAATGTTCTGCACGCTGCCGCCCGAGCCGATGTTGACGGTATCCAGGCCGCTTTCTCCGTTCACGGTCAAGGGCCCGGTCGTCTTGCTGATCGAGACGGTGTCAGCGCCGGCACCCGTATTGAGCGTGGTGGGATTGGCGTCCGTGCTCATCACGTTGAATGTATTCCCGCCGAAACCAGCGCTACCGGAACCACCGTTGATCGTGAGGCCGTTGAAGAGGTTGTATCTGATGAGTCCGGTTCCCAACTCCTGGACGGTGTTCTGGGTCACTTCGATTGTTGATCCCAGGATGTTCAACTGATCATTGATGAAAAGCTGATCATTGAAGCCATTACCGCCACCGCCATTGACTGTCACCTCGCCTGCGATGTTCCCGAGTAGCTTGGCGTCCCGGCTGATATAGACCGTGTCGCTGCCGCGGCCGGCGTTAACGTCGAGCGGCACTCCACGCACGGTCTTCTCAACGTTGATGATGTCGCTGCCTGACCCGGTATTGAGCTGCAGCCTGTTGTTCACATTTGAATAGGGGACTAGCAATCCGTCGGAGCGCGTGATGGCGATGCTGTTGACGTTGTAGGTGCCGCCGACTGTCAAGCCGCCATCGTTCACGCGCAGACGGTTATTCCCGGTGCCGCCATCGACATTAACAGTAATGGCCGGGAGGCTGTTTAGGTCAATTATGTCGTCGCCGTCGCCCGCGTTCACGTTGATGCGTTTCACGCTACTGGCGATGAAGCTAGTGGAGTAGGTGGAATTCGGCCCGGTCCCGGGGACGGGGTTGCCGATGGTCACACTGACATCGAGGAAGTTGACTCCGTTTCTTTGGGATGTATTGAGCACGATAATATCGTTGCTCGGATTGTTCTGTTGGGCATATTTTGCCTCTCCCGGTGTGCCGCCGCGGACCAGGAGATTGCCGGTTGCCGAGTCGAAATTGATATACATGTTGTTATTGCTGGGCGGGGAGATGGTGTAGCCGTAGGCGTCTTTCAAGAGAAGCGCGTCGAGATACGAAGGGAGGTAACGCCGGCCATTCGCCAGGAAACCATCGTCGGAATCTCTCGCGCCGTAGAGAGCCAGGCCCGCATAATTAATGGGCCCAAGCGTCGATGGCTCGGAGACATGGACGGCGTTGTAAGGCCCAGTTTGGGGGTTTGCTTTGATATAAGCTTTTGACGAGCCGTTGAAAAGGGCATTGACATCCGCACCGCGAAAGACCCAGTAGGTATTTCTGTTGCTGTCGCTTCCCCAGTCATTGAGACCTTGGGGTATCGTAATGTCCGTGTTCGTCATAAAGCCACCGGTCCAAATTCGCAACTGTGGATTCTTCGAGAACCCCAAAACATGGCTTGTCTCTTGCAAGACCAATGAATAAAGGTCCGTAAGGCCTGAGGCTTTGTTGGTTGACGGGACTGTAGGCGGCGGGGCGTCACCCACATAGGCGTTGACAATAGTTTCTCGAAACTCGGAGGAGTCATAGGGAGTGGAATCGATGAAGTAATTTATGCCGTGGCCGTCGGTTCCTCCGGTGATATTGATCGTCCCCGTCTTTGGCTTTCCGTCAAGGAGGGTAGTCGAGCTTCCGCTGCCTAACCCGGTAGTCGGAGTGGTATTAGTCGTGAGAGTGATCTCGAGTGTATTGGTTCCGTCCGAGTAATTGAAATTGCTGATGACGCTTGCCCAGGTATTGAAAGCAGCGTGGACAACGTTCCGCGCCGCAGCCGCACCGTTGCCGTAAACGGCGTCGAACCCATCGCTCGGCCCTTCGTTAAACCAGTGGATCGTGGACAGCAACACTCGATCTTCCAGCGCCTCCAGCAGCGGGCGACGCAACCTCCGCCTGGGCAGGCGGCGCTTGGACTTGGGACGGCGGGACGCCAACCGACCTGTTGAAGTCGAAATCAGGGATTTGAAGAACTTCTGGACCGACATGAGAATCTCCTTGTGGTCTGCGATGCAATGGAGAGACATCGTTCCCGGCGCGCAAACCGAGCGCCGGGGCGGTGTTGGGCCGGTGAGGAACTTTCTTGACGGTTAGGGCCTCACCGGCCGCTTTTTGTGCTTGCTTCGAGTTCACGTCTACGTGGACCTCCCCTGCTTTACTGCGCGCTTTTGCGATTCATCCACATTTCTTTCCAATATTACTTTGACGCCTTCCTATTTTGAGCCTCAATGCGCTAGCGTGAGGGCTGGGTCTGCCATCGATTCAAACACTTCCCGCCCGCACGCTAAGGCGTTGCGGCTCAAAACGAGATTTGAAAACACTACAACTTGTTGCGCAGATTCATTGTTCGCGCTTCCTTTGTGGTTCTTAGGGAGGTAGACTTCATTGAGACTTTCGTATGTGAGTTTTAACTAAACTAGGGCCAACTCGATCCATAACTGTCCGATTTTTTTGTAGCGAAAGTCGCCAAGACTTTCGAAGTGGGTAGATACCGAAACTCTTGGCGAGTTTCGCTACGATAGTAATTGAACGAATGATACTGTGAGTGCGTGAACAAAAATGCAATTTGATCAGAACACACATCCGACAGTCACTCCCCAGCAATGGCAGATTCTCGTCCAAGCAGCTCAGGACAAAGCCCAGTTGGCCGAGCTGTTTGACGAGAACCGCGAGCGCCTCAAACGCATTGTCAGTTCATCTATCGATCATCGCTTGCACAGTCGCATGGATGCCTCGGACGTGCTGCAAGAGACTTTTATAGAAGCCTTTTCTCGTATCCATGAATACTTGGCCAAACCCAACGTTTCTCTGTTTGTATGGCTCCGATTCTTGGCCAAGCAACGATTGGCAATCATGCATCGACAGAACTTGCAAGTTCAAGCCCGCGACGCTCGACGCGAGTTGTCGTTGGATGAGGACCAAGGATCGAAGGGCGCATTGGCGGCACAATTGGCAGGACGCTTAACGACTGCCAGCGCAACTCTTTCACGTAAGGAATTGAAACTCGAAATTCAGTCAGCACTCGACCGATTGGATTCTAAGAGTCGTGAGATTCTTATGCTTAGGCATTTCGAACAGCTTTCCAATGTGGAGTCGGCCGAGGTACTGCAGATCTCGACTACAGCAGCCTGCAACCGGTACATTCGAGCGTTAGAACGCCTCAAAGGAATGCTAAATCTATCGTTGGGCACAGACCCATGATCGAAGCGATCGCGGATTCCGATTCCGATTCCGACGTCGATTTACCTGATGCGGTTGGTCTACTCGCGGAGCAATTTCTCGCGCTGCATCGCCAAGGGCTCACACCCGATATCGATGAGTATTGCTCACGCAACCCTAAGTTTGCCGATCGAATACGCAATTTATTTCCAACCTTGTTGATGGTCGAGCAATGCGGTATAGCGAGTGGTGATACCCCTAGTACCAAGTCCGAGTTTGTTAGTCCTAGTTGCCCTGAACAAATCGGTGACTACAAAATCATTCGCGAGGTGGGCCGCGGTGGTATGGGCATCGTCTACGAAGCCGAGCAACAATCGCTAGGCCGTCGTGTCGCGCTCAAAGTCTTGCCGACTAGCGCCGCGCTTTCATCGTCGACCATCGAACGCTTTCGACGGGAGTCGCGAGCCGCCGCCCGGCTCCACCATTCCAACATCGTTCCGGTCTTTGGCGTGGGCGAACAAGACGGGTTGCACTATTACGTCATGCAGTTCATCCAGGGTGTAGGGTTGGATGAAATCCTCTTGCAGTTGGCCGACAGCAAACGCGGACTTCTTTTTCAGGGGACCGAATTTCAACAGCAGGATACGCAAGCGACTGAAACCGGCACGAACCCATCGACGTTGGCGGCGAGATCATTTTCCTCTAGCGTCGGAGAAAGGCACTCGAATGGGTCGCAAGACAGGATCTACTGGCATCGGGTTGCCCTCATTGGCATGCAGTTGGCGAACGCATTGCACTTTGCGCATTCGCAAGGGGTCCTGCACCGTGACCTAAAGCCGGCCAACGTCATGCTGGACACGGAAGGCATTGTATGGCTGACCGACTTTGGATTGGCACAAGCCACCGACGACGCCAATTTAACACGGAGCGGTGATATTGTTGGGACGTTGCGCTATCTCGCGCCGGAACGACTACGAGGAGAATGCAGTCGACAGAGCGACGTCTACGGTCTGGGTATCACGCTATACGAGTTGCTCACGTTTGTGCCCGCATTTGCAGAGACCGATCGCGCAAAGCTGATTCATCAGATTGTTCAACAAGATCCCAAACGTCCCACGTCGATCAATCGGAACATCCCTCGCGACCTTGAGACTATCATCTCAAAGGCCATTGAAAAAGAAGCAGCGAGACGCTACGCGAGCGCGAGCGAGTTGGCGGACGATCTTTCCCGCTTTCTTGGCGACCGACCGATCCGCGCGCGACGGGTCGTGCTGATCGAGCAAGTGTGGCGCTGGTGTCGCCGAAATCCGACGGTTACCGCCCTTAGTTCAACCGTGTGTTTGCTGATGCTTGGACTAACCATTGCTTGGGGAATGTTCAGTTGGGTAAAAACCGATCGCGACCGAGCTCGAACGGCAGAGAGGCTGGCTGAGCAGGCGCGCACGGCGGCCAACCGGGCGGAAGCCATCGCTCAAGCGCGTTCCCACTTCGCACAGGCATTCGGTTATCGTCACAGCACCGAACCGGGACGCAAGTCGAAGGTCCTCAGCCAAATCGGTCTGGCCCTGGCTTTCGATCCGCCAGAGGAAATTCGCTTTGAATTGCGCAATGAGGCTATCGCGGCATTAGCGCAAACGGACGTCAAGTTGGGGCGCGTGTCTAATGATTGGTTAAACGCTTTCTATTTCGATCAACCACTAGAACATTTCGTCCGTCTCGAAACGTCCGGAGCTGTCTCAGTCATACAAATCGACAATGACCGGTTGATCGGACAGTTTGTCCCAAAAACCACAAGTGTTCGATCGGCCTTGTTGAGTGACCAAGGACGATTTTTAGTATTGAAAGGAAACGAAGGCGAATCGCTTGAAGTTTGGAATGTCAGTCGCGGTGAGCGTGTCGTGGGGCCGTTGCCGAAGTGCTGGGCATTCGACATTGCAGCCGACGAAACGATGATCGCCGTCTCCCTGGGCGATGGTCAAATGCATTTTTACGATCTCGCCACCGGAGCAGAAACGCAGCATTTTCAAGTCGATGGCGAAGCGAGCGTGCTCGCTTACAGCCCTGATAATCGCCATTTGGCCGTAGTCTTGAAGAATAAGCAATCGATTGTACGCATCGTCGAGGCGGCTTCTGGACGCGCGGCACAGGAATTGTTAACCGAAGGCTCGATTCTGGACTGCCAATGGCACCCTGATGGCAGCCGATTGGCCATGGGCTTCAGCCGACCGGGCAATGTAGAGGTTTGGGATATTCGCTCGCGACGCAAGGTGGCGACGATGATTGGACACACTCAACATGTCGGCCGAGTGGGCTTCAACAAACGGGGGGATTGTTTGACGAGCGGCTCGTGGGATGGAACGATTCGAGTCTGGGAAACAACCACGGGCAATCAAATCGCCGCATTCACAGGGGGTGGCATGATCCACAGCGGTCACGAAAGCGTGGTGGGTTTTCGCTTGATTGAGGGCGGTTTGCAGGCCGTCGAACTCGACCGACCGGTCGGCTTCGATTGCCTGTCCAGCAGCATCGCAACGGAAATGTCGCGCTATCACTGCGGAGACACAACCGCCGATGGGCGATGGCTGATAGCCGGAACGGAAAACTCACTCGAATTTTGGGATCTCGTCGAACGTCGCAATTTGGCAATCCTCAAACAGCCTTTTACGAGCCAAGTTTTTTTAGACTCCCAACGCGAGCGGTTTATAAGCATCACGCCGCAGGGAATGCAGCATGTTCCAATTCAATTTGACGGTCCGCGTTGCCGAGTTGGAACGCCAATACTCGTGGGCGGCGGCGATATTGCCGTTGCTAATGCGCACATGACGCCAGACGGACAGCTATGGGCCATCATTGGCAAAGGCAAAGCGCGCATCCAACGCGCCAGCGGCGAGTTGGTGCGAGAGTTCGTCGTCGAATCACAACATGAAGGCTTGTGTATCAGCCCTGACGGAAAGTTTCTAGTGACTTATGGTTGGCATAGCCCCACGGTAAGTGTGTGGGAAACAGAAACGGGATCGCTAATCAAGCAGTTCACCGAACCGGCAAAGTTACTATCCTTTACTCCCGACTCCAATCAATTGATCACTTGCACTCGCCATGAATATACCTTTCGCAACATGGCGGATTGGAAGATCGTGCGGCGGATCGAACGCCTTGAATGCGCATATCCCAGCCTAGTCGCCTATTCGCCTCGCGGCGATTTGGTTGCCCTCGAGTTGACTTGGGGCGTTATTCACCTGCTGCGTACCGATACGTTTGAAACTATTGCGCTGCTGGAAAGTCCAAAAAAAGGACGACCAACGCAATTCCGCTTCATCGGCGACGACAACACTTTATTTGCATTTCATCACCTCTCTGGTGAGATCCACTTCTGGAAGATTAACGAGCTGAGCGAAAAGTTGGTGCAATTGGGTTTGGGCTGGCAAGATAATTCATCGAACGCGTCAAAAGAGCATGGCGACCGGCTGCCTGGCGTACCTTCGTCAACGGGACGCTTGGAATTGGAATTGCCGAATTCCGATAACCCCATCGATTTGGAAGCGGCTCGTGAATTGATTGCTAGAGCCGAGAAACAACTATCCGAGAAACCTGATTCGCTGCTAGCCGCAAACAATTTGGCCTGGCGACTGCTGATTGGCCCAACAGAACTGCGCGACGTGAATCGCGCCGTAAAGCTACTCGAAAAAGCGATGGAAGCCGTCGAGATGGATAACAACAGTCGCAATACACTGGCAATCGCGTACTACCGCAGCGAACGGTACGCTGAAGCTGCGGAACTGCTGCGTGCCAATCTTGGATCGCAGGACGATATGTATCTAGGATACGACCTTTACTTTTTAGCCATGAGCTATTGGAAACTCGACGAACCTAACCGTGCTCGCGATATGTTGGAATGGGCAGAGCGAATGTTTCGCTTGAAATCGCCTCAAGAACCGATCACCTTGAGAGAACTTGAGGCATTTCAGAAAGAAGCACGTGAACTAATCCAAGCCGTCGACTCGGTTCATGTGGATTCAAAGGGAGCCAAACTTAAATAGCTTGGCACAACTTCCGGCAAAGAACGAAAAACTGTAATGCAATCAAAGAACCCACAGGTACCAACCCGCAACACACGGCGAATGCCTAGCGCTGTCTGCTATAGATACATTCGAGCGATTGAGCGGCTGGGAAAATCTATCGCCCAACGAAGAATCCAACGAAAGTAAAAACACATGACTTTCCTCACAAGAAGCTAGGTTAGGCAACCGGCCAATAAAAAAGTACCAACGAACCCACAGCAGTTTAAAAAAATGCTAGCGATACAATTGCGATGTCCTCAATGCTAAGTGTCGATCCGAATCGTGGATATTCCTATCGCTAGCGTTTTTCGAATTGCCTTAGCGCCCTACGAAGGATGCCGGTCTTCTCAGTTTTTGACGGAGGGCCCTATTTACTCAGCGTGAGTTTCAAAAATCATAGCAATGGTCTTTTTTTCTTTGTTGAGGGGGCTCAGCTTTCATGGAGCCATCATGGATGGTCTACTCC
>JAYTVL010000178.1:0-6473 GCA_043744075.1 Pirellula sp. | reverse complement strand
CATGAACAGAGCCTTTTGTCGTGTTCCGAACCAAAAAGAATTGCATGATTTCGCGCCTCGCCATTCAATACATGCGGCTTTATCTTGCCGACCCGTCCAATTCAGCAACTTCAAAAATAACTCGAAACGCATCTCTAGAAATTCCTTGTCGCTGGCCCGTTTGCCCGTCTTGCTTGCTAGTTAGCGGTCCCCCCAAACAATTGCAAACCGAAAACAGGGTCTGCCCCCCTGCGTTTTCGGCGGAAGATGCGCGGTGGATGAATGATGTATGGAAGCCGGACGGGTGAAATGATGATCGATGGCCTATAGCCTAACGATCTTGGCTTTCCTTGTTTCGGAGTTTGTTCTGTTGCTGAAGTTGATCAAGTCGCAATTTCAGATCGTCTATCCAAGTTGATGTGTTACACTTGAAGACAATCCTATTTAGATCGAAGACCTACACAGACAAATCGAGATTGACGATGCGACACTCCAGCGTGTTCTTTTGCCTTATGGTGTTTCTGGGATTCCTATTGCTTTTCGCGACGGATAGCGGCGTGAGACTCTGCGCACAGGAGCCTGCGGAGCGGTTTGATCTATTGCTTCGCAGAGGTACGGTGATCGATGGCAGCGGCAGCGATCCGCAGATCGCTGACGTTGGAATGAAGGCCGGCTTGATCGTTGCCATAGGACAGTTGCCAAGTGAAGCCAATACGATCATCGACTGCTCAGAACTAGTGATCTGCCCTGGTTTCATCGATCTGCATAACCATAGCGACTCAGCCATCTTAGATCCCAAGACGCGAGGGAATGTCAATTACTTGATGCAGGGCTGCACAACGGTTGTGACAGGCAATTGCGGCGGCGGTCCGGTGGATGTCGGCGCTTATCTCCGCAAAATCGACGAACTAGGGGCCGGAACGCATGTGGCTCACTTGTTGCCGCACGGAGACCTTCGAGATCAAGCCATGGGCAAGGAACGCCGCGAACCTACTCCGGACGAACTAGAACGCATGCGCAAATTAGCCGACCAAGCGATGAAGGATGGCGCATTCGGAATGTCGACTGGATTGATCTATGTTCCGAGCATGTTTTCCAAGACCGATGAGCTGATCGAAATCGCCATAGTGGTTAGTAGTCACAAAGGGATATACGCCAGTCATATTCGGGACGAAGGGACAGGCTTGCTGGATAGCCTGCAAGAAATTATCAAAATAGGCAAGGAAGCTTCCCTGCCTGTCCACGTTTCCCACATCAAAGCGAGCGGGAAAAAAGCTTGGGGGAGTCTGCATCTTGGGGTTAAGCTGATTGAACAAGCTCGAGGAACGGGACAAGTCGTTACTGCAGATCAGTATCCCTACGCGGCCTCGAGCACTTCACTGGAAGCCACGCTATTGCCCTCGTGGGCACGTGAAGGTGGACGGTCAGCACTTGCAAAACGATTGGCTGAGCCAGAAACGTTCGCAAAAATCAAATCGGACGTAGCCGATAAATTATTAGCGTCCAACAAAATACTCATCGCATCGTATAAAGCACGCCGCGATTGGGTCGGCAAAACAATCGAACAAATTGCAACGACTGAGAAACGGGAGTTGTCTGACATTGTTCTTGAAATCGAAACGAAGGGTGGTGCCAGCGTTGTTAACTTCGGCATGGAAGAGGAAGACGTGCGAATGGCCATGGACATTCCTTGGGTCGCGACGGCAAGTGACGGCGGGGCAAAGATTCCGTCCGCCGATCGCCCCCACCCACGATCGTTTGGGACCTTCCCACGAAAAATTGGACACTATGCAGGAGAACTTAAAGTCATGTCGCTGGCGGCAGCGGTTCGGAGTGCTTCAGGATTGCCAGCGGATATCATCGGTCTGACGGATCGAGGCTACTTGCGTCCTGGCATGGTGGCCGACGTAACGGTATTTGATCCAAAGACTTTTTTGGACATGGCAACTTTTGAAGAACCATTTCATCCTCCAACTGGCTTGCGTTATGTTTTTGTCGCCGGTGTCTCTGCGGTATACGAGGGACAAGCCACCGGGGCATTGGCAGGGACGGCACTGCGAAAAACGCCTCCGAAAGAGACAAAAGCAGCCCAGATTAATAAACCATCCGCCGGTTGGGCCGCGGCCCGACTTGCGGAAACCGTATCGGATAAGAATGGTGTTAGCGATGGCTTCTCGATCGATTTTGCAAGTTACCAGAAAAACGTTGTCGATTTGCCAATTGGTGTCTTTGATTCAGGCGTCGGAGGCTTGACAGTATTGGAGACCTTGTTGACATACGACCAACATAACAACGCTAATGGTCAACCAGGGTCCGACGGTGTGCCAGACTTCCAGAACGAACGTTTTGTTTATCTTGGAGATCAGGCCAACATGCCTTATGGAAATTACTCTGCTGCTGGCAAGGAAGATTTCCTTCGGGAGTTGATCATGAAGGACGCGATTTTCCTATTAGGCAATCGCTACTGGCCAAACGCAAATGCGAGGACACCCATGTTTGACAAGCCACCTGTCAAAGCGATTGTAATTGCGTGCAACACCGCAACTGCTTATGGTTTGGAGGATATCCGGGAGGCTATTGATCGTTGGAAATTGCCGGTGATGGTGATCGGCGTTGTCGAGGCTGGCGCCGATTCCTTCGTTCAAGACTTGCCAGCAGCGGGTTCGCCGAGCGCAGTGGCTGTCATGGCTACAATGGGGACTTGCAGCAGTGGCGCTTATCCTCGGGCTATCGTACGAGCGGCCGGGCTAGCCGGCAAACGCAATCCCATTGTTTGGCAACAAGGCAGTCTCGGCTTGGCGGGCGCTATCGAAGGAAACTCGGCATTTCTTGACAGCGAAGCTCGGGCTACCGAAACCCTTTCAAACAAGTCGGAATATCAAGGGCCGTCGGTCGGCAACTCACGAGCACCGATCGATGCATCGCTGGCTAGGGTCTATGATTTCGAAACCAAGGGGCTACTAGGCGAACTGGACCGACCTGAAACTTGGCGATTGAATTCGGTCGAAAACTACGTACGTTACGATGTTGCAACGCTTGTTGAGAGCTATCGACAGTCGGGTGGGAATCAACCCATCGAGAAGTTGATACTAGGTTGCACTCATTTTCCGTACGAATCCGCCCGCATAAAACAGTGCTTGAGCCGATTGAGAGACTACCGAGACAAGAATGGTCAGCAGCCTTATCGAAACCTGATTGCCGAACAAGTCACACTGATTGACCCAGGCCAGTTGACTGCGAAACAGCTTTATCGCCAATTGTTTATCAAACGACAGTTGATTCGGGGTGAATCCAAATTCGCACCGCAAATTGAGCGGATATATCTTTCTGTGCCGGCTCCTCAGGTTGCGTCGACTTTATTGACAACGGATGGTGGTTTGAACGGCGAATATAAGTATGGTCGTGACGCTGGGGAACCGGAGCGAGAAGACACTCGCACTATTCCGCTTACGATTGAAGTTTTGCCGATGAGCCTTGTCGAACTGTTGAAAAACCACTGCCCAAACATTTGGAAGAAAGTGCATGGTCGAGCGGCGGGCTCCAAGTAAAGTCCACTTGTGATGAGACCGCCGATGGTCTTGGTAGCCATGTTCTTGTTCCCTTTGTGGTAGTTCGGATGTGCCCCGCGTCGGCGAAGTTGCCAACAAGGGATCACACAGTTACCATGGTGCGGAAATACTTCCAGCTATATCTGGCATTAATTCCGGGAGCATTTTTTACGGTGAATGCATTTACTGGTAACAAGTAGCTCTCAGAATATTTACCCACGGAAATGTAAAATTCAGTTGCGGGGAAGGTATTGTACGAGCAGAATTCAATTCCCACCGAGCCTTCCTTTATGCATGATGTCACCCAAATCCTGAGCCAGATTGAATCCGGCGATCCGTCGGCGGCAGAGAAACTGCTGCCGCTGGTGTATGACGAGTTGCGTAAATTAGCGGCGGCGAGACTTGCCTGCGAGAAACCAGGTCAAACTCTGCAAGCGACGGCCTTAGTTCACGATGCGTACATTCGGCTAGTCGACGTCGAGAATTCGCAGAAATGGGATTCCCGGGGCCATTTCTTCGCTGCGGCTGCCGAAGCCATGCGGCGAATTCTGGTGGACCAGGCCCGCCGCAAAGAAGGCCCCAAAGCCGGCGGACGACATCAACGCGTCGATCTATCTGATGTCGATCCAGAAATCCACGATCGTCATATCGACATTCTCGCGCTAAGTGAGACCCTCGATCGGCTCGAAGCACATGATCCTCGTGCGGCACAGCTTGTGAAGCTTCGCTTTTTTGCAGGCTTGACGAGACAACAGGCCGCGGAATCGCTCGGCGTATCCGTCGCAACTGCTGACAACGACTGGGCTTACGCCAAAGGCTGGCTGCAAGTCGAACTGCTGGAATCGGATCATTCTGCGTAGCGACCCATTCGTCCATAAAAATAATTCTCAATTTCATTAGAGGGTCTAACATCGATTCTCGCATTGATTAGATAGACGGTGACTCACGTGTGCGAGGAACATGGACAAATGCCAGACAATCAGCTCGATGTAAAGGCAATCTTCAATTTGGCCCGCAAAATTGAAGACAAAGAGACTCGCGCAGAGTATCTCCGACAGATTGGCCGAGGCGACACCGCTCTGACAAACCGAGTGATCGCTTTGCTCCGAGGATTCGAGAACCAAAGAAGCTTTCTCGAATCACCCGTCATGGTTTTATCCGCCGACGTTCTATCCACCGACGTAGAATTCGATTCGCATTCCGATCTGATTGGCTCTCGCATTGGCCCCTACGAATTGCTGGAGAAGATTGGTGAAGGAGGCATGGGCATCGTCTACCTTGCCGTTCAAAAGGAACCCGTCCGACGCAAAGTGGCATTAAAAGTTATCAAGCCCGGCATGGATTCGCAACAAGTTCTGGATCGCTTCCAAGCCGAGCGTCAAGCGCTGGCCATGATGAATCACCCGAACATCGCCAGAGTACTGGATGTCGGCACTACGGAATCCGGTCGACCCTATTTTGCAATGGAGTTGGTGAAAGGAATTCCGATCACCGAATTGTGCGATCAACAAAAGCTCAATGCCCGCGAGCGGCTCAAGTTGCTGGTCACGGTCTGCCATGCGGTTCAATACGCACACCAAAAAGGGATCATCCACCGGGACATCAAGCCCAGCAACGTCCTAGTCGAAATGCATGATGTCACCCCAGTCCCCAAAGTCATCGATTTCGGCGTTGCCAAAGCGATCGGTCAACAGTTGTCCGACAAATCAGTGCATACGGGCCTGACTCAGATGATCGGTACCCCGTTGTACATGAGCCCCGAACAAGCCGGCCAAAGCAGCGTCGATGTCGATACTCGCAGCGATGTCTATTCTCTCGGCGTATTGCTCTATGAAATTCTTACGGGCCATACGCCATTCGAAAGCGAAATGCTGAAAACGGTTGGCTTTGACGAAATGCGTCGGATGATTCGCGAAGTCGACCCGCCGAGGCCCAGTGCGCGGGTTAGCACACTCAATGCACAAGCGTTATCCACCATTTCGGATGCGCGCCAAGTGGAGCCGAACAAGCTCTGCCAACAACTGCGCGGCGAGTTGGACTGGATCGTTATGAAGACGCTCGAAAAGGACCGATCGCGACGATACGAATCTGCCAGCGCCTTGGCTGCGGATATCGAGCGATTCCTTTGCGACGATCCAGTCTTGGCATGCCCCCCTTCGATTGCCTATCGATTCCAGAAATACACCCGTCGCCATCGACTCGCAGTAGGAGCGGCACTCATCACGACCGCCGCACTGCTAAGCGGCATCGGGTTAACCATGTGGCAAGCGATGGTCGCTCGCGATGCACAGCGTCAAACCGAAGAGGCCAAACAACAATTAGCTCAGCGGTATCGCATAGCAAAGGAGTCTATCGATACCTATCTATTGCGCATCACTCAAGACGAACAGTTGGATCATCCTAGCTTCCGGCCATTGCGGCAACGATTGCTCGAAGCCGCCTTGCCTTACTATGACCAGTTGCACAAACTTTCGCCGACCGACGACCTATCGCAATCCGCACGAGCCGAAGCCCTCAATCAACTCGGTCGCGTTCAACATGAATTAGGCCAATTCAGCGAATCCCGCACTGCCTACGAAGAATCCGCAAAGCTCTTCGACCAACTGGGCACGGCCATTCCTAGCAAGACCACCTATCGTCAAAGTCTAGCCAATGTGCTGGTCAACTTAGCGGACCACTACCGCACGCGTGGTGATAGCGGTAGCACATTGGCCTACGAACAGCATGCCTTGGAACTGCGGAAAGAACTAAATGCCAAGCAGCCTGCTGACGACTTAGTGCAGATGGAACTGGCCCAAAGCTATACCAATGTTGGGATCCTCATTGACCGCGACACGGGGCGCAAACTGCTCGAGGACGCCATCCAGCTTTGGCAAGGACTCTCGGATCGATTCCCTGCAGAACTTCGTTACCGCGAGTACTTGAGCCTGGGCTACCACAACCTCG
>JAYTVL010000177.1:0-6474 GCA_043744075.1 Pirellula sp. | reverse complement strand
GGTGAATTGTGGTGCGACTTAGTCAATCGGTTCGGCAAGATCTTCAAACGTGTCGCGGGCAAACCAGAGTCACTTGCTCAAGAAGCGATACTTCGAGGTCAGAGCGGCTATCGAACGGGCGGATCGCCGCTGACTGCGTGACCTAATCTCGCTCAGTTCCTGCTTTGTAGTTGTTATTAGTTGATTGAGTCGACCTGGTGACTTCGTTGACATAAGCCGCATGTAGTTAATGGCGAGGAGCGAAATCATGCAATTCTTTTGGTTCGGAACACGTTAAAAAGCTCTGTTCGCTCTGTTCATGTAGTCAGTGGCATTCTAAGAAACGGAATTGCGTGATCGACCACTGAATCGTTAATTTGGATGGCCCTTAATTTTTTTTAATTTTTTGGATGGCCCTTAATTTTTTAATTTTTTAGATTTAAAATACCCAACCAGATAGAAGAACAAGAAGAATCCAAAGATTAAACCTACGAATATGCTTGCCCAAATTGTCGCTAAACTTGGTGACGCGATCGGATACCCGGTGCTCATCCTAAAACCGAGAGCCTCACCGGTAACGGAGATTGTTCCGCATGTCGTCAAACATGCAATGACTGACGACACGATGACTGCGGGAGCCAAAAACACGCATCCACAGCCGTTTGCGAATCTGCTCGGTGGCTCGTATTGATCAACTATTTGCTGCATCGGGTGCTCGGTGTTCGGCGTTACTATTCCCCCGTTAGGACTTAGAGCTTTCGTGCTTCGAACAAAAAATGGACTCCTGCATTTGGGACAGAGTACGTTTCGGTCCTTTTCACGATCAGCAGCATTACCTTGCCACGAGCAATTTGCACACTTAACTTTCATCTAGCCTAGCGGTCCAATCGAAAGTTCATATTTAGTAGCTTGATCTTCGTTGGGCATGGTTTAAGACTTTCTGGTTCACTCGCCGTCTTATTGTGTAGTCTTTCCTTTTGACTTACAACGCCTTGCAACACAAAACGAGTCATTCTAACAGGAGGTTGGCGAAGTCCAAAGCGAAAGGGTGCCGTCGCAAGTGGGGCGAGAAGAAATAGTGACCTTGCAAGAACCGTACTTCCTTACGTTCGGCTAGTGTACGTACACTTGGCAAGGCTGGATTAGGACGAACTATTCTGGACTAAGTTTCAAGAATCCCCGCGAAAAACGCTGTATTTCCAGGGTTCTTAATTAGCTGGATCGTCTTGGCACACCGGGTTGAGGACGATTTGCGCGCCGGAGCAACATCATCAAACAGCGGGCGGCGGAATATTCTACCTTCGTGGCCGAAGTAGGGACGGATCGATGCATGGCAAACACATTAACTGTGGAAAGCGTCGTACTCCTGCGGGATCGGACTAGCCAGCAACCTAGCGTCTTGCGTAGCCAAAGTTTGGACCATCCCCACTGTGAATCTCCGAAACATCTGAAATCCGACCCTTATTCTTCAATATCGCTATTCGTCACCAGCAGACCAGATGTAGGTCGCCTGAAATGGTTTGGCAATCGTTTCGGTATTGATCGCATTGTTTTCGTCCTTGAAAATTCTTTTGAGCGATCCCGATTCGATTCCCCATGCCTGTTTTCCGTTCAATTCCCTGACCATCGAAGTCAACTCTAGTCCCTTCAAAGATTGGCTTTCAAGTAGAGAGTTGAATCGAACTACAACATTCGATTTGTTCCGAGTGGCATCCCAAAGTCCTCCTGTTCTGGCGAATCCGCGAACCAAGATATCGCCTTCAAGTATCGCGGTAGAAGTGACATACATACGACCAATATCAACGTTTGCGATTGGATTCGCGTTGGTATCGATACGCCAAACACGATTGCAGGAAATCGGTACGTCCTGATGGATTCTTTCTACGGCCACGATGCCTCCCCGAGGATCCGGGATCGCGTCTACAATCCTCCAGATACCTGTAGGCAATTTAAAAACAGCGATCTCCTGACCCGAATCCGGGTCCACTTTGCTGATCGTTTTGGTTCCGGCCATCCAAAACGCTTTATCAAACGGAGAGTAGCACATTTCAAACGCGGACAGCGTATGTGTTTTCTGTCCTTCCAATTGCGGATTTAGCACGAGCACTTCTGTGTTCCAGTCGCGTTTCGCAAATTGATCGGTAAACCTCAGTACCCAAAGGTTACCAGAATCCAAATCCATTGCAATTCTGAAGCATCGTGACGGGAGTCCGCGTCGGAACAGAACTCTTCCAGAGAGGTCCAACACTTGAAGAATTTTGTCCGTCGAGGACGCGCTATCAGCGGACAGTATATATAGTCGGTTTCGAGTACTATCAAAGGCTACGACACTGTTTAGGTAACCCAGATCATCCGCTGCGAATGTGAAATCGAGCTCTCGGATGAGCTTCCCATTTCGATTTTGCAGAAGAAACCGTTTCTCCCCATCCGTCCGCATTGATACGAAAGCTACCCGTTCGCCAGAAGTGAACGCATCGTTAGACGCGACGATTTCGTTTGGACCTAGCGTGTTATGTTGCTGCGACTCTTGGGCAACTTGCTTTTTGCTTTTGCTGTCCACATTGAATTCGGAGTGGTCTAGAGTCAACTCGAGTCGCTTACCCGCTTCGATCATGACTTGTTTCACTTTTGGAGTAATGACTATGCTTCTTTGTTCTTTCTTTGCCAGCTCCAATTCGGGATCCCAGTCGAGGAAGATCCCTGTTTCGCCAGCCGACACGCGTGGCAAAGAAAGTAAGCCATCGGCATCCGGCGATGCTTTCTGCACGAAGCTCATGCCCGAATGCAGGTTATCGCTCGTGGTGCGACTGTGGAACATGTATTGTGGAATCGTGTTTTGAGTTGGATCCATTTTCACATTCAGTTGGAGGCTGCCCCATGCCTGCAGTTGGATGTTGTTCATGGTTGGCAATCTAGAAATTGCAGTTTTGTAGAATCCTGTCGCGTTCCAGATCGCAACGAACTCGTGCTGGACCTTGAACTCAAGAGGGAGCATACCTTCGTTGCGCAATTGAGCTATAACTATTCCATTGTTGCGCATTGAATCCTCAAAGGACGCATGGAGCGCTTCATCCAATGAGATTTGAGAATGACGACTTCCCAAAACATACGTTGCTCCAGCAGCGATGGCTCCGTCCGGCTGGAGGACTGCGATTTCTGTCCGGGCATCCGAGTCTTTGACCAGTTTAGAAATTTTGTTAAAATTCTCGATCTTCGTCGAATCCGAACTCGAGGATGTAGGACTCTGGGTGGGATTCTGATCATCCGAGGACGTAGCTTGGCCGGCAATAATGAATTGCGTGGGCATTGCAACGACGCGAGCCGATAAGCTTGCAAGAACCAATCCGATAACCAGCAAGATGGATGTCCTCCACAGGCCCAGTTTCGTCTCTTGCTTTCCTTGCAATATCGAATGGACTCGATCTCGCAGCGAATTATGACTCGATAAAGCCAATGCAAAGGGTGGAACGCTAAATCGCAACGACTCGGCCACGTCCACCAGCGTCTCCGCGTATGCGACTCGCAATTCCGGTGCCCACGCGACTACGTCCAAGTCACAGCAAGCATCTTGAGACCATCGAATGCGATGAACAGCAAGCCACGAGACCGGATGCCACCAGAAAACACCGAGAACGACCATGGCGAAACGCTGAACCCAGTGATCCAAGCGTTTTAAGTGAGCAATCTCATGGGCCAGAACCGATTGAATTCCATGAACCGACGAAGTTCGCAGCAAGCTAGAGGGCAGGATCAATTTGGACTTGCGACCACAATTCCATAGCATTGGCGAGATAGGTACATCGACTATATGCAACTCAGGCGACGCCTTCAGTCCAAAAGCGACAGCTATTTCTCCAGCCATAGTTTGCATGGTTGAATCAGCGAGATAACTCGCGCGCAAGCTGCGCCTAAACCTCCAAAGTCGCAGCCCAAGCAATGAGAACCAAAAAACCGATCCCAACGCCCAAACTGCGCAGAGCATCGCATCCCATTTTGGCAACTGCAAATCGAGAACGGGAGCGAAATGTTGGTCAACCTCTGCGGCCGTTTTTCGATTGTCGCGATCATTGTTCGCTTTGATCGAGGCCGTTTTGGCTTCATTCGTGGACCCTTCATGTGGCTCTTTGTTTGCTTCAATGGAGATTGCTATTTCAAATTGGTTCCGATCAAGAGCTTGGATGCCTAAAACCTGCTTTTGGTGCTTGGCCTCCGTTGTTGCAATGGACGATTGTTGAGGCTGGAGAAGCGGCAATTCGACTAGTAGGAAACTTGGCAGAAAGAATTTGGCCAGGACGATCATCCAAAGCAAATTAGCGATTCGATCGCTTCGTGTGGCCCGTGAAATCGACTCGGTCAGAACAGCGAGCACGAGAACGACGACGGAGTTTTCCAGAACAAACATAGTCCATGTGCTCATGATTTTTTCCTCGCTGGTTTGGTCCCTTTGTGTGAATCGATAAGGTCGCGAAGCGCCTTGATTTCGCTCGTATTGAGTGAGTCCGATTCCACCAAATGTGTCAGGAATGGAAACATGGATCCATCCGAAAGCTTGTGGGCCAGGATTTGCAATTGCTGGCCTGCGACCTGGGATTGGGACAACTTCGCGGAAAAGAGATGAGGATGCCGGTCGCGGTCTCTGGCAACCAATTTCTTTGCTTCCAATCGTTGCAGCATCGAATGAACGGTCCCGACGTCAGAGGCAGTCCCTGTCGGATACAACTGATCCACAATCTGACGCGACGTCAGTTCCTGATTAGCCCATAGCAGTTTGAGAACCGAAAGTTCAGTGTCGGTTACAGCGCTCGATTGTTTCATGCAATTGTCCTTGCGATAACGATTCGAAAGTCGAATTCAAGGTTAGGCGAATTGCCTAAATATATTAGGCGACTTGCCTAAATGCAAGAGGTTTTTTAAAAATTTTTCAGTTTTGGCTATTTTTCGGTTTCTATGATTTGGGCTTAGGCTGGGCTGTTAAAAAGCTGGGGTTGACATTCAAATCTGGATCGCACAAATTATTCCACTGGACTAGGATATTCGAAGACAAGATTCTGAGGAAGGATACTCATGGCCAAGATCATAGATGAATACAAATCCCCGCCGCACAAGATTCTGGCCATGCTGTACGAGGGCCGTCAGAAGTTGAGGCAGAAGTTTAAGGCCGTTCGCGAAAACTTGCGGGGCGCACAGAACCAAGTTAGAGCTGTCGAGTCGAGCCGCGCAATATGGAGAGCTCGCGCTGAAGCCGCTGAAGAATAGCTACAGCGATTGAAAAAAAGATCTGACAACGCGGAGCCAGCGGCCTTCGTTCCCGGGCAACGCTTCAGTGCCGCGCGTCCCGATCCTCCGCGTCGGTCTCTTTCTGCTGCAGCGTAACAATCAGCGACATGACGATTGGATCTGGATTGCCGACCATACATACCCCATCGGCACGCTAAAAGTATTTGTTGTGCTAGGTATCCGATTGTCGAACTTCAGCTCGCTTGGTCGGCCTTTGCAGTATCAAGATTTAACGGTGCTGCTGATGCTTTCGGTCGAGAGTTCCAACGGTACCATCGTGCAGCAACAGTTCAAGGAATTGGCCGAAAAGACAGGCAATCCTATTGCGATTCTTAGCGATGCGGGATCCGACCTGCACAAAGGGACGGAATTATTCCAAGCCGATCACCAGGATGTGATTTCGCTCTACGACATCGTCCATCTAGTGTCTCGCAAGATCGAAAAGATCATGAAGCCTGATGCGATTTGGGATGCGTTTCGCGAAGCTTGCTGCGCATGTGCGAACGCGATTCGTCAATCCAAACTTGGTCACTTGAAGCCGCCGAAACCACGTACAAAAGCGCGTTACATGAATATCGATCGCGAGGTTCGCTGGGGTGCCAGGGCATTGCGAATCCTTGATCGCGTGCGTTTAGGCAATTTAAAAGGACGCCAACGGGAACGCTTACCCTTGGAGTTAGTGGAAGCAAGGTTCGGTTGGCTTGATGAGTATCGTAAAGCGATCAAGCAATGGGAGCTTCTCTCGCTGACTGGTCGGCAGGTGATCAGCGAAGTGCGTCGTCATGGCTATTGCACCACGACCATTGATGCGGTGCAACGCATCGCCGACTTGACAACTGACCCAACATGCAAACAACGCATGGACGGTGTGGTGGCGACAATCAAACCGATGGGCGAAGCGGCCAGTCGCTTCGGTCGCCTTCCTTCCAGCAGCGAGATTCTTGAATCCCTGATCGGGAAAGGCAAGCGTCTGCTGGGTGGCACGAGCGCTGGTACGACGAACAGTCTGACGGGTCAACTTTTAGCGATGGACGCTTGCACGACACAAATCACTCCGTCGCTCGTGCGAACGGCTCTGACCGCCTGCACGATCAAGAACCTTCGCGGTTGGATAAAAGAGAACTTTGGATACGGCCTCCACTTCACTCGCAGCCTTGATTTAACCCCTACTCCAGAGGAACAAAACTTGCGCAAACCAAAACCCGCTGCAATACCAAA
>JAYTVL010000176.1:0-6484 GCA_043744075.1 Pirellula sp. | reverse complement strand
CATTCGTCGGCGACACTGCGCCGAAAGCATTCCAAGTCGTTCCGTCTGTCGAGTATTGCCATGTGCCATTGCCAGTCTTGCTGGTAATAGCCATGCCTTTGATTGCTCCGGTATCGATATCAGCATAAGTGCTTGCGTTCAGAATCGAACTGGACAGTGTACCCGATGAAGTTGTGTCTTCATTCGTACCTGCTAAGTTGTATATATAACCACTGACAATCGTTGGTGCATCGTTAACCGCGGTTATGTTCATCGTGATCGTGCTTGGCGTTCCATTGAAGGCGTTGCTTGAATCGCGAACGCTGAAACCGATGGTTGCGTAGCTTGTGCCGTTGGCGTTAGCAACTGGACTGAAGATCAACTTGCCTGCGGTGATATCCGAGACAATAATAACCTGTCCTGCGGTGACTGCCCCGTTGCCGGTCAATGTCAGTGTTCCATTCACCGGCAGCGTATCAATCCTGACTGCGGTCAACGAATCGCCGCTATCGATATCGGTATAACCAAAATTAGCGGTCGAGAAAGTTTGCGAACTATCTTCGTTGATCGCGAGAGTTGTGCTGGTACCATCGGGAGCATCATTGGCACCTTGAATCGTGACGGTAACTTGCGTCGTCGATTCTAATCCACCGATGTCTCGCATGGTGTAGGTGAAAACATCGATCAATGTATCGGCTGAGGTTCGCAACGCTTGGACAGAGGCGTTGGTGTTGTCAACAGTGTAAGTATAAGCACCATTGGCAGCGATGTTGATCGAACCATAGGTGCCGGTGACACCGGTTGCAACAGAACCTGACGCAGAGACCACAACACCTGCGGCTACACCTGTTACCGTCTTGGTATCACCCGAGTCGACATCCGTATCGTTGGTAAGGACATTGCCTGTCGGGTTGGTACCCGCAGTTCCGTTCGCAACTCCACCTGCTTCGACTGCTGTTGCAGTATCCGTTACACCGACTGGAGCGTCGTTGGAACCTTGGATGGTGACCGTGATGCTCTGCGTGGCGGAGTCGGTCGTACCATCATTCACTTTCACGGCATAGACAACTAGGAGAGAGTCACCCGAGCGGATGAAATCCAGATTGGCCGGGCCTGGGTCGTAGGTAAAGCCGATCGTTTGGTCAGTGCCAGTCGAGGTGATGGATGAACCCAAGGCGAACACTCCGTTGGCCGTTAACGCAGCGATGACGCTTGCCGGTACACTGCTACCGCTCGAGAGTGTTACGCTCGGTGTGCCCACGATCGATGCCGTGATCGTATTGCCAACATCGAGATCCTTCACAGGCAATGTACCGATGATGGGCGCTAAGTCCTGGGCGGCAGCATTGGCCAACTCAACGACCGGCGCGGGTTGTGCAATGGCCGACAATACAGGTGCATCGTTGGCTCCGGTGATAGAAATCGTAATGCTATGCGTGGCCGAGTCCGTTGTTCCGTCGTTCACCTTGACCGCATACACAACACGCAGTGAATCGCCAGAGCGCATGAAGTCAAGATTGGCTGGGCCTGGGTCGTAGGTAAAGCCGATCGATTGGTCGATGCCGGTCGAGGTGATGGCCGATCCAAACGTCATGACTCCACTGGCCGTTAACGCAGCGATGACGCTTGCCGGTACACTGCCACCGCTCGAGAGAGTCACGCTCGGTGTGCCCACGATCGATGCCGTGACCGTATCGCCAACGTCCAAGTCCTTGACCGGTAAGCTGCCATTGATTGCCGCCAGATCTTGAGTCGATGCATTTGCCAACTCAGCTATCGCCGCCGGTTGGGTGATGGCCGAGAGTACTGGCGGCGATCCCACGATTTCTGTCACATCAAATCCGCCGCGCCCCTGGATGCCATCGGCCAGTGAGGCGACAAAGTGGTCATCTGCCGCGCTGCCTATCAACGTATCAATACCCGGTCCGCCGATGATGGTATCGCCTTGAACAGGGTCGCTTGTGCCGATGCTGAATCGTGAAATAAACAACTCGTAGCGTCCACCCGTCGCAACGAGAGCTGGCTGGTCGGATAGGCCAGCGGACACATAATAAGTACCATTCTGAGGAATGAGTATGTCGAGCAGCGTCGCATCCTTGGTACCCTCGGAGTCGTCATCGTTGGTAGCGAGTAAACTTCCATCAGATTTGTAGATCCGCAATTGGCCATCAAAGGCTGCGCCTCGCAGAGGTCGCAGGCTGTTTGCCAATAGCTCGATGTTTACAATCTCACCGGCGAGTGCCTGGAACTTGTAGAAATCCACCTCCGTTGAAATCGTGTTCGCCAAGGTCTTGAGGTCTCCCACGACGGCGAGTGCGGAAACTTTGAACGTCTGTCCGGATCTGGCGAATCCGACGGATGGCGTGAGGTTGGGAACGTAAAGCGGCTTAAGCGTCCCAAGGTCCTCGGCAGTTGTCATTGTGCCATGACCGCCAGCCGCTGAAGCTTGTTCGAGCCTCGTCCTCCCGATCTCGTCAAATGCCAACTTGATTGCTTCCCGCTCACCGAAGAAAGTTTGACGGGCTGCGTCCGAAAGCGGCGTACCGACTGAAACTGGGCTGGCCATCACATGCCATCCGGTTTCTGTAGCATTCGCTGCGCGATTGTCTACCGGGAAAATGTTGCTAGTATCCGTGAGTGGATAGATGCCCGATCCGATGGGTCCAAACGAATCGCCGTGTCTCAAGCCCGCCGTGTGCGCCAGTTCGTGACCGGCGATAGTCGATGTCAGCGCAACGACCATATCTGAATATTGTTGAGGTGAATAACTCGGTCCCACTTGCTCGACGAGCATTTGACGAACCGACGGGAGCAATGGATTGATGTTGATTTCCGCGGTCAAGCTACGCCGAATATTGCGGAAGTCGACTTCGCCAGCATCGCCACTGACTCCACCACCGCGGCCTTCACTGAATGCCATCCGTACGAAATTGCGGCCCAATTCCGCCGAGAATGTTCGGGCTTGCGATTCGCTTTGAGTGAACACCCAATTGAATGGCGCATAGGCCAGGTTCAATCTCTGTTCAATGGCTGACCGTTCTGCGGTTGTGTACAGGTAGTCTCCGCGATCGGCCCGATAGGCGGAATCGAAATCGAGCAACACGACGGCTGGCAGGTCAGCAACGATTCGATCGTTGCCCGAGCGTCCATCGAGGTAGTCCGCACCCGCTCCACCGAAAAGTCCATTGTCGAGCGCGTTCCCGTAAATCGTGTCGTCAAAACTTGTGCCGAGAACATTTTCAATTGAGTCGCTAGCGCCCAGTGTAAGCGTCATTTCTCCCAGGTTTTGAAGCGCGGTTCTGGCCAGATCAATGTTTAGAGGCGCGTCGAAACCAACAAAGTCGAGTGTATCGCGTCCCGAACCGCTCGTAGCGTCAGTTATCTGATCGGATCCCAAATTTCTTCCAGCGAAAACATAGACGTCGCTGCCGCCACGGCCATCAATGACGTCGTTGCCACCTTTGCCTTCAAAACGATTGTCGAGGGCATTGCCGAGAATCGTATCGTTGAACTCCGTTCCAACCACTTCTTCGACTTCACCTGCCGCCGGGTTCGAAGTGCTCTGGCGTAATGATATGTTCAGCAATCCGCTATTGAGATTCTGCGCCGTCGCAAGGTTGAGATCGAACGTTCCCAGTCCTGTCGGCATGCCGCTAAAGTCGAAGCTGTCAGTGCCACCACCATCGGCTTCGTAAACAGTGTCGCTTCCAAGTGGCACGCCCGCATGGGTACTGAAGAGGTACAGGTCGTTGCCGCTCCCGCCGTCAATCGTGTCATCGCCTGTTCCACCGTCCAGTGTGTCATCGCCGGCCATACCCATTAACGAGTCATTACTGCCCCGACCCTCCAAGCGATTCGATTCAGAGTTGCCCACCAAGTTGTCGCTTGCATCCGTGCCGATGATGTTTTCAAGCGATCCGAGCAGAATCAACTTTAATTGCGTCGGAATAACCGACTGCAGGCCAACGCTCAGGTCGTTGAAAAGTCCAACCGTTCCCAGGTTCAGCACGGCTCCAATCGCAAATGCGGAGAGGTCGATAGTATCCGAACCGCGAGCTTGAGGTTCAAAGTTGCTTGGGTCAACATACTGCAGCTCGCGCAGTCGCAGTAATGGGTTCGACGTCAGAGTTGTCGGAAAAATTTGATACTCGTCGTCGCCATCGTCGCCATATAGATCAACGCCGCGATTGGCGGCTTGAAGGATGTCATCTCCGTCGCCACCTGAAACGATCGATTGCGTGCCACCAGTCGCCTTCAAGATATCGTTGCCCGATTGGCCAAGCAGCAAACCGAGCGAGCCGCCAGAAATTTCCATCGTATCATCGCCGATACCACCCGCCGCAACGCCGCTAGTGCCCCCGCTAATCGTGATCGAATCGTTTCCTGTTTCACCGGAAAAAACGATGCGAGAGCCGCCGATAATTTCGCCGATGTCGTTATCAACACCACCTCGACCAAATCCGTCCTGTCCACCGTGGAAGTAAATCGAATCGACGCCTTCTTCACCGAAGATGCCCAACCGGGTACCAGCGTACACATGGATTACATCGTTGTCTTGATCACCGAAGACTCGATTGTCGGTGCCCGTAGCCAGCACGTTGATGATATCGGCTCCACGACCTCCGGCAATCTCGCTGTTGCTGCCTCCAGCAAGAGTAACGTTGTCAACTTCATCGCCGCCAATACCGTAAAGTCGCGAACTCCCATCAAGCCACAGTGAATTCAAACCAGCTCCAGCAACAAGCGCGATCGATGATGCATAGGTAGTCACCGGTGGAGCGGAAATCCAAGCGGGAATATTCATCCAAGCTGGAATGGACAAATACGGTTCACTGATCGGCACTGGGATCAAGATACCGCGATCAGCCACGCTCAACAGCGGTCGGACTTCCAAAACATCATTTCCGTCCTGCCCGTCAAGGAGCGCATAGACTTGGCCCGCGCTCAGTGGCGTGCCCAACGATCCAAACACCCGCAACTGGTCATTGCCGATACCGCCAACAACCGAAATTCCAATACCACCATAGACGTCGACTTGATCGTTGCCCGCGTCTCCGCGGACGTTGATGCCGGTACCGCCAGTGACAAACACCTTGTCATTGCCATCACCGCCGTCGAACTGCAATCCGCTGCCACCGGCTGCCATCATTTCATCATCGCCAGCTTCGCCGATCACGCGGACAAATTGCCCACCCAGAACATCGGCTCTATCCGCTCCATTGCCGAGGTAGATAAGCATATCGGAGCCCGACCGAACGGTAACACGATCGATGCCATCGTCGGTGATCGCGACAAAATGCTCAGCTCCGTCGACTTCGACAATATCATCACCGCCGCGCAGATCGAGTCCGATATACGAACCTGGGCCTACAAACACATTGTCTCGAACGGGCGTACCAAAAATTCCGACTTCCGAGCTGCCATCGGTAACCACGACGGTAATCCCCGGTCCACTCGCCGAACCAAAAACTCCTCCGTCGACGCGAGTTCTTTTTGCGTTCCGCAAAGTAATCTGGTCGCCGCGACCGCTGTAGATGTCGACATCGCTAGAACTTATCACGGTCACCGTCGTACCGGTCGATGCGCTTCCAAAGATATCGACGTCTTGGCTAGTAATGACAGTGATCGATCCTGGGCTGGCCGATCCAAAGATGTCGACATTCGAAGAGCTGCTGACCGTCGCATCCAGAGTTGGTCCGCCGCTGGCAGCCGAGCCAAAAATATCGACGTTACTTGAACTGGATACATCGACGATGACCTCTCCGGCAATGGCTGAACCGAAAACTTCGGCCAGGATGACTGCGTGTTGCACGCGAGACATTGTCACTTGTCCGTCCGAGATTCCGTAGATACCAACATTACTGCTGCTCGTAACCTTTACGATGTCATTGCCACTGGCGGAACCGAAAATCCCGACATCCGAAGAACTGCTAACGGTTGCGTCCAAATTGCTGCCCGTCGGTGAGGCAGACCCGAAGATACTGACTTCCGACGAGCCTTCGATAACGTTAACCGTAGTCGTCCCCGACGAAGCGGAACCAAAGATACTAACATCCGACGAACCGCTTATCGTCGCACTCAAATCGCTTCCCGTCGGTGACGCTGAACCGAAGATGCTGACATCGGATGAACCGCTCTCAACAACGACCGTTGTTAGACCACCAGATGCCGATCCGAAAATATCGACGTTGGAGGAACTGCTTACCGAGACTTCCAAGCTGCCACCGGTTGGCGATGCCGAGCCGAAGATGCTGACATGGGACGAGTCGATTACTGTAACCGTCGTCATCCCCGCCGAAGCCGATCCAAAGATGTCGACATTCGATGAACTGCTTACCGTGGCTTCCAAGCTGCTTCCCGATGGCGATGCTGAACCAAAAATGCTGACGTTTGACGAACTGTCGACGACATCGACTTTCGTCGTGCCAGGCATTGCCGAACCAAAGATGCTGACATCGGAGTTGCCCGTGGCCGTAACCGTAGTCGTCCCGCCTGATGCCGAACC
>JAYTVL010000175.1:0-25065 GCA_043744075.1 Pirellula sp. | reverse complement strand
GATCACAACATGGGCCGCAAACCGTGGGCTAGCGCCCTTCGGCTAATCAGCCGCAACGCGCTAGCGTCCGGTTCAGCCCGACTTATGATCGACGCCTGAACGTCACGAATTCAAATTGCTTCAACTAAGTAAAGAGTAGCTTGCTTTTGAAACATCTCGCACAATCTTCGGCACGTTCTGTATTGTTCGTGCAGTTGCCGATCCCACCTGCCGGGCCGGCTCCAATTCATGGAAACGTCCCCTTGGCGGCCGGCTACCTCATTTTGCATGCACGCAGTCGCGGTCTCGAGGAACATTTTCGGTTCGAGATCCTGCCCCCGAAAATATGCAACTACCATTCGGATCTAGGAATTGTGGAAGAGATACTCGTACGGGAACCTGGAATCGTCGGGTTCTCATGCTATCTTTGGAACATAGACCGGACGTTATGGATCGCGGCTCAACTCAAGCGTTTGAGACCTGAAATGATCATCGTATTGGGTGGGCCCGAAATCACGAACGACAATGCTTGGGTGTTTGCCTCGGGTGTCATCGATTACGCGGCTATCGGCGAAGGTGAACAAACATTTAGCGAGTTGCTGGAAGCGATGCTCGATTGCGAAGAAGGCCGACGGATGATCCCAGGTCTTTGGCGAGCGACCAATCCGCAAATCCCCCTCTTTCGAAAACCCATCGCCAACCTGGACGATGTCTCGTCCCCATATCTGCAAGGCATTCTCGATGCTGCGGACGAGCGCATGCTGTTGCTGGAGACGATTCGCGGTTGCGTTTTCAAGTGCAAGTTTTGTTATTATCCTAAGAGCTACGATTCGTTGTACTTCGTCAGCGAAGATAAGATCATCGCCAATCTAAAGCATGCACGGGATGCGGGAGTCACCGAGGTCGTGTTGCTCGATCCGACATTGAATCAACGAAAGGACTTCGATGGATTCTTGCGGTTATTGGCTCGCGAAAATCATGACCAACAGTTTACTTACTTCGGGGAATTGCGGGCCGAGGGGATTAAGCCAGAAACAGCTAAGTTGTTGCGAGCCGCCAATTTCACGGAAGTTGAAATCGGCTTGCAGTCGATCGACCCTACCACTCAAGATCTGATGGATCGACGAAATAACCTAAAGGCTTTTGAACGAGGCGTGACTGCTTTGATGGATGCAGGAATTCGTGTCAAAGTTGATTTGATCATCGGACTTCCTGGTGATACAGTCGCCTCGGTGCGACGAGGGTTCGAGTACTTGTCAACGAATAAGTTGTTTACGTCGACACAAGTATTTAACCTTGCGATCTTACCTGGAACCGCGTTTCGTTCCGAGGCAGAACAATTGGGACTGCGTTTTCAGCCAAGGCCACCTTATTACGTATTAGAAACTCCGACGCTTCAATCCAGCGATCTCTATGAATTGATGGCGGATGCTCAAGAAGTATTTGATACCGAATGGGATCCATTTTCGGAACCTAAACTGGTCTTCGATGACTCTTCCGACATTGTTGAATGTGTGAAGTTCGATTTGGATGTAGGAGTGCAAGAACTGCCACCCGCAGGCAAGCGAGCCCAAGCCTTGACGTTATGGTTTACTTCAGCGCAATTTGTCCAGCATGTGGATGCAATGCAAGAAACGATTTCGCAAGTGCTGCACGACTGCCCTCATTCATCTATGCAAGTGATCTTGGAGCCATTGGGCGATCCAACTCAGGTAACCAGCCAATGCGTTGAACAGTTGCTTGCAACATGCTATCAGCACCCCAACTATTTGGATCGTTATTACAGTTTGAATCCGCAAGGGCTTTTAGGTTCGAAGCGAGTTTTGGTGGTCGTCGAAGATAAGGTCATAGACAGCTTGGACCCAGACTGGGCGGACGCGATCGAGGAGACCGCGACTCTCGTCGGCAAGGGTTAGTAGATCTTCGGCCTTCAATTTCATCAATTTGCTAGGCAGATGGTCAGAACCCCCGGCGTAAAGCCGGCGGCATGATCAATGCCCCCGAGTTTATCTCGGGGGATGGTTACCAAAACTCTAGTAGCGCGAGTCGCGGAGCAACTCGCACACATAAAATCACGGCCTCTTCGAAAAAATCATAGCCTCTGAGGGGCTGTGATTTTTTTGAATCCGAAGAAAGTACCCGTCACGCTCCGAGGGATGTTGCCTTAAAAACCAAAGGTTTTTGAACTGCGGTCGTCACACGGAGTGTGACGGGTTACAATAAAATCACAGGCTCTGAGCGTGCCACCCGGCCTCTGTTATATTCCAGTCGGCTGCTCGCCTTAGCGGCGTGCGGGAAGTGCGTTTCGCTGAACTAGCTGTGCATTAGCACCCGGCATTTGTTCCACCGTTGTGAATTCGGCCCAGATCGGCAAGTGGTCTGAGATTCGCAGAGTTTCTTCTGTCTTGATCCCAAACATGTCATTAAGGTCCAGCACACCGCTGCGCCCGGTATATTCATTGGTCAGTCCGCGATCAAAAATGATGTTGTCGTAAATACTTTTGCGTATCGTATTGGTGGGTTCGTTGTCTACGGTCCAAAAGATTCCGGGAACTTGGCCCAATGCGCCGAACTGCGACGGGCTGGCATTTAAGTCACCCATGAGAATGACATCGTCCTCGTGGGCGGACAAATACTCGAACTCACGAATCCCTTTGAGAACAGTAGCCATAACCGGTAGCTCGGTTTTGACTTCGTCTGGATCTGTATGCATATTCACGAGCGAAAATGAAAATGGTCTGACGTTTGAAGGAACACGCGTGACGAAACGAGCCACGAGCGGTTCGCGATGCAATAAATCAGCATTGTCCTCGATCGTGTAAATGGCATCTGGACTCCCAACAATGGTAGAGGTATCGTAAATGTAGGCATACTGCTCTTTAGATACGCTTCTGCCTAAGCGAGGTCCTAGCAGATAATCGTATCGGGCGCCTTGCGCGTTGATGTATTTAAGTAGCCTTGGAATGGTCGTCTGATCTTCGGCACGTACCTCCTGCACAGCCACAATGTCAAATTGCCGTATCACGGCTACGATACGCTCAATGACCCATTGGTCCTCCATTTTCTTTTTTCCAAAAGCCTGAATATTAAAGCTCGCAATCAGGATGGTCTGCGGAGTTCGGGCAGGGAGCCCTTGCATACGGACGGCTGGCGCACGCGAGGAAACCAATTGCCCTTTCGGACTCGCATTGCTGAATGCGGAATTGTTAGCCAATTCACTTCCCGGTTCGCAGCCTACCAGCGGGATTAGTCCTACCAGGACTAGTGTCGCTATCAAGAATTCTGTTGCGTGACGTTTCATATCCCTCGCCTCCTTGCTCGGGTTTTTTCTTATTCCCACCGGTTGGTGTCGTCTAAGACGAGGTTGCAATCCTTGCAACCCAATGCGATTTCGACGTCAAATCAAGTGGCCAATGCGGTTTCTAACAGTCTCCTCAGTCGTGGAGGTGCTTTCTCAACATGGTTTTTCAGAACAGCTCGACAATCGCTATCAACTTTCCCGAGTTCACCCATAGCCCATGCTGCTCGCTCCCTCGCCGACAGATCAAGCGATTCGTCATTGATTACATGGCAAAGATTGGAATGCATGCGACTTCGATCAAGTTGGTCAACGACTGTCGGCCCGAGCCTGCCAAGAAGTGTGCTACACCAATACACTCTTGAAGATCGCCCCGATTTAAGTTGTTCACATAAGAATGGGATGTCAGGGATGTTAGGAAGACCACAGTTCTCCAATAAATCGCTGGCTGTATTCAACTCGGCTTCATCTTCGCTGTCCAAAAGGTCAAGCAATTGGTCGAGACTTTGAAGAGCCAATTCAGGGTGTTTTGCGAATTCGACGAGTTTCTTGCTATCGATCATCCTTGACCTCCCTGACTGACGTGTTCCTCACGGCTTGAGCATGTAATTAGCTGTTTTCCCTATCCGACGCAATCTCGCTTCTGGCGGAGAAGAAAGCTGGGGTGCATGTTTGTTTAACCGAATGGAGCGATTAGCGCAGATCGCGGATTTTCAGAAAACGGTCGTGCAAAAAAGACTCATGGGTTAGTTGCGATTTGTTTAACCCGCGCAGCGGCTGGCACACCCTGTCCCGTCGGTCCCTAATTGATCCCGCCGAACTCTAGTGGACTGATGTATCCTGGAATTCCGCGATCTACGCTAATCGCTTCGATCGGTTAAACATGCTTCAAGCGTCGCGATTTGTTTAACCCGCAAACAAAAATAGGCCTCGGTTTCCCAAGGCCTATTCTAAATATTGACTTCTACCCGAATCTACTATTGAACGGCTGTTTTAGTTTCAACTTTAGCCGGAGCCAAAGCTATCAGCGCGGCCTTGTACTTGGCTCGCGCCAAGTTCAAGCGTGCTGTTAGTTCGCATTCGGTTTCTTCTTTTTCGACAACAAAGAGAGTCTTTGCTTTATTTGCTGCTGCCAGGGCCTTGGCTTCGACGGGGCAATTGCAGCTCTTGTCGCCCACTTTGTAGGAAATCGCAACGCTTTCCATGGCTTTCTTGACCTTATTTGCAACTTCTCCAGCAGCAACCGAGCAAGTCAAACATTCGCCAGCAATTGTCGTATTGCCTGTAACACTGCATGTGCTTGGAGTTGCAAAAGCGGAAACATACTTTTCCGTCTGAGTAACAAGGCTAGCAAACGCTTTATCCGAAGAGTCAAACTTTTCGGTTCCAACAACGTACTCGACTTTAGCCGAGGATTCGGTTGCTATGGCTTTTGCGGACTCTTCGCAGCAAAGCGATTTCGTACCGACCATGTAAGCAATCTTTGGCAGCTTTGCTAGCCCCGCAGTAACAGTACATGTTCCTGTTCCGACAGCACAAGCTGCGTCGCATTTGCCCTTGGAATCTTCTGCTCGCAACGATGCGCCGGTCGATACCAAAGCCAGTGCCATTAGACCTAACTTAAAAGACTTCATTCTTGAACGATCTCCTGAAGGAAACGGATGGAAACGGATCTCATATGTTGTGAGACGTAAATCCTGTTGAATCCACACAATTCTCACGACATACGCATCCGTAACCGAGTTGGTTCGAATTACGTCAATTGCGCAATTTCTGCCGAGATTGTACCGGCGAGTCAATCGATAATCAAGCTTTTAGCCTCTGCCGTGCGAACACTGACTGCGGAATGGAGTGCGCACCTGTCTAAACCCCCTCATTTGGAGGTAAATTATGGCTAAACTTCAGCGAATTCTAGTGACTGGTGGTGCGGGCTTTCTCGGATCGCACATGTGCGAACGCCTTGTTGACGAAGGCCATGACGTCATTTGCCTCGACAATTTTTTCACCGCTCAAAAGAGCAACGTCGCGCAATTGCTGCCCAGACCAAACTTCGAATTGATCCGGCACGATGTAACTTTGCCAATCTTTCTCGAGGTAGACCAGATTTACCACATGGCGTGTCCAGCAGCACCGGGACATTACCAGTTTAACCCAATCAAAACGATTAAGACTTCCGTGCTTGGCTCAATCAATATGCTGGGTATCGCGAAACGTTGCGGCGCTCGAATCCTCCTTGCTAGTACGAGTGAGATTTATGGTGATCCTCTTATTCATCCCCAAACCGAGTCCTATTGGGGCAACGTCAATACGATTGGTATTCGGTCTTGCTATGACGAGGGGAAACGAGTCGCCGAGACCTTGTTTATGGATTATTACCGATCAAACAAAGTCGATATCAGAATTGTTCGTATTTTCAATACTTATGGTCCTCGAATGCACCCGTACGACGGACGGGTGGTATCCAATTTTATTCGACAAGCCATTCAAGGTCAGCCAATCACGATTTTTGGCGAGGGAGAGCAAACACGTTCTTTCTGCTACCGTAATGATCTGGTAGAGGGGATATTCCGATTGATGAATAACGAAGAGAATTTCATTGGACCGGTCAATATCGGCAATCCGAGCGAATTTACGATTCGCGAATTGGCCGAACTCGTGATGTCGATTTCTGGGTGCAGAGTTCCGCTCGAAAAGCGACCACTCCCCCCTGACGACCCGGCACGCCGGCGCCCGGATATCACACTTGCAAAAAAGCATCTAAACTGGGAGCCACAGGTTCCGCTTCGGGACGGTCTCAAAAAGACCATCGATTGGTTCCGATCCATCAATATGGACCACTATCGGCCACCCACTCCAAATTACGTTTCTTAACTTGTGTACTCCAAGCCAGATTACGCCAAGAACATTCGCGGTCGCGAATCGCTGGATGCTGCGAAATCGAGAATTGAACTTTGACAAAATGCCATTGGTCATGGGCATTCTCAACTTAACGCCGGATAGTTTTTCCGACGGTGGTCAATTCTTTACCGTTCAATCTGCGGTCGATCAAGCCAAGCGACTCGAGGACGAGGGAGCAGACATCCTGGATATCGGAGGCGAGAGCACTCGACCGTATAGTCAGAATGTCTTGCAAGACGAAGAGCTGAGTCGAATAGTACCCGTTTTGGAAAAGATACAAGGCAAAGTAAAAATCCCGATATCCATTGATACTACTAAAGCACAGGTAGCGTCAGCCGCAATCGACCTAGGTGCGGAGATTATCAACGACATTTCAGGCCTGGAGTCCGATCCTGAGATGGTCGAGATTGCCAAAGCAACCCAAGTCGGCGTTTGCGTCATGCACATGCTGGGCACGCCTCAGACGATGCAAGACAATCCAATGTACACTAACGTAGTCGCCGACATCATTTGCTACTTGAAAACCCGCGATAGCTGGCTCATAGAACGAGGCATTGCACCGGAGAGGATATGTCTCGATCCCGGAATTGGGTTTGGCAAGACACATGCCCACAATTTGGAGTTGCTGCAACGGGCGGGAGAATTCCACGCAACTGGAAGGCCAATCTTGATCGGGCATTCGCGGAAGGGATTTATTGCAAAGATCTTGGGGAACAAAGATATCGATCGATGTTTCGGAACGGTGGGCGTTTCGCTCGCTCTGGCTTTGCAGCGTATTCAAATACTTCGAGTGCACGACGTTGCAGCCAACAAACAGGCACTTAAACTGTTCTATGCAATTATCGAGTTTTGAAAACCACATGAATACACGTTGTCGCAATGATTTAGTGGGTTGCCGCAGTCGGCTTCAGAGCACACTCAGTAAATGGCGGGAGTCCACCGATATAATCGAGGAGACTTGGAATGATGAAACGGCTAAAACCTTCTATACTCAAAGTCTCGGCGATGTCGAACCGGTTATCAAACGAATGATGGCGTCGCTGCTCGAGGCAGCAGACCTCGTTCATAAAATCGAAAAAATGGTAGTTGACACTGACAAGAATGACTAGACTAGTCTCTAAAGCCATCCATCAATGAACGTAGCTTAGGCTTCCAGCCTGAGATTCCAGTATTTTCCCTTACAGGCAAGATGCCTATGCTACATTCAAGTGAAAATAAGATGTCGACAATTTCTACTCAGGGAGTTAATTCACAATGAGTATTGCGTCCATTACAGAAACGATCGAATACCCGGAATCAGACGGAGAACCTATGGCAGAAACGGATCTGCATCGGGACTGGATGGTCCGTATCCTCGAAATTCTGCGACAACGGTATCGCGGCCAACGAGTCTACATTGCAAGCGATTTGATTGTCTACTACGAACAAGGGAACCCAGCCAAATTCATTGTTCCGGACGATTTCATAGTTCTTGATTGCGATCCTGGCCGGCGACGGACTTTTAAAATTTGGGAGGAAAAGCGGGTCCCTGACGTAATATTCGAAGTCACATCACATAGCTCCCGTCGTAACGATACCTTAAAGAAGCCGGTGATCTATGAACAGTTGGGAGTCAAAGAGTACTACGTTTACGATCCGACTTGCGACTATTTGGAACCAGCCCTTCAAGGTTTCCGAATGACCGATGGCTCCCTCAAGCAAATCGTTTCAGTGAAAGGAGCCCTTCGATGCGAGACGTTGCAACTTGGACTTCGTTTAGTCGATGGTGATCTCGAATTCTTCGATCTTCAGACTGGGAAACTTGCAATCGACGAAGCCGAATCGGAACGTGAGGCCAAGGAAGCAGAACGTGCTGTCAAGGAATCAGAACGTGAGGCTAAGGAATTGGAACGTGGCGCCAGGGAGCGTGCAGAAGCAAAGAATCGCGAACTGCTCTTGGAGATAGAACAGCTCAAAAGACGGCTTGGCTAGGAAGTGTAGCTCGGCATTCTGAGACGAAATTTACGGCACGTAGCGCCGTGCTACAATGGAAAGAAAAAGTAAATTCAAGCGTGCAGGCTCAAATGTTTACTTGCGTGGTTTCTTTTTGCCGTTTCTGTTCTTCAGACGACTTGTAAGCGCTTCGCTTTTCGACGCCGACGAAGTCCGCTTAGTTCGTATTTCGCGTTCCTTCTTCTCCCCATTTCCTTTTTGCTTTTTGTGACCCAATTCAACAGGCATCGCGTGGTGTACAATCTTTTCAAAGCCGAAAATCAAATGGCGTTTCGCGGTATCGATGCGTTCAACCCGGACGATTAGCTCGTCGCCAAGCCGAAAACGATTCCCTTTTTTGTGACCTTCTAAAGTATGGGTGTCGCGATCAAACCGATATCGATCATTCGGCAACGACTTAACTGGAATCAATCCATCAACGGGGATCTCGATAGCGCGGATTGTGATTCCGGTCGGACGAACTCCCGCAACCACTCCATGTAGCAACTCGCCATGCTTCTTGGCCATGAAGTGCAGTAATTTCACCCGAATCAACTCTCTCTCAGCCAATTCAGCATTTTGTTCAGCATCACTGCATTGTTGCCCCAAATGCTCAAGCACTTCTTCGTTTTCGCGAGCCGGTTTTCCCTCCAGCAGCTTCTGAACAATTCGATGCACTACCAAGTCTGGGTATCGACGAATCGGGCTTGTAAAGTGACAGTAGTGTGTCATGTCGAGCGCATAGTGTCGTTCGAACTCAGCTTGGTACACAGCCTTGGACATACTCTTTAAGATCGCGAAGTTTACCGCATACTCAGTTGGTCGTCCGCGGACAGCGTTCACGACCCGCTGGATCTCAAAACGGTCCTCCATGTTTTCCGCTTGAATGCCAAGCGCTCGAACGAACTCATTGAGCCGTCGCATTTTCATTCGATTGGGTGGCGCATGAGCACGACGCAAGAAGGGTAGCTCAAGTGAATCAAGCCAAAATGCAACAGCTTGATTGGCTGCAAGCATGAATTCCTCGATCATCTGGTGGCTTTCGGTATGCAAAACCAAATGAGCTCCACGAACCTTACCTGTCTTGTCCAGGTCGATTTTCACTTCCGGGAGCGTTAACTCCAATGCGCCTTTCGTGTTGCGAATCTGCCGAAGTAGCATTGCCAACTCGTGCATGTCGGCCACCACTTGAAATATCTCGGGCGTGAGCTTGGTCCGCCATGTTTCGCGGTCTTCGAGATAATTGTCAATCTGGTCGTAATTAAACCGATGCTGATTGAGAATCACACTGTTGAAGGTACGAGTGAAGATTAGTGTTCCGTCGGGCGTGTACTCCATGAATACCGTTTTCGCCAACCGACTGTGGCCAGGTTGCAATGATGCGAGATGGTTACTAATCGTTTCCGGTATCATCGGAACTACCCGATCCGGCAAATAGACACTTGTACCCCGTTTGCGAGCTTCGTCATCCAGGGCTGAACCAACTGGAACGAAGTGAGAAACGTCAGCAATGTGGACTTGTAATTCCCAATTTCCCTTTTCGTTTTTGCTCAACGAGATGGCGTCGTCGAAATCGCGAGCGTCGACTGGATCGATCGTAAGGGTTGGTACAAGTCTCAAGTCGGTTCGGCCAGCCGGTATAACATTTTCATCAAATAAATCGGCTTGATGTCGTGCCACTTCGAGTGCAGCCTCAGGATAGGAGTCAGGCAATCCGAATTGGTGCATTACCGCCATCGTATCGACAGCCGGATTCTTGCTGCTTCCCAATACTCTGAGAATAACGCCTTCTCCGACGTGAAATGAGTCCGGAAAACGAACAAGCTCAACAATGACTTTGTCTTGGTTGTTTAAAGGCAATCCTCGGATATCGCCTACTTCGATTGGGTGCTCCAGGTTGGCACCATCCAGCCAAACAAGTGACTTGTCGTCCACCAGCTGATAGGTTCCGGAAAACTCGCGGCGTGCGCGGACCATTATCTCTTGAACTGCGCCCTCAACCTTTCCATCCTTGCTTGAACGGACGATACGAATACGAACGGTGTCTCCTTCCATGGCTCCTCGCGTCGCAGTAGGTGGAATAAACACATCATCGAATTTCCCTTCGCCGGCAACAGGAGCCAGTTTGACGAACCCAAAATCCCGCGAAGGCGCGGTTCGGAACGTGCCGGTTACGTCTCCCTTATCCCGTTTCGGCACTGTAGGTCCTGCCTGCCGGTCAGGACTCAAAGTAGGTCCTGCCTGCCGGGCAGGATTTGTGGTAGGTCCTGCCTGCCGGGCAGGACTTGAGGTAGCCGATTGGGAGAGCGAAGCTCCCGCCGAGCTTGCCATTGGCTCGGCATAAGCCTCGCCCGCCAGCTGGGTGGGTCTTAGCACAAAATGGTTTGGGCCGAATACCAATTTTCCATCTCGGACCAGATTTTTGATAGCTCGCCGAAGATGAGGGTAATCCTCGTCTGCGAGCTTTAGATTTTTGTGGATACCGCTCGGCTTGGTCGGTTTATATTCCGCCGCATGAACAAGTTTTAAAACCTGCTCAACAATCATTTCTACATTCATATCCCATTAGTATAACTGCTTTCGCATTTTACGCTAGTGCCGCATTCGAAATAACCTATCACCAACCGGTTAATAGTTCTCGCGGGTCCAGATGCAGAGCGATTACGTCCGTCTGCCACGCATTCTAAGGGCCTCGCGGGAAAGTACAACATGGAACAACCAGCCACTTCTTATAACATTAGCGCATCATTCTGCCCACATCGTTCTGCTACCGTATGCTGGGAGGATTTGCAGGACGATTGAGGCAGGACGATGACAAGACAAATCAGAATTGGATTTTTCATTGTTCTGCAATGTCATTTGATCTGGGTTGATGTACCTGCAATAATGGGTGGCACGGGGCATCCTAGAGCATCCGAAATCACACGAAACAACTCAGTTTCATCCACGGCTACGTGCTGGTCGGCAGCAATACACTCGGCGAATGCCTCCAGCATATTACGTTGGCCTTTCGGCGAAACGTTTTCGAGTCCGTCCAATGCCAAATTCAGCTCGTTGAACGTGCAGCTTTCTTGCGGCAACAAATCCATCGCCCCGATCGTCAATGTGCAAGCACTGAGGCCCTTCGCGAACGCTTTTCTTGGATCGCTAGTCTTTCCACCTGCATATGCTAACGACGACAGAACTACTTGAAACGATTTTCTAGTCGCATTTAAATTTGTCGGCGGAGGACGTTTGGCATGGTCGGCACTCAAGCGTTGCACCAATCGTTTGGTTATGAAACGCTGAACAGCAAACTCGAACAAGGTCCACTTGCGGTCCGCTTCAATTAACTTGCGGACGGTAAGTCGAAACGAATCGATTTGCGGAGGCGACATTTGATGTAAAGCTGGCAAGGCCAAACAAACGATTGGCAATCGCTGTTCTACCGCCAATCCATCGACGCTGGAAAATATTCGTTGCAGCTCTGCCAACGCCCTTTGATCGCATGATTTCTCGAGTTCAACCCACTGCTTTGTGCGAGTTTCGTCCCCTTCCGGCGCGAGAAGCAACGCATATACAATGGCGACGGCACCAAGCGGATCGCGTACATCCTGAGCAATCAGAACGTCCAATTGATCGATTAGGCCATGCACATGTTCAATGTGCTCCGGCGTAGGTTCACCGATTTGATCAACCGCTTTCTGCGGGCTCGATTCCAATTGGTTGGCTCCCGACAACGCCGATTGATGAGACGCATTAAAGGATGCCATTTGCATCGACAGTGATCGAGGATCAATCAACTCCGATACCGAATGAGTCACTTCAGCCGTTTTCGCAAACTGGCCATCAAATTTTGGTTCGATTCTTTTGACGCGTGTTTCAAGCGGAGGATGCGTTGCGAAAATAAGTGAAGCGACCCCGTTTCCAAAGAACATGTGGCTGGCTTCAGTGGCTCTAGCCGATTGTAGTTTAGCATGTTTCGACCAGCCGCCAATCTTCTTGAGCGCATCGGCTATACCGCTTGGGTTGCGAGTGAACTGAACTGCGGAGGCATCTGCAAGAAATTCTCGCTGTCGCGAAACCGCCGCTTTGATCATGTTCGCAAAAAAGACTCCAATGTAACCAATTGCAACCAGAGTCCCTCCGATCAAGAACAATGCGGCGACCACTCCGATCGCCCCCTTGCCCTCATTGTCGCGCCTAGAGGATCTCAGTGGCAGTTCGAGCAGAATTCGAATAATCATATAGCCAAGCAATGCAATGATCAAAATCCCATGCAAAAGCCCGATCAGTCTCAGGTTCAGCCGCATGTCACCGTTGAGGATATGACTAAATTCGTGGGCAATAACACCTTGCAACTCGTCGCGAGTCAGCGTTTGGATCGCCCCTCGAGTAATTCCGACAACCGCATTCTGCGGCGTCGTCCCGGCAGCGAACGCATTGATCCCAAGCTCATTTTCAAGCAAGTATACAGGCGGTACAGGTGTTCCAGCAGCCAGCGCCATCTCCTCCACCACGTTGAGCAAGATTCGCTCTTCGAGAACCTTGGAATTGGCGGGAACTTTGACACCACCGAGCGCAATCGCAACGTGTTCTCCGCCGCCACCCAGCATCCAAGTTTTGTAAATGCTGCCTGTCGCAATTAGAACCACAACGGCTCCTACGACAGCGGCCAATAGTTGCGGGTTCCAATCGAGAACGTGAACTGCATTTTCGGAATCGCGAGTATAGAGTGCCAGGATCGCGATCAGGGAGAAATAGACCGTGGCGATAATCAAAATGACGGTCACCACGAAATACGCGATGAGGAGCCTGCTGTTGCGGCGGGCTCGGTCTTGATGCTCAAAGAAATCCACGTCGTGACGTCCTGTCTAGAACTGGACCTTGACCGCTTCGCGTTCCGCTTGTGCAGTAATCTCGAACAATTGAGCTGGCACGAAACGCCCAAAGCCTGCTACCAAGTTGCTGGGGAAACTCTCGCAGGCGATGTTGTAAGAAGCTACCGCGTCGTTAAATGCCTGGCGTGCAAAGGAGACTTTGTTTTCAGTACTCGTCAACTCTTCTTGGAGAGCCAACATGTTTTGATTGGCTTTGAGATCCGGATACGCTTCGGCCAAACCGATAAACTTGTTGAGCGAACCGGCCAAAGCGACCTCGGCTGTGGATAGGTTCTGGATAGCATTTGGATCGCCAGGATTGGCCGCGGCTTGCTGGCCGGCAGAAAAGGCTGTGTTGCGAGCTCGGATAACTGCATCGAGTGTTTCTTTCTCATGCTTCATGTAACCCTTGGCTGTTTCCACAAGGTTTGGAATCAACTCATAACGTCGTTTCAACTGAACATCGATTTGAGCAAACGCGTTCTTGAATCGGTTTTTCAACGACACGAGGTTATTGTAGAGCGACACCAAATAGAAAAAGAACAAGAGCACAATTGTGCCCATGACGACCAAACCGATTAAGACACCTGCCATGCTGAGAACCCTTTGTATGATGTTGATTGGACCCACTCGAACGGTAAACGTTCGAACCAGAGTCCCGCCAGAAGTTATTTAGCTCTTCAATATACTCGTTTTTGAAAGTGCGGGCCTTTGGTCCGCCAAGAATTTTAATTGTTGATACAAAACTTGCACGATCGGCGATTGGACTTTGGCCCGATTTGCTGCTCGCAAAGCGTTTCCAAAAATGGCTTCCACCTCGATCGGTTTACCCGCTAGAAAATCGAGCCGCATGCTACTGTCGTAAGGTACCATTTCATCCGTGTGGTCCATCATGCGTTTCACAAATTCAGGTTCAATAAAATGGCCACAGTCGCAGGCTGTCTGCCGTACTTCGCGAATAATAGATTCCGCCAACTCTCGCGAATCCTGGAATTGCATGATGCGATCCGTGCTGGAGTTCAGGATCACCGATAACCCATTGAAAGGTATATTCCACATCAGTTTGCGCCAACGGGCTTCCGTGAGCGAAGCCGTTGCTTGGCAATCGATACCAGCGGCAACCATGTCCTGCTGAATCGACATGAGACGCTCCATCGAAGGCCCATCTTCGGTGTCGTCAAGTCCTCGATACGCTCCCATCAAAATCTTGCCATAATCAAGGTGACGAATGTGCCCAGGCCCGACCTTGTTCGAACACAAAAAGCAGCAGCCACCCGCTACAAGGCCTGGCCCAACTACGGCTCGGGTCTCTTGCTCTACATGCAGTCCATTTTGTAAAACAAGTACGATTGCTTCGTCATGCATCAGAGGCGGCAATAACTCGGGCAAGATGTGATTCTGGGTGTTCTTCAACGCCAAAATGATGCAGTCGCATTTAGGCATCGCGTGCACATCTTTGTAGACGTTCACTTGCGGAAGGTGAAAATCGCCCAGCTTGCTGTCGACACGCAGCCCATGGGCCTTGACGTAATCGGCATCGGATCGCATCAAAAAGTGAACGTCAAAACCTGCTCGTGCCAAAAGCCCGCCGTAGAACCCGCCCAATGCACCGGTACCAAGTATCGCGAATTTCGTCATACCGCTAAGTTGCTCTCTATCCCTGCGATCATCGTCGTACAACTGTTCTTCCAGACAAACGCTGAATCAGCCCTCGCATTTCCAAGACGCTCAATGTGCTAAGAACACGGGGCACCGGTAGCTTCGATGTCAATATCACTTGATCGACATCTGTAGGTGTGCAATCAATCGCTTGCAAAACCGCACTTTCGATTTCATTAAGTTGCAATTCAACCGCATGATGAACCACGTTGCCAACTCCAAGATTCGCTTTCTCAACTAGAGGTCCAAGATGCTCGATAACGTCCTCCGCATCTTGGATCAGTATTGCCCCATCGCGAATGAGTTGATTGCAGCCTCGCGACATGCGAGACGTGGCAGGACCAGGTACCGCAAAGAGATCGCGACCTTGTTCGCCCGCATGCCTGGCGGTGATCAGAGAACCGGATCGATCCGCTGCTTCGACTACGATCGTACCAAGGCTCAGGCCGCTAATTATGCGATTGCGTTGCGGAAACACACCCGCCTTGGGTTTCGAAAAGGGGTGCGTTTCGCTGATCAATACACCGTGCTCGACAACTTGTTCCGCAAGCTCTTTGTGTTCGGGTGGGTAGATTTCGGTGACGCTACTGCCTAAGACAGCGATTGTTCGTCCGTTGGCTTCGATTGCCCCGCGGTGGCAGATTGCATCAATCCCTCGCGCCAATCCGCTTACAATCGTGATGCCATATCGAGCCAAGGCTTTGGAAATGCGTTCAGCCATGGTGCGACCATAATGAGTGCAATGACGTGTTCCAACCATAGCGATGGAGAGCTGGTCGGTCTTCTGAAATGCCCCCCGAGCAAACAACATGACTGGCGGGTCAGGCAACTCGGCCAAGAGCCTTGGAAATTCTGGATCGCCTGCGATGATAATTTGCACATTGTGTTCTTTGCAGTGATGAAAGACGCATTCAGCAAGATCGCTCTGGCTTGAGTCACGGATCAACGTTGACAATTTGGGTCCAATGCGAGGCACTTGACCTAATTGAGAAAGCGTTGCCTTTAAGGCCGCGTCCGCCGAACCGAAGTGATCGACAAGACCCGCTAGCAACCGGGGGCCAACTCCATTGACTAGCGACAACCTGATAAACGACTCGCGATCCTCGTCAGGAACCGAACGAATCGGTGGCACCCAATCGAAACCGTCGCTATCGGAAATATAATCTAGCGGTTCGCGATCATCCTCAATCTCATTCTCCGGTGCGTCGATTGGAGGCGACAAGTCGAACAAAAAACCTGCTTTTGTGTGCTCGTCTGGAAGGGTCATTGCATGGTCATTTTTGGATTAGTGTGGGTGAGAAACACCGTAAATATGCGACCAGTATTTAGCGATCGCTTTGCCTATTTCGGACTCTTGGGAGTCCAATTACTGGTATTTCCATATTGTACACATTTCGAAGCTTGCGGTTTTCTGCGATCACGATCACGATCGTTTTTCCTTCACGGTCGAAGGGCTTTCCGAAATACGGAGCAAATACGTTCACCACATTCCAAAATTAATAGTTATCCTAATGTTTGCAAGTTTTTCTTCGGACTTCCAGATCAAATCTAAAACCATTCGTGAACGATCTAACCACCATCGCCAATTCTTTGACGACCACACCCGCTCGATCTATACCTGCGGCTTTTCAGAGCGAATTGCTCGCGCAATTGAGACCAGGCGAAGAAGTTGTCACTTGGTTTGAACCCAATCTCGACGCAAGATTGCGTTTTGGAAGTGGAATTGTTTTCCTGACAAATCTCGGCATCATTGCGAGACAGCCGACACCCCCAAATGAACCGTTGGCACCGTGGCTTAAATGGGACCTGGCAGATATTCGCGAAATCAAGAAACTGGATCGCACGGGTCTCGGTATTCTTGAACTTCTCGGCGAAAAGCGCCTGCTACAAGCGTGGCGATTCACGATCGGAAACACCAGCTCCGCCGCGTTGTTGGCAACCAAGATGAAATTGTTGAAAGCGGGCAAATCCGAGGAGACAGTGCTTTCCGAGTCCATTTGCCCATCCTGTGGCGGATCGATGTTGGTTGGTCAAATGGTCTGCAGCAACTGTGCGCCAGCGCCTTCTCCAGATACCAATCGCTCGCTTTGGCGATTGACTCGCTTTGCGAAACCGCGAGCCAGGATGATTTTGGTCGGTTTTGCGCTTACATTGCTTAGCACTGCCGCAACTTTTCTTGCGTCTATTTTGACGAAGACACTTATTGACGTGCTCGATCCCGCCGATTTGACAAAAACAGTGGGTGCAGTGGCAAAGTCCGTTGACTATAGTCTGGTTCCGTGGCTGCTCGGCGGCATGCTGATGTCTGCGTTGCTAAGCTGGGCACTTGCATGGGCTAAAACATATACGCTTGCCTCGGTCAGCGAGCAGATCAGTGCGGATCTGCGCAACTCTACGTACTCACATCTTCAAAAACTATCGCTTGAGTTCTTTGGTGGGAAACGAACAGGTGATCTTATTTCCCGTATAAGTAGCGATACCCAGCGCATTTGCGATTTTCTATCGATAAGCCTCGTCGACTTTGCATCCGATATTCTGTTGATCGTTTTCACCGGAGTTTTTCTTTTTATTATTGATCCGATGCTAGCGGTCGTAGGTCTACTGCCATTTCCCTTTATCGCGTGGGCTGTTTCGCGTGTTCAGAGCAAGATACGAATGGGATTTGCACGTGGCAGCGCGGCCTGGGCAGAGATGGTGAATGTTCTTGCAGATACAATTCCAGGTATTCGCGTCGTCAAGGCGTTTGCCCAGGAGAATCGTGAAGTAGATCGATTTCGGCAAAGCAATGATCATGTTCTCGGTGCGAATAATCGCGTAAACCGATTGTGGGCGGCCTTTTCGCCCGTTGTTGTTTTGTTGACAGATCTTGGTCTGTTGGTTGTGTGGGCCTATAGTGCGTATCAAGTATCACAGGGGGCAATAACGCTGGGTGTCCTTTGGCTTTTTCTTGAAAGAATTCGTGCATTGTATGGCAGTATGGACAATATGAGCCGACTACTGGCTAATTCGCAACGAACCGCTGCTGCAACCAATCGAATTTTCGAAATACTCGACCGCGTCCCGAGCGTTTCTGAACCTCAAAAACCAGTCAATCCAGGTCGTGTGCAGGGCCGAATTACGCTCAACGACTTAACCTTTCGATATGGTTCGCGCCAAGTTATTCACAACGTCAGTTTGGACATTCAGCCAGGTGAAATGATTGGTTTAGTTGGCCCAAGCGGTGCAGGCAAGAGTACGCTCGTCAATTTGGTTTGTCGATTTTACGACGTCAGCGGCGGTTCGATCTTGGTAGACGGAATCGACATCCGATCGTTTCCGATCACCGAATACCGAAGCAATATTGGCATTGTTCTGCAGGAACCGTTCCTGTTTTTCGGATCCATCGCAGAAAACATCGCCTATGGACGCCCAGAAGCGACTCGCGAAGAAGTGATTGCAGCGGCCAGAGCTGCCAAAGCCCACGACTTTATATTGCGTCTTGCCGACGGTTACGACTCGTTAGTAGGTGAACGTGGCCAATCGCTTTCCGGCGGCGAAAGGCAACGAATCTCTATCGCTAGAGCCTTGCTCACCAATCCACGTATTTTGATCTTGGACGAAGCGACTTCGGCAGTCGACACCGAGACCGAGCGGGAAATCCAAGAAGCGCTTGACGTGCTAGTTCAAGGGCGAACTACAATAGCCATAGCACACCGCATTAGCACGCTTCGCAAGGCCAACCGAATCATAGTCCTCGAAAAAGGCCGAATCACGGAAGTTGGGAACCACGACGAATTGATAGGCTTGGGCGGGACTTACTCGCGTTTGAATCACGCTCAAAGGCAAATGAACCTTCACGAAGAAGTAGCTTAGGCTTCCAGCCTGAGAAGTACTCACTGAATCTCACAGGCAGGATGCCTATGCTACGTCTGTTTTGTACAGAACTGACGGATGTGGAAACCCAAGTCGTTTGTCGACTAGATTGTAGAGGCTCTCACCCGCAAAATAACGGCGCAAGTTTTCGCAAATTAACTTCGTGGTGTCATCGGTTCGCCTTGAAGCTTGTGCGCCAACGTGCGGCGTAATCAAAACATTGGGAAATCCCCAAAGTGGACTCGCGAGCGGAAGGGGCTCGATGTCGGTTACATCCAGTCCAGCACCAGCAATATGTCCACTCGCCAATGCAGCACATAAGTCCGCTTCGTTGACGCAAGAGCCTCTCGCTACATTGATCAGATAAGATCCCCTTGGCATCGTCGCAAAAATCTTTGCATCGACAATACCGCGAGTCATTTCGTTCAATGGCAAAGTCAAAATCAAAATCTCGGACCACACTGCAAGACGCGCTAAATCTGTGTGCGGCCAAAGTGCATCTACTGTTGGCGGCTTGCTCTCAGGAAAATAATCCGTTGCCCGAATGGTCACATCAAAAGGCTCCAGGATTTCAACCAAGCGCCGCCCGTTTCCACCAAGGCCAACGATTCCAACCTTTTTGCCATGAAGATCATCGGTCGGTCGCCGTACGAATTCTTTGTTTTGCCACTGCCGATAAAAAACTGGAATGCCGCGCAAGAGTCCAAGCAGCAAAGCGAGTGTCTGCTCAGCGACTTGGTTTGCAAATAGTCCGGATGCGCTGCAAACGACAATTCCCGAATCAATAACCGACGGATGCAGACAGTGATCCAAGCCGGCCGCCGAGGATTGGATAAAGGTCAGTCTGCTTTCTGCGACCACATCTTGCCAAGGCACCGGTACCTTGGCGTGCCCTACGAATATGTCGGCATCGAAAATTCGCTCATGAATGTTCTCTTGCGACGCTTCGATCAAGTTTGCGTGTGGTGCAGCATTCTGCATCCACTCGCGATGTCGTTCCTGTGTTGGAAAACAGTAGACAAGGTTCGTCACTTTTTAGGCAAGATCCCGGTCTTCGAACAGCAACAATCCGATTAGTGTCGCGGCAACCCCATAAATCGTCGTGTAAATGAGCACGCTGGCTATTACGGACCAAGGGATACTAACATCCGCGTCGATGGCGGCCTCCATCGAAAAGTGACTAAGATTCGGGATAACAGCTGAGATCAGTTGCGAGAAAAACTCCACAAGCGGTAAACCACCTGCCGCCGAATCGACGATGGTCGGAGTCAGGTGTCCTAGCAAATAGATTGAAAAGCAGATTGTAAAGTTTGCCAACAACCCGAATCGCGTGCCCAATGCTACGGAAAAAGCTCCCAAAACGACGGATTGAAAAAATGCGAGCGCTAACCCCGGAATGGTTTGCATCATTTCTTGGTGGCATTGTTGCCAATCTGGCTGCTCAAGAGAGTTTTCTCGAGCCTCATAGATCGGCTTGTACGCAACGGACAGTAGCTCTACAGTCCCTAAAACCATGAACATCAACATGACGATCCAGACTACGCCTAGAATCTTTCCGATGATAAAGGATCGACGGTGAATCGGTTTGCTTAGCAACGTAAGTGCAGTTCGACCTTCGATTTCTTCATTTACCGATGTACTTGCAGACCATACAGCTTGGAAGGTCGCAGCGATGAGAATCAACGTAACGCCGCAGTCCTTAAGCAGCTTGATGTCTTCGCCCAACGTATGGAAGGGTAAGAATACGAATAGCAAAATCGACAAAGCAACGATGATGGTAAGGATGATCGGCAAAGGCTGCGACAATTCGCTTTTGGCCGCAGACAAAGCAATTGCAGCAACTTTAGGTGATACAGCTTGCATCAACATAAATAACAATCCGAATACCGTAACGAAGACCGCCACCAAAATAAATGTTGCAGATTGGCGAACGATTGGGATGGAAACAACGCGAATTTCCAAGGTCGCAGGGTCAATTTCTTGGTTTTGAACGTAGATTTCCGCACCTGCTACTAGAGGCAGCGGGCATTCGTCACCACCCTTTTTTGATGTCCAAATGAGAGGACGCTTGGCCTCGATCGTTTGCGGCTTTATTCGTGACTCACCTAGACTTGGTGCGTCGGTGAGAATTAGCCGTCTGTTCGAATTGATTTCCACCTGCCCCAACAAAGCTGGGTCGTAGCGGAGTTCGATTTTTTGGAATTCGCCCTCTTGGTCGTCTCCCTTTGCTCCGGCAACAGGGAAAGGAAAAGTTTGATCGTTCGCGGCGAAAAGTTGCGGAATTCCTTGGATCGCTACCATTGGCTTATCAACCAAAAAAGTAGATGCAAGCGCGATCAATGAAATCCCCGCAAGGGTTGAGAGCATATAGAGTCCGATTCCCTCAAAGAAAAGAGCTCGCAACTCACCCAAAAACCGGGGTGAAGAACAAAACAAAAGAGCCCAAACCACAACGCCAATCATCATTGTGACAGCGATCGATATCATCGCCCATTCTTCGTTTGCAAAAACTCCACCCAGAGAAAACGACGATTGGCCATCCTGACTGAATTTCGTGTATGCAGCATAAACGCCACCTAGAACCAAAGTAACTGCGAGAGCCAGAAAGTGTGCGGAACCGTCGCGTCGAAGTTTCTCAAGCTGTTTAATCGGCGATAAGCTAAAAAAAACAACTAGAAAAACGGAAAGAACTAATAGCCCTAGAATGACTCCGCCTCCGAGAAACCAAATAGGCGTCAGCCACCGAGTCATCCAGAAGTCAACCGCCGCGAACATCGGAACTGAGAAATCAAATGCCATGGCAGGTTAGCTCGTACCGTTATCGAAAAGGGAAATTTTAATATTATTGGTCGCAGTACTGTTTTCGCGTTAAAAACACAATAGTCGCGAGAGCACGGTTCGGCTGTTACGCCAATTAGGATCGATGGGTTCGTTTGAAATCACCCAACCTGCTTAAGATAAGCCAAAAAACGAAGAATGGAGAGGTACGTCACAAACTTTTGTTCCAATGTGATCCTGAGGCAATCCAAAGTGGAAGGAATTGTCTTCAATTCCTTCGGCGGCTGTGTGGAAGCGGGAATTGAGGACAATTCCCGCCACGATGAGCGGCACTTTCAAGGCTGGTGAGGATTCCGTGGTTGGGTTATCATTTTCCTGGGTCGAACCGGCAGTTTTGTGGATCGTTGATCGGCCTTCAAACAGGTCTTTTACGGCTGAGGTAGGTAGCTTTGTTTCGTCAAGGAAAACCCGGTTTTCTCGCTCTTGAGGATGGCACTGTTTATGAAGGTGTCTCGATCGGTGCAAAGGGCGAAGCTGAAGGTGAGGTTGTATTTAACACCTCCATAACCGGCTATCAAGAGATTTTGACCGACCCAAGCTACCGCGGGCAAATCGTAACCATGACCTATCCAATGATAGGGAACGTTGGAATCAACGAAGACGATTTGGAGTCTGGGTTCCCGAGGATTGCTGGTTTCATCGTCCGCGAATGCAGTCGGCTGCACAGTAATTTCCGATCGACCGGATCGTTGCAAGATTACTTGGTCAAGCACGGAATCGTTGCAATTGCAGGAATTGACACACGGGCAATCGTCCGTAGGATTCGCACAAAGGGAGCTTTAAAAGGGATCGTTTCGACGAATGACACGAATCATGCCTCACTCGTCAACAAGGCGAAATCAAGCAAAGGTTTAGTCGGTAGAGATTTGGTCCGGGAAGTGACGCCAGCCGGGGCCCGGCAATGGGGTGAACAACTTCATAACATGTCGATCACTGGCAGCGAATCGATGGCCTCAGACTCGCAGCCCCACGTTGTTTGTCTTGACTATGGAATGAAATGGAACATCCCGCGACATCTTGCCCAACGCGGCAATCGAGTCACGATCCTGCCGGGCACCTCGACATCGGATGAGGTTATGGCCTGTAATCCAGACGGGATTTTCCTAAGCAATGGACCTGGCGATCCGGAACCACTCAGCTATGCCATTCAAACAATCAAAAACTTGTTAGGGGAAAAACCGGTTTTTGGGATCTGCCTTGGGCACCAATTGCTGTCCCTGGCGGGAGGAGCCACCACCTTCAAGCTCAAATTTGGTCATCGAGGTGCCAATCAGCCGGTCCTTAATTGCAAAACCGGACAAGTCGAAATCACGTCTCAAAACCACGGGTTTGCCGTAAAAGAAGAAGACCTGCCGGAATGTTTCGAAATCACCCATCGCAATCTAAACGACAATACAATTGCAGGCGTTCGCCACAAAAACGTGGATGCTTTTAGCGTTCAATATCATCCGGAAGCGTCAGCTGGCCCCCACGACAGCAGCTACTTGTTCGATGAATTTCAGCAATCTTTGAACCTTCAAGCGTCGGCAAGAACGGGAGCTTGAAGCAATGTTGGCCAAACGCGTCATCCCTTGCCTCGATGTTCACCAAGGGCGAGTTGTCAAAGGAACCAACTTTGTGAACTTGAGAGACGCTGGCGATCCTGTCCAAATAGCGCAACGGTACGAGTCCGAGGGGGCCGACGAATTGGTCTTTTTGGATATTACGGCCAGCCACGAAGATCGCGGAATCATGTTGGATGTCGTGCGGCGCACCGCAGAACAGATCTTTATGCCACTGACAGTTGGGGGAGGTATTCGAACGCTGGACGATATTCGGATGCTTCTCCAAGCCGGTTGCGACAAAGTTTCCATCAATTCCACCGCCTGCAAAAACCCCGAATTCGTTAGACAGGCCGCTGAGCGCTTCGGTTCGCAATGTATTGTAGTCAATATCGATCCACGGCGAGTGACTCGAGACGGCAAGGAATTCTGGGAGGTTCACATCAATGGCGGCCGAACTCCGACCGGGCTTGAAGCGGTTTCTTGGGCCGAGCAAGTCGAGGCGCTCGGGGCTGGCGAAATAGTAGTTACCAGCATGGATCGCGATGGAACCAAGGATGGCTATGATTTACCGATCACTTCTGCGATCAGTCAACGCGTAAATATTCCCGTCGTGGCGAGCGGCGGGGCAGGAAAACCAGAGCATTTAGTAGACGCAATCTTGATTGGTAAAGCTGACGCAGTCCTTGCCGCCAGTATTTTCCATTTTGGCGAATTTACTATTTTGCAAACCAAACGCATGATGGCAGAAAGTGGAATTCCTGTCAGGTTGTGATTCCAATTACCATTTCGTCCGTCAACTTAGATAGAATAGTAACGCCAACTTCTTTTCCCTAGTCGATTCAAAATTGATCTATGTCACATACAAAAGCACCACCCACACCCAAATCAGGTCCCGCTTCGTCAGCAGATGATTTAGCAGCTTCAATGCTCGTGGAAAAAAAAGATCTTGAGGTCGACAAGCTGTTCAAGGCATGTGTGAAGCTTGAGGGTAGCGACTTGCACCTCAAAGTTGGCACAGCTCCCATTGTTCGCTGCAAAGGAGATCTAAAATCGCTTAATCGACCACCCATCGAGGTAGAAGAAATGGTTCGTCTCTTAATTCCGCTGTTGGATGATCGAAACAGACGAATTTTCGAAGAAGAAGGGGGCGCTGACTTTTCTTACACGGTCAACGTAGAAGGCGAGAATTGGCGGTTCCGAGTCAACATGCTCAAACAGCTTGGTCGACCAGGATTGGTTGCGCGTCGTATCAATAACTTCATTCCCAACTTCGAAGGGCTCTTTCTTCCTCCGATCCTCGAGGATTTGTGCAAGTACGACCAAGGCATGGTGCTCTTGGCAGGCGTTACCGGTTCTGGAAAGAGTACGACGATCGCATCCATGCTCAACTGGATCAATCGCACTTACCGAAAGCACATATTGACACTCGAGGATCCAATCGAGTTCGTCTACAAGGAGGACAAGTGTCTTATCAATCAACGCGAGGTTGGCACGGACGTCATAGACTTCAACATCGCCATGAAGCACGCGGTGCGAGAGGATCCAGACATTATTCTCGTCGGTGAAATGCGAGATCAAGAGACGTTTATGACGGCCATCCATGCAGCCGAAACGGGGCACTTGGTTTTCGGAACCATTCACGCTTCCACGGCACCCTCTACAATCGGTCGTATTCTTGACTTGTTTCCCGAAGCGTTGCATACGGCCATTCGAAATGCGATGGCCTTTAACATGAAAGGCATCGTCGCACAAAAACTCCTGCCTTCGATCAAACAGGGCGTAAGCCGCGTGCCAACTTGCGAGATCATGCTCTTCACACCCATGATTCGAAAGCTCATTCTGGAAAGCAAAGATCAAAAGCTATCCGACGCAATTCGAATCGGAGCACAAGACGGAATGCAAGACTTTACCATGAGTCTTAAGCAGCTGATCGACGACGGATTGATTGATCGTCCAACAGCCTTCGAGGTTGCACCGAATCCTGAGGCACTAAAAATGGCGCTCAAGGGAATCAACGTTAGTCAACCTGGTATTATTTAGCGACGGCAACGATTCGTTGCTCGTGTTTGGCGTCGATCACAACATGGGCCGCAAACCGTGGGCTAGCGCCCTGCGGCTTATCAGCCGGAACGCGCTAGCGTCCGGTTTAGCCCGACTTATGATCGAC
>JAYTVL010000174.1:0-25072 GCA_043744075.1 Pirellula sp. | reverse complement strand
AGCATTGGCCATATATGGTGATCGAACCAACTTCATAGACTCATTTTTCCTAGCAGCTTGAAAACTTAAATGCCATCGCTCAGCCGGTTGCACCCGTGGGGGACAAGCCCCCGACCAACCTGAAAGGCCAGATCGCAGAACGGAACAAAACTCGCATCAACGCATTTTTCGTAAGCTGCTATTTGTCGCAAAGCCCAGACTCTGCCTTCCGGAATCCTGGCTGCAATCGCAATTTGTCTTGCACAATCCCTTTGCCCTCCATCGACGGCCAGCCTTGCATTCACGCATTGATCGACGCCTGCGAAATTTTGAATTACAATGGACGCTGTTCGGTTGGAAAAATGCGTTATTTGGTTTGAACCTTAAGAATTGGAGTTCTCCATGAAGAGCCCTTTCCCAGGCATGGATCCATTCCTTGAACCCAAATGGCCTGAAGTTCACGCAAGTCTGATTGTATATGCGCGAAATCAGCTCAATTCATTGTTGCCAACTGACTTACAAGCCAACATCGAAGAGAATTTAGAGGTGCGATACAATAGTCGCGAGGGCCATTCAATTCGACCAGACCTGCACGTCGGCGAATCCAAAGTATCTGTTGTGCCGGAAGGCTTGAAAGCCGAACGCGGCGAGTCACTGGCATTGGCCGAACCAATGTTACGAGTCAGACGCCACCCGCACCCAGATCGTCATCTTGAGATCAGGGGGCAAAATGGAACTGTGGTAACCGCCATCGAGTTTATCAGTCCCTGGAACAAGCTTGGTGCCCGGAATCGTGAGCAATACTCGCGGAAGCAGCTTGATTACATGGATGCAGGAGTTAACTTGGTCGAGATCGATCTAGTTCGACAAGGGAGTTACGTACTTGCCGCACCGATTGAAGATATTCCGGAGGATAAACGCAAAGGGTACATGATTTGCGTTTATCGAGACGTCGAGCGCATATCGTTTGACATATATTTTGCATCCATGCGCGAGCGCCTTCCAAACATTGCAATTCCATTGAGGTCAGAGGATCGAGATGTCGTGCTGCAACTCCAAACGCTGCTGGACGCTTGTTATCGCGACGGGCGATACTATTTGCTCGACTACTCAATCAACATGTCACCAAAATTTTCGGAGGAAGATACTCATTGGATGAACGATGTGTTGAAACAGTGCGGGAGAAAGTGACTATCGAATAGTGGACGGCAACCCCAGCAGTTGCAAGTCCGCACAATGGGCTGCGATTCATGTTTAACCGATCGAGGCCCTCAAGCCTCGATCGCGGGGAGCGCGAATACCGCCCGACTCTGTCGTTGGTCTCGACGGATGGAAGCGTCGCTTGACAACGCCCGCCGCTGCGCAGGTTAAACAGGGTTAAACAAGTCGCAAAGCCGCAGAACCGATCGAAAGTCGATTGTTACGGCATGTCCGGTTCTGGTACTTCCTTGTTTTCAATTGGTTTTCCGTCTTGTCCGAATGAAAGGAAAATAGTGCCGCCTCCGCCGAAACTACTAGGCATGTTGTAGACATAGATCGCATCAATTGCTTTCACAATTCGAGTCTGGCACTCCCCAAGGTGAGACAAAGAATAAGGATCCAAACTATTTCGACCTTCAAGAGTCGCATCTAGTTTCCGCTTCAGTTCTTTGAGCTGCATAAGCGACAACGCGGTCACTGGTTTTGTAATTGCGTTTGAGTCCGTAGGCATAGCCAAATCGATCAATCGCTCCAGATGCTCACGCTGAAGATTTCTTCGCCACGAACTGATACGCGGCTTTCTCGATGAGACTTCCCCTTCAGGCTTCGCGTCTAACTCGGACCAAATCTCCGCATAGAGTTTATCCATCAATTCGGGCAGAGTCACAGCATCCTGATCCGCTGGAACCAACGTTTCATTGTCGAAAACGCGGCGGAGCGTGCTCGGGTTCATTAACATGGTCAACGTCGCGGCTTGGATGCCCAAGATGCGTTCGTGGATCGGGAAGGTTGATTCGCCCATGGCACGCATGCCTTCGTCAATCCATTTGTCGAAAGTCAAGCGTTCCAAAATGGGTTGCGTGATTCCAAAAGCGGCGTCGCGGAATGCGTTCTTAAAGACAAAGTCAATCGCTTTGCGCTGACGTTCAGCAGAGACAGGAACGAGCGTTTGGCGGTTGCCCGGATCACCCTTCTTGTCGCGGTTCACCGTTGCTCCGCCTATCCAGTTTGCCATCATGCTGACTGACTTTGTCTGTTCAAGTAAGGTCAGTTCGTAACCACGTCGGGCTTTGGCCCAACTGTCGCCATCCTTTACAAACTTGTCGAGCAATCGCGAGCGATAAAGCTTGACCAGTCGAATTTGATTTTCAGCGTAATCAAGCGGCTCTTTGCTGTAATCGTAGCGACGTGCCAACGGGTCTGGCCCGCCTGTATCTTCGTCCGTAGCGTATTGCAACTCAGGTTCACTCACCCGTTTGAGGATTTCTTGAAGTTTGGCCTCTTCAGGCGTATATCCGTATTCAATCGCCCAATAATCGTACGGACCAATTCCCGTCATTGTCCAATCGCCGCGGGTTGCACCCTCAACTTCGTATGGAATATTGATCGGGAGGTAGTCCATGACCGAAGAAGCGAGCGTCTTCTTTCCCTTCACTGCATCCGAATTGATTTCCTTCAACGTGTATACACTTGAAGCTTTGAAGTTGTGCCGCAGTCCCAATGTATGGCCTGCCTCATGTGCTACCAAATCGGCCAAAAGGGGTCCGATGAATGCTTCGGGCATTCCATCCAAAAGACTTTCCTTGGCTTTTTCTGGCTTTTTGACCTCTGGCTTCTTTTCTTCTGGCTTTTTGTCTTCTACTTTTGGTTCCTCTTTTTTCGGTTCCTCCTTCTTTGGCTCTTCCTTCTCGGCGTCCGATTGAAGCAAATTGCCTTCGTCATCGAACAAGTCAAAGCCTAATCGAGCCATGCTCATGTCCATTTGCTTGCCAACGGCGGCAGCGCAATATCCATTGACTTGACTGGTACGACCGATCAATCCATCAAAGGGCTGATCGCCTATCAATGACGTGTCAACTTTAGTGATTGGGTGGCCACCGTAGGGAAGCTTCGACTGGTTCGCAAAATAGCTCTTCAGGTGATCTCGATTCGCATTGGGAGCTAGTCGCAATCGGGGATCCCAATTCGGATGCGAACCCAGCCATGATACCGTTTCGGCACTCATCCCCTCCATGGCTAAATCAGGCATCATGTCATGGTACTGGAAATTAAAGTGCCGAATCCAACCGTCGGTCAAAATAATATCGGCGTCAAGGATTTCGCCAGTCAGAGGATGTACGCGACTTGGTCCGATTGCAGTCCCTTCATCATTGTTCAGCCAACGCACAAAGTTGTATTGCACGTCCTCGGGATCGAGGTCCATGTTGTCACCCGTTTTGGCGTCCTGATAAAAGACTTCAACTGCGTCCGAGAATCCAATTTGTTCGAAGGCCTTGTTCCAATACTCGATTCCCTGCTTGACCCAGCGGCGATATCGTACAGGTGTTGTGTGTTCGATATAGAATCGAATCGGCTTGACAGGTGGACTGATCTTGAGGCTTGGATCTCTCTTTTCCAATCGCCAGCGGGTAACATAACGCACGCGCTTCTTATCTTCGTCGTAACTTCCCAAGTCGGAGTAGTTGGTTAAAAAGTATCCAACTCGTTGGTCCGCCTTGCGAGGACGGTAGCCGTTCTCCTCTGGAACTTCGCTAAACGAGAAATGCAGGGTTTGCAGTTTTCCCCCAGAAGCAACGACTTCGAATGCCATCTCTGCGTTTTTGGAGAAAGACTTTGCCTTCACGATTTTGATCAATTGCGGATCCATCACACGAATCCTAGATTTATACGGGTTACCTGTATATTCAAAGAACTTGGCAGCATTTCCGACAAACAGAGCGTCCGCATCGATTACCGGTCCACCGCCGCGTGGCCCCATAGTAATAATCGGAACATCCAAAAGAACGGTGTCTGTGAACAATCGCTTGACTGACGATTTCGATTCCGGCTCGCCATTTGAACGAATATCCATATTCGGCATGATCAGGGCGAGACGTTTGTTGTAGAGACGCCAGTAGACATAAAAATCATTATACTGAAGGCCTGCAAATCGATCACCGCTACTGACCGTCAATGCGATAAAATATTTTTTCATGGCGAAGTCTTTGGGTAACTCCAAAAGCATCTGCCCATCTTTTTCTCTTGTCCAAATTCCACACAACGATTGCTTGTCCGGTGACTTCGAATCGGATTTGACAAACCCTTCTGTCACTTTTTCAAATGGCGGGAAATCTGGCTGAGCGGGCGTAACTTGAGCTGCTGGTACCTGTGCCGAACCAGTTTGCCACGAAAGGAAGCTTGCTCCAAACGCTGCGACAAGCGTTAGAGTTCGCATTATGGATTGACGATCCAGTTTCATTAGATTGTTCCAAGAAAGTTGTTAATGAAAATTCAAACGACCAAATGCAAGACGCTGGTGCCTCTTCATGCCCCAGGGCTAGCGCTTGCACTCACTTTGTAATTTCTGAGCGTCAATGCGCTAGCATGAGGGCCGGATTCGCAAGCAATCTCTAGCCTGCCAGCCCGCACGCTAGTGCCAGAAGCCGGAAGTTCCTTCCGGCTTTTGGCCATCAGCCGCAGGGCGCTAGCACACGGTTTTTTGTGAGTACAAAACCGGACGCTAGCGCGTTCCGGCTGATGTTGATAGGCTTTTTTCCGCTTGCGAAAACGGAAGGGAATTAAGGTTTTTGTCACTAGCGCGTTGCGGCTCAAAGTTAGTCCCACTGGGCTAGCGCCCATTGGTTCACGAAATCACAAGGTAAGCCCGCAAAAGGGGCTGGGCGAAGCCTACGTCAACTTCTATCCCAAATTGGACTGCGAAAAGGAGTTGTTACAAATTGACGATGAGGATACATCGGCTAAACCACCTAACCCGCACAACCATCCTAGTCGATAACTCCAACCAACATACCGGATTATGAACCGACTGCTAGCGATGGTCCAGTATCTGAATGAATTGACTATGTAAATATCAAGAAAAATAATGCAACTTGGACTGATTTGCTCTAAATTGGATCGCCCTAGGTTCGAGCCGCTGTCTGAATCTACGTAAACTGGCTCGCAATTGAGCATTTACCCCACCAAGAAATGTGAGCAAACTAAACCTCAGTCGGCAGCCGTTCAATGCGCCAAGGTTCTATGTGGGGTTCCTATCGCTAGACGATCACTCGCCAAGTCGCTTCCTGAGTTGCTCGATTTCCAATAGCAGTTCGCGATTCTTGGCCTCAACTCGTTCCTTGTTCACACGTTCCCTCTCCTTGGCCTCACATTCCCTCTCCTTAGCCGCGCGTTCCGATTCAGCTTCGTCGACTGCGAGTTCGCCCGTCTGAAGATCAAAAAACTCCAAATCATCACCGACCAATCGAAGACCAAGCTGCAGCGTCTCACATCGACAGACTCCGTCTATAGGCGCGATCTGCGTCAGCCAACCATCGATCAATCGAAAACCCTGAAGGGCGGGTTTCAAATAGTCGCACGTCGGATCGTAGATATAGTACTCCTTGACTCCCATCTGTTCGTAGATCACCGGCTTCTTTACGGTGTCAATGCGACGGGAGCTATGTGATGTGACTTCGAAAACCACGTCGGGGCCCCGCTTCTCCTCCCATGTCTTAAAAATCCGGCGCCGACCTGGATCGCAATCAAGCACGACAAAATCATCTGGAACAATGAATTTGGAGGGAGTTCCCTCTTCGTAATAGACGAGTAAATCGCTAGCAATATAGACTCTTTGGCCGCGATACCGATGCCGCAAAACTTCTAGGATACGGAACATCCAATCCCGATGCAGATCAGTTTCTCCCATAGGTTCGCCGTCTGACTCTGGATAATCGATCGATTCGGAAATGGACGCAAGACTCATCGTAACTAGCTCCCTGTCTAACAAACATTGTCAATGTATTTTCGTTGGCACTCGAAGGAAAAGCAAGATGAAGAAACGGATGGTCATCGCCAGGATGCCATTTCGAGTTAGTCGCTGGAAATCACGACAGAAATACTGCCCACATTATCCCACAGTCCCTTCGAGGGCTCGTTGACCTTCAAAAAGAGTTCGCCTAACACATTAGGAACGATTTCTGTTTCGCAACCGATCCGGAAGGTCTTCCACCGTTTTGTTTGATCAACTTCATGGCGTGGAACCACGCTCGCGATGACGCTACCCAATGGATTACCACGAAAAAACTGATAGGTCACTCCTTGCGGTTCAACAACCCAATTCGATTCTGACGGGCTAGTCGACTTCTTCAAGATGTAAGTGCCCGAACAAGATATGCGAACCGGCTTTCCGACTTCAAGCATGATTCCAGTAGTCTGCCATCCCCGGTCTGTTTCAAGCGGAAAGATTACGTTTCCCGCCTCTTTCAAATCTCTTCGCGTAGCGGTATCACCGCTCACAAAACTTGACCGTTGAAGATCGTAACCAAAATCCAAATCGGAAACGAACGCATTCCAGTCCACCAGAACATCTGCCCATTCAGCAGCGAGTCGCCTTTTGAATTTGAGAGAAAGCGAATTCGAGTAGTCGAGTTTTTTGTTATACAAATCCTTCAAAATAGGACTGTATTTCGGATGATGCGTAAAGAATACGCAAGCAGCCCAGCTCCAAGCGTAGCGAATGACGTGGTCCTCTCGCTGATTCCCATAAGCCAAAATTTCCGACATGGATGGCGCAGCCCCTTGATTAAGCGTCTCATCGATCATTCTCAATCGCCCCCACCCGGAAACAAGTTCCCTTGACGATGGGATGACTCCAAGTTTGAGTCGTCCGTCGGTCAACGAGTGCGTCCCTTGCATCTCTGCCATCCCCTCCATGAACCAAGGGGAGCCTCCTCCGCCATAAAGTCGCCATACGATCCAATGCGTCGCCTCGTGCAAAAACAAAAGGCGCCGAAAGTACACAGTCGGCTGCTCCTGAATGTAGATATTGTCTCCGAGCTGGTACCCCTCGTCAAAAGCCGGAACCTTGTCTAGCACGCCGAGTTTATTGAGACGTTCGCGATCACCGATCAAGATTGCCGTTATATGCAATCCTTCCAATAGTTTGGGATCTACTCCGAAATACGTTTGCCATTGTTGAATGCTTTGCTCAAACAACTCTGGCCAACTTTTGAGCTCATCATCCATAGGAATGTCGGTAATGAGGGTCAATTTCGGCGTGTTCAGTTCGTACAATCCTTGTTGATTCCGTCCAGCGCCGCGCGGAGTTGTATTAACCCCATCTTCGGCTCCGCTCGAGTAATCGGGACGACAAACGATTTGAGCAAAAATCAACGTTAAAATGCCGCCAGGAATTACAAGTGACTTGATCATGATCCAAAACTCCAATGAGAATTCCTAATCCATCGACGTAGCTTAGGCTTCCAGCCTGAGTATTCATAAGAATCCTCACCGGCAAGATGCCTATGCTACGTTTAGAAACAATGGGTTCCGCTACCCGAAAACTAGGCTGAGGCAGAATACTAGCCACAGGCCTAAGTCCCGCTCGGCAAGCGGGACCTACTACTGGCAAGTTGCTCTTGTATTGTAATCGCAAGATCAACTGCTTGTGCTGCAAGCGTTCCGTCTAAACGAGGTGCGGTTATTCTCGTTCGCACACTTTCCGCCATGTCGTCGATTTCCGCGACAAACGCATCCACATCATCGCAGGCGGGAAGCTCCGGGCGAATCACTTGTCCATCACGAGTCACAATTTTGAGCGGCATTGTTTCTGCCGAATCGCTAAAGGCGGCAAACTCGTGCTGCAATGTCGCGTTTTCCAGATGAAGCTCAAAGCCATGTGTAAACGGTCGGCCCGGCCCATCAATCACTCCTGAAGTACTAGCGACTGCAACTTCAGAACTACCAAAGTCGTAGACCACATGCACAAACTTGGCGACATCTCCTTGCATCCGTCCCACAACGTGTACACCCCTAGGCTTGCCAAATAGCAATTGTATCCAATGCAAATCGTGAACATGCAAATCTACCAGCGGGCCACCGACCTTGTCCTTTGCATAAAAGTCCGGAATCCAAGTCGGGTCGGAAATGATTCGTTTAAAATATCCGCCAATCGGAACACCATAGGTTTTCTTTGCGACAATTTCGGTCGCAAATGCAAAAGCCCCCATGTAAGGCAACACATGAGCCGCCATGGCCAACAGATTCAATCGCTTGGCGGTCTGCATGATTCGAAAACAGTCTTCGGAATTCAAAGCCAGTGGCTTCTCGCATAAAACATCTTTGCCATTTTCTAACGCCAACGTGGCCGCTGAAGCATGCATGTGTGGTGGCAAGCAGATATCTACCACGTCGATATTTGGAGAACGAACCATCTGTTCGAGCGAATCGAAAACTTCAATTCCGTCCAGAGAAATCTGATCTCCTGGAGGGCCGAAATTTCCTTGTATCCCCCGCCAATCACCGGAACGCTTCTTCGCATCGCTTGAGCAGAAGGCTGCCAGCCTAGCGTTCTTACTTCGGCGGTACGCCAGCTGATGTATCCAGCCCATAAAGCCGACGCCGACTAAGCCTACTCGTATCATCTAGTTCATTCCTGTTTTCTCGGGATATTTCTATTTTACAATTTCGATCTCAAACAGCTTTGGCCAGTTCTTTCCCGTAACAAAAATCTTCTTCGTATCCGGATCTTGAGCAATGCCGTTCAAAACGTCGTCGCGGTCCTTGCGCTGGCTCTTTGGGTAAAGAGTACTCAGATCGATCCAGCCAAGCAGTTTACCATTTTCGGGTGAGACACGAGCTATCCGATCCTCATACCAGATATTCGCCCAGATCTCGCCATTAACATACTCAAGTTCATTTAGATTCTTAATTCGCTGCGTTCCATCTTTGACGGATACTTTTCGTAGTTCTTTGAACGAAACGGGATCGATAAAGCGGATATCTGATGAGCCATCGCTAAGAATCAGCTCCTTTCCATTGTTCGTTAGCCCCCAACCCTCAAAAGGATATCGAAAGAATTCCTTATACTGGAATGTCTTGAGATCGTAAGTAAAGCAATAGTTGTTCTTCCAAGTTAACTGATAGATCGTTCCGTTAAGGACCGTGATTCCTTCGCCGAAGTATTTCTCATCGAGCGAGAGGGACCTAAGCACCTTGCCCGTCCGCAGTTCCACTTCACGAAGAGTTGAGCTGCCGTGCTTTCCCGTCCCCTCGAACATTTGCCCATTCTCGATGATCAATCCCTGAGTGTACGCATTCGGATCGTGAGGGTAAGTCGCAACCACTTTGGCTTTCCATATCGGAGCAATGGCTCTACCCACCGGCATGCAGCCGAACATGCCGTAAATTGCCAGGAAGGAACAAATAAGCTTTGGACGCGACATTAAAAACAACTCCATCTATTGCCGAGGTGGTTCCATTTCATTTCCCCGTTTTTTAAAGCACGGCGTGCAGGCCAGCAAAATACTTTAACACTAGCTTGCGAGTGTTTTATGCCGGAAACGGCTTATTATCGATCGCCAATTGCATAAACTGAATAATCTCCCCGCCCCCTTGCTCCCAAACCTGGTTTGCAAGTTCCGAGAGCCGTCCCCGATCGATCGATTTCCAATTGGCTGCAACCACATTCCTCATGTCGACAGCATCTTGCTGTTTTTTTTTCCAGTCACGATGCGGCGAAATATACGCAGCATATTTCGAAACAATGGCCGCTTCGATGGTCGGCAAGCGATTACCGGTTTCAGGATCGACACGAACGTGATCCTTTAGAATAGTATTTTGAAACGCGCTCCATGGCATCATCAAGTCGATGACAGGCTTTGGTTTGCCATCTTGGTCCAAATCGCCGCCATCCATGAATCGAATGACTTGAGATAGGTCGTGCCGAAGTAGTGTTGGCCACTGAGCAGCAATTGCCTTGGCCGCTCTTTCTTTTTGGGAAAAAGGAACCATGATGTCGACATCTTGCGTCGCCCGAGGCATTGGCAAATAACCGACATATCCGTGCAATCCCATCAGCACCCACTCTTTAACTTTCGCGGCAACCAGACAATCGATCACTTGTTGAGGGGTAATATCCATCGCATCCTTTCGATGTGTTGTACGGTAGTAGGAAGTGAGACGAGTACTCACCGCCAAACCATAGGCATGGCCGGACGGTCCAGTGGGGTCCAAAGCATCATGCCCAATCCAACCCGTATATTGAGCCATGGCAGCGTTGCGAGCAGCGATAAATTCTGGAGAATGCAGTTCTGACATAAAATTTATTATACCCGCGAAATCAGTTCTATGCGATTCATTTTACGCGCTCCGTGGACACCTATCTTGTTGTATTGGTAGCAAAGCCCAATGGCCCCTTAAGCTTCTGATCAAGAAATGGCAATCAACAAGGCCAGCCCTCGCTCGCCCCCAAAACAAAGATAAAGAAAATAATCCTTTATATGTTCGGAGTCTTGGTCAGTAAACTTGGTCGTGAGTGCCAAGCGACAGTAGATGAATCGCCTCAGCCTCGTCGTGCTGAACATACTCGAACACGATCCGCAGGTCGTAGGTGGCGCTGCACGACCAGCATCCCGCCAAAGGACCACTAAGTTTGTGCGTACGCAATGAAGCATGGCTGTCGTCGGCGGATAATTGCTCCAAAGTCCCTGCAATCGAATCCGCCGCGTCGGAATGGGATTTCAGCCATTTCTTCAAGTCGCGTTCAAAGGCCGGTGACTCTAAGAGCAGCCGTCTCACGAGAGTGCCTCGCGCACGATTTCGGCAGCTGTCTTTGGTTTCGACTGTCCGGACGCGAACTCGCGCCGCGCCTGCTCAACTGCGGCGGCGATGCGTTCGCGACCGCGCTCGGCCAGCCGGCGATTTAGCTCAGCTATCAATTCCACCTGGGCATCCGGGTCCAAATGTTCCGCAGCATCCAATGCATCCGCAAATGCGGTGTGCTTAATCATGGCAGTCTCCTTCATCCCAATTATAGCGAGTTTAGCTAGGTTTTGGAGGGCACCTGATTCGGTGTGCCTTTGTTACCGTAGACGTCAATCGCAACAACTGCGGGCAAATCGTTTTCTCGCGTCGCCAAGCATCAATCAAGTTAGTCGAGCATTGCAATTAGAATAATTAATTCTTCCCATCTGAGTTCAGGGGGAAATCCATTTGAACCACAGAGTCACACAGAGCTCAGTGGATTCCGCACTTCTAGCCCTGCGCCTCTGTGTCTTAATCCGTTTCAAGTTGCGAATCTCGATCTAGAATTGAAAGCCTTTTATGCCGAGGCCAATGCAGCGTTCGATAGCATTCATCCCTGCCCACTTTAAGTTCGACGCTATAATGTCACGAACAAACTTAGTGGAACCTACAAATTGATCGACAACCTTGATTGGCAAGTACTTAGTCAGGGTTGACGTATTTGTCGAGCAACAGAACATTCAAACTAGGAGCGAGTTATGTGGTTTCGAGTCAGATTTTCGGCTGCGTTGTCTTTGTCGCCAATTGTTGTTTGGACGATTGTTTTTTTGACGACTAGTTCGTCGACAACAACGTATTGCATCGGTCAAGAGTCAAATGGTCCCGTGATCTTCACCGTTCAAGAAGATCATCAAAACATGATGACGCAGCTTGGCATTACGAAGCTCCGGCCTGGTCCAAGCGGAACTGCTGGCGCTCCGAACGCTGCAAATTACGATGAGTCCCTCGCCAATCCGTATCCCGACTTGCCCGATGTTATGAAGCTGACAGATGGATCCCAAGTTCGAACTACAAAACAATGGTGGAAACAGCGTCGCCCCGAAATTGTCGAAGCATTCGAGAGCGAAATCCTGGGAAGGATTCCCGCGAATGTTCCAAATTTGAAATGGGAAGTTCGCGAGACACGCGCTGGAAAATCGGGCGAAATTGAAACGATTGAAAAGCACATCGTTGGGGTCGTGGATAATTCAGCATGTCCTGAAATTGAAGTCAACATCTCAATGTCGTTGACGATTCCAAAGAATGCGCAAGGAAAAATCCCCGTTTTGATGATGTTTGGCCGGACTCCATTTGATCCAATGCCGCCCGGCTTCGGTTTCGGAGGAGGCGGACGTGTCGGTCCTGCTGGCAGTCCCACTGGCGGTCAGGCAGGCGCTCCAGCTGGACCTCCGAGAATATCGAGGGAGAGCGAATTGATCGAGGCAGGTTGGGGAGTTGCCATGATCAGCACGAACTCGATTCAAGATGACTCAGGCGGAGTCCGGCAATTGAACTTCGGCAATAGAGGCGGGGCTGGAAATAATAATGCGGGTAAAGATGCGGGCAATTCCGGCAACCGCAACGCCAACTCGGAAAAGCCAACAAAGGGAGCGGGTCTTACGCGTGGGATCATCGGATTGACGAACAAGGGGAAACCGCGAAAGCCAGACGATTGGGGATCATTGCGAGCTTGGGGATGGGGTGCATCGCGTGGACTTGATTATCTCGAAACGGAACCCAGCGTTGATTCCAAAAGGGTCGGCATCGAAGGAGTATCACGATATGGGAAAGCCGCTCTGGTGAGCATGGCCTTTGATCAACGCTTTGCAATGGTATTGATCGGCTCTTCTGGCGAAGGTGGAGCAAGTCTATACAGGAGAAATTTCGGTGAAGCGGTAGAGAACTTGACCGGATCCGGCGAGTATCATTGGATGGCTGGCAACTTCCTAAAGTACGGGACGGAAGCGTCTTCTTTCGGCAGCAAGAATGCTAGCAACCTGCCGATCGACTCCCATCAGTTGATTGCGCTTTGTGCGCCTCGATTGACATTTGTAAGCTATGGTGTGCCTGAAAAAGGGGATGCACTATGGCTGGATCAGCAAGGGAGTTTCATGGCAACGATCGCCGCCCAACCCGTGTTTCGGCTATTGAATGCCAAAGACCTGGGCAGAAGCGACGACTACAAGTCTGAGAAAATGCCTGCAGTCAACGTCGACATGCTCGATGGCGAGTTGGCTTGGCGGCAACATGACGGTGGACATACCGACGCTCCGAACATCAAGCATTTCATTCGCTGGGCAAACGCACACTTTAAGTAGCCGGTAGCGGAATAGGCGAATAACTGGACTCGGTTGACTAGGTAGCTGGACTCGCAAGAGTTCAGTGGTAGCCGAGTGTGCGGCTGAAGTCTTGCGATTCGAGCTACGTGAACATCTCAGCGCTCGCAGAGATTCGTTGAAGTGCTACTTTGCTGAAATGTCCGCCTCGGCAATGCGGACCTACGTGATGTGTCCGCCTCGGAGATGCGGACCTACATGCTTGGATTTCCGGTGATTTCGCTGATTGATACGGCACGATGTTCACGAGTCGATAAATAAGCAGCATCGACTAGTGCCATCGTTTGAAGGTTATCGCGGCCACCAATTTCCGGCTCAGTCCCGTCTTCGAGCGCACATAGCAACTGCGACATCGTTCCAACAAATGCGTCTGGGAACCAAACTTCAGGCCATCGCGGTCGAATCCATTCTGAACCATTAAACACTGTCGTATAATCAAGAGTGCTAGGTGTAGGCTTGGGGTATTCCGGCCAGCCAATGGTTCCTTGAGCCATCCCCTCTGTTCCTTCTACTCGCCATCGAATGTAGGAGTCCGATGCAGAACCCTCCATCGCCGGACCTGCCCAAACGTCGTCCCAAGCCGCCGCGCGAAAACCATTCTCATATTCAAGAATGTAAAGGCATATTCCGTCCTGATGCTCAAAGCGTCTACTTGTTCGGGGATCTGAACGGATGCTTGCAAAAACACGAATTGGATCGCCAAACCAAAAGCGGAATGTGTCGAGGTGGTGAATGCTCATGATCCGCAAGGTCACCCACCCCTGACGCTCTTGCCAGGGCATCCAGTGCGGGATGGCTCGCATGTCAATCGTTGCCAAAACCGGTTCTCCAAACGCTCGCTGGTTTAACAAGCTTTTCAGACATCGCACCGATTGGTCGAAGCGCATATTCTGGTTGACAGCAAGTTTGATTCCTGCCTCTTCGCACATGCCAACAATCTTCAAAGCTTGTGCGAAATCCACACCAAGCGGTTTTTGAGCAAGAATCCCACGAATACGATTATCACGTGAAGTGATTTCGCGAATGACGTCGAACTGGACATCGGGCGGAACCGCAACATCAATGATTTCCACCTGTGGGTCTTCGAGCATCTCTCGATAGTCTTGATATGCTTTGGGAATCGCATGTCGAGCGGCAACTTGCTTCGTACGTTCCATATTGCGGGCCGCAATGGCTACTGGATTGAAACCGGCTTGGCGGTAGGCGACGAGATGGCAGTCAGCCATAATGAATCCTGAGCCAATACAGCCGATGCCGATCGATTTGTCTCGAGGCATTTGAGGCAAATAGTGAACTTCGAGAGGATGAATAGCTTTGTCATGCATTCTGCGCGACGCCTTGTGTTTGGTCCCGTTTCGCTTCGAGAAACGACTTGCCTGACTCGCTGCCACGCGCACCCATAGCTTTGATTGCAATGTCCTCTACTTTTTTTAATGGTGTGTAGCTTGGATGATGCGAATCCTTGTACGGGTTATTATTCTTTGTGTTGTAACAACAGATCAATCCCCAACGAGGCTTGTCGCTCAAGTTCGCGTCTGAACTATGAAGTGTATTGCCGTGGAAGAAAACGGCGTCTCCGGGTGCCATCTCGCAATATACCTTTTCAAGTCTCTGCATCGCCGCTTCGACACGTTCTGGGTCGGCGCCGGTTTGCGTACCAAATCTTCCATGTTCCACTCTCCCCATTCGATGAGAGCCCTTGAGCAATTGCAAGCAACCGTTCTCACGCGTTGCTGGATCAAGTGCGATGAATACGCTCGCAAGGTCAGGGAAAAGGCAGCCGTTTTGATACCAATAACCATAATCCTGATGCCATTCCCAAGCACCTCCTACCTTTGGCTCCTTCGCGCTAAGTTTGGAATGGTAATGATAGACCTCATCGCCAAGCAGCTGTTCCATGGAATCGACAACGCGTCGGCTGCGACAGATTGCTCCATAGATGTCGTCGCCCGGATGATTCCAAAGGGAAAGGTTGGTACTTCGTCCCTTGGTGTCGATGACTTCCATGGCGTTGCTTCGGAGCGCCTCGTCCTGACGAGCCGCCTTGAGCGTTAGCTCTGTTTCCTCGGCATCCAGCAATCCGCGAATGACGAGATAGCCATCTCGTTGAAACAATGCGATTTGCGCGTCGGTAAGTGGTCCGTGTGGCATTGGTAATTCCGTTGATTTCAAAAGCTTTCGGATAGTCCCCAAAAAGACAATGCGGCACTCCGCCCGATTGGTTTAGCGACGCCTTGCTAGGTTCGGTTGCGAGCACGATCTTGGAGGGTGCTGGTAAGCTCTTGCAAAGCATTAAGATCTAATTTCTGCAAATCCTCAACTTTGCTCAACGCGAGACCAAGGATTCCCTCAAGTGTTCGAATTAGTTCAATTTTCCCTTCGATTTTTCCCTCAAGCTTGCCTTCAAGCTTGCCTTGGCGTTCCCCTTCTCTGTGTGCCGCGTTGATAGCCCATTGTTGGTCGCGAAGCGCTTTTTCCCGTGCGTCGTACATTTTCTTGTCCTCCGTTATTTCGGCTATTTTTGTGATCGTCTGTGTTGCTAACTGCATTGCAGCGTCCGGAAACAGTTTCAGTAACGCTTCCGGTTGGTATTCATGTGCATGCAAAAACCAATAAAGCCAACGATCTCGCATGCTTGCTGTCGCCAATTCCACTTCAACTAAATTATACCTGCCAAGCTCGAGCGTGTGAATTTCAATTGTCTTTTCCAAAATCCGCCCTGAATCCCGATCGGCCAACTGAAATGCATGATGCACTTTCTCCGCTTCTTTCCAGAGAATACCATTTACCAGACAAATCGAGTAAACCGGCCGAAGTTGGGTGTAGTCGTCTCCAGCGTTCAATTGCCCGGCGTAGATCTCGCAACCATAAAATACGATCCTTTGTACGAGTCCATCGAAAATCGTCAGTTGCATTTCGATGTCGAAAATCGCGCCGTTTGCATCCACTGCCTTGATGTCCAAGATAGAGAGTTTGTCATCGAGGAAGTCTTGAAAATTGTACGGGTTAACGATAGTGACATCGACGATTGGAATGCGCAAGCAAAGGATAGCGTTCAGTAAACTGATTAAAGCCAACTTGTTGGCGATAGTTCCAAAGATTTTTTTGAAAGCAAAATCGTTGATTGGTCGAATTCCGATACGCATCGAATATGTGGCTCCTATTCGTAGATTGACGAGTCGCATTAAATATATCAAAACGGCGAAGTGGCGAAGCCGATTGTGGGCAACAAAACTTAAGGAAAGAAGATCTACGGGGGGAAACACTCGGCCGCGATGTCGCCAATCCGATCAGCGGAAGCCGACAGTTCACTGTGTTCGGCACTACGAGAGGACAGTGCAAGCCAGTTCATCAAATTGCGCAAAGCCCTTGTCAAAGGTTACGATCACCGCATTCGCAATAGACGATTCTGAATTTAGCTGCTTTTTTTTCCGGACTGGTATTGACAGCCACAAAAGTGTAAACTTTGGTTTGCTAAACCCACGTTGAATCACGCAGTTTAGGATGTGGAGATGAGTCGGCAGCGTACAACAGAGTCCCAGGATTACATATCTTCAGCACTGCAAACTCGTTCGCACAGCTGGCTGTGGATGCTGTTTTTTGTCTTGCTGAGTGCTGGCGGCATCTTCGCAACGGTCAAGTTCTTCTCCTCGACCAGTAAAAAGCTAACTGAACAACCGCTTGACGGCAAGTTAAACGTTTTCGTCCGTACGTCGCAGCGTGGCGTCGAACCGCTCCCAATCGAGAACGCGGGCGCGCTGCCAGTGCAGGCCGACGGAATTATGAGCTTAGAGGCGAATTTATCGCAACCCGCGTGCGTCTATTTCGTGTGGCTCGATTGCGAACGTCGGGTACTGCCGCTGTATCCTTGGAACGACGAAACGCTTGAGGTGACCGATATCAATCAGCTCCCTCCGTCTCGGATGGGCGCAAAGGTCGTCTTTTGTCCGCCGCTTGGTGGCGGCTGGAGTTTCGGTAAGAAAGGCGGAATTGAAACAGTAATGCTGCTGGCGCGTCGTAAGCCGCTCGACTCGAACGTGTCGCTTGGTTCGCTGCTCAATTTGCCACTTCCACCTCAGTTGCGACATCGCGAAGAGCTGGTCGGTTTCGGCGTAAATCGCGGTGACGATTCCGTTTCAACGTTGATTTCGAAACATCGCGGCGATGATGAGGAATCACGAGCTGAAGATGAACATGTGAAAACGATGATGCTGCGATTGCGCGAGCACTTTGAATTGATTCGAGTTGTGCGATTTACACACAAAGAAGAATCGTAAAAGGACATTGAGTAAACGCGGCGAAAATCCGCGCGAGTTTTTTCGCTGTGTAGCCCCCGCAATTTGCGGTTAATTGGACAATTCTCGCTGATCGCAAGTATGAAAAAGCCAACCGCACGTCGTTCCCAGGCTCTTGCCTGGGAACGCACTGCACTTGAGGCTCCTGCCTCACGAGCTTGACTTTCGTATCCATGTTCGGCAGGCTAGAGCCAGCAAAACATTGGGTTCCCAGGCTGGAGCCTGGGAACCAGTTGCTGGCGATCAGCGAGGAGTGTCGTTAATTGTTAGATTGTTGAGGGCCGATTGGTCTTCATTACGTAACGTTTTTCTATTTGGAGGTGTATCGTGACGAATTGGTTTCTTGTTCCGCGTTCGAGACGCGGATTTACACTGGTTGAATTGCTGGTCGTGATTGCAATTATCGGAATACTAGTCGGGTTGCTGCTCCCGGCAGTTCAAGCGGCGCGCGAGGCAGCCCGCAGGATGCAATGCACCAATAACCTTAAACAAATCGGGCTGTCTCTGCACAACCATCACGGAGTCTACGGTAAGTTTCCGGCCGCAACCACGCGTGTTCAAATTGATACGTATATGCACGGTCCAACTTGGTGGGTCTATGTCATGCCCTACATTGAACTAGATACGGCCTACACGAAAATCCAATTCCCGCGACAGACATTCTGGTTCGGAGGCGCCGATGGGCACCCGAACACAAACATTTGGAAGAACGTCCCCTTTCCGTTCATGCAATGCCCATCGAGCCCGCTTCCCCAGTTCAGTACAAGCACGGCGTCAGGAGACTCCGGCTACCAACGCCCGTCATACACTTGTATCCTCGGCGCAGACAACCATCCTTCTGCGATGTTGGCAAACACTCAATTCCGCGGCCCCGTGTCGGACGGTGGCGTCCTAACTCTTGACCGCGGACAACGCATTGGCAGTATCACCGATGGAACATCGAACACCATTGTGGTTGGCGAGCAGTCGGGACAGATGTTTGCCAGCAACGGCTTGTCACTGCCGACTGGCGGACCAACGGATAACAGTGATGGCCGCGTGGATAATAATCGCGGCTTTCACATGGGCACGTCCCATGTCGGTTTCCCCTCCGGGAATGGAAGTATGGACGCAGGTAAAAATTGCTCGACCAGCAACAATTGCGCACGCTGCTACAATACGACGACCATCAGTACTCGAGGAATCGTGTCGCGAGGATTGGTATTTAACGACTACGGCGAGCTGCGATGCAACAAGCCACTTAATTCCTCGCACACCGGTGGAATTAATGTCGTGTTTGCAGACGGGCATGTGCAATTCGTTGATCAGAATGTGCCGCTCGCGACGCTCAAAAATTTGGTGAATCGTGACGATGGCTCAGTTATTGATGTTCCGTAACCCTGTTCAAGTCATGGCTCAAGCCCACGGATGAGGTTTTCCGTGGGCGTACTTTCAATTGGATTGTATTCATGCGCAATTTTGATATCTGCTTGATTGCAAGTTGCCTCTCGAGCGTCTTTTTTGTCGGCTGTTCCCCCTCGGGACCAGAGGTTGGCGAGGTTTCCGGCAAAGTAACTTTCAAAGGCCAGCCGGTTAAGGAAGGGACTGTGACATTCCTCAACCCCAGTGAAGGCGGTGCGGGTGAAAGTCCAATTGATGCGAGCGGCAGCTATACAATCCCGCAACTCGTCGTAGGTAACTATATTGTGATTGTAACGCCGCTCATGGAAATGAAGGATACGGACCCCGGCAAGTCGCCACCCGCGCCAGTGGAGAAATCGGCACCGAACATCCCAGTAAAGTATCGTCAGCAAGGACTGACTCCATTGAAATCACCCATCAAGAAGGGCAAGAATGAGTTTCAAATCGAAATGAACCCATGACAGTCCGCGAAACGGCAGTTAGTTTACGGGTTGTGAGGACCGCAGAGTGCGTAAAACAATTCCACGTCAAGAAGTTTGCTGACCGCCAATGGGTTGCTTGCTACGATTTCATCAAATCTTGAAGTGTTACTTCTTGGATTGAAAGTCCAATCGAATGGCGGTTGGGTTCGATGCCATGCGGCGTGATCATCGTGAGGAAAATCGGCCTTCTAACTTTCGTTTTGGCTATAAAGACACGGATCTTGGACTCCAATTCGGTCGTATAAGATTTCGTGATTACATAAGGGTTCATGCTAAACTTGGCCTCGACCAGATTGAAGCAGCGATCCGCTCGCTCGATCAGTAAATCGATCTGTGCCCCAGGCTCGGCATCCGTCGTCTGATATCTCCAAGTTCCCTCGCTGGTTTGAATGCCAGCTATGCCGAGCGAACGTTTGATTTGATCCAGATGTTTGAAGCACATGTTTTCGAAAGCGTATCCACACCACTTATCAAACCGCTTTCCTGTCGCGATTTGCATCCATTGAACGTCGGAATTCGTATTGTGCATCCACGACCAGTAGAAGATCGAAAACTCATCGATCAGTCGATAGACTGCCTCTTTCGATTTCTTATTCCAGGACGCCGTCTCTTGAACGAAGCCAGACAGGACCAAGTCTTCCAAGGCTTGCGTGACCCGTCCACCGCTCGTCAGTTTGGCTTTCTTGATCAGCTCATCGCGCATCAATCCTTGCCACGAAGTGGCCAGCGTTTTGACGATGCTCTGGTGCATGGAATCGCGATCGAAGAGTGCAGTAAGCATCGAGTCGTACTCCTCTCGCAGCATGCCGGTGGATCGAAAGCAAAGCAAATCAATGTTTTGAGCCGCCGATTTCCCTGGACGAATATGATTGAGGTAATGAGGTATACCACCAATTGCCATATAGATCTGAGCCATCTGAAATGGGTCGAGTTGAATCCCTTTCGAACGGAGAAACTCCCGGGTCTCCCCTAGGTTAAAGGGTATCAAACGGATTCGTCTTGTAAGGCGATTGTGCAACCCTCCTTTGGCATGAACGACTCTCTGAACCATCCAAGCAGCGGCGGAACCGCAAACAACGACAATGAAATCGTTGCGTCGACTCGCGTATTGGTTCCAGAAAGATTCGAATGCCGCCACAAAGCCTGATCCTCGCGTTTCCATCCAAGGAAATTCATCCAAGAACAGGATGCGTTTCGCTTTGCATTTGGGCACCTTTTGTTCAAATGCATCTCGCAAGAGCTCGAAGGCTTCAAGCCAATTCCTGGGTGGCAGCGTCGTCATTCTTGGAAACGCTATTTTCAAGCTGGCGTGGAAGCTCGCGAGTTGTCGTGCTAGACTTCCATCGTGAAGTCCTACCGCTTCGAAGACCAAATGGTCGCTAAAATGCTGACGGATCAAAAATGTCTTACCAACACGCCTTCGCCCATAAACGGCAATCAACTCGGCAACCGGTGATTTGAGTGCCAAGTCGAGCTCATTGCGTTCGTCTTTCCGTCCTACAATAAGCGGGTTGTCGGTCATATTGTACGTTTTTCAAATAGGCCAAATCCAAGAATAAATAAACGATTTGGCCAATTGTAACCAATCAATGTGGCCAAATCTATCGAAAACAACTCGATTTGGCCACAACAGCAGAGGCCCAAAGTTAGCCACTGTGTCGAAGCGTCACCAAATGAAGTGTTCGTTTGCAGGCCAAAATATCGACGCGGCAAGGTATCGTCAGATGCCATTGGTTAAGAAACGCGGGCAAGTGGCTGATGTGAATGCAGACGACAGTTGTAACAACGAAGGATGGCCACCATGGAAAACGAACTTGATTGTGGCGGAGATCGAAATCGAGTACAATATTGGTAAACCTTTGGAGAATCAGAAATGGTAAGAATCGTCGCAACCGAAGAACAAATCCGTCAGTTGATGGAGTCGAAAGAATGCGTTGAATTCGTCGACACCGCCGGATATCGCATTGGAGTGTTTGCAAGGAATGCAGATCTAGAAGACATCAGGATTGCACGAAAACGACTAGCATCCGACGATGCGCGATTGCCGTTTTCCGCTGTTTTGGAGCATCTGTCGACGTTGGAAACATCGTGATTCGATACACGGTCGTTTAGTTTACTGGCTGTGAAGACCGCAAGTAGGCGAACAAGTCGCGAAGTTGTTGATCTTCGAGTTGCTTGAGCGTTCCCTCCGGCATCACCGATAACGAAATGGCCTTTATTTCATCAATGGTATCTTTTTGCAGGACTACATTCTGACCGTCCGCTCCGCGAATGATTACAACTTGTTCGTCCTTGTCAGCCAGGAACCCCGTGATGACACGACCATCGGAAGTCAGGACGACATTGTTTTCGAATCCCTCTCGTATCTCTAAGTTGGGGTTGATGATACTGACTAACATTCTTTCGAGATTGTCACGAGCAAATGGCGTCAAGTCGGGCCCAATGCCCCCACCCTCTTCGAACAATCGATGGCAACGTCCACACTGCTGAGTGAACTGAATTTTCCCTTGTTTGGGATTTCCGGAACCTGTCCTTAAGATTTCGTTGATGCGTCCGCTCTCAGCAATCATTTCGGCAGAAGTGGCACCAACAACGCGGCCCCAATGCTTTTCTATGAGCGGTGCGATCGATGCGTCCGGATGCAAAAGCATCTTTCGAACTGTGGCCGTCGCAATACGATTGCCGTCGATCGATTTCGACTCGACCGATTGAAGAAACAGCTTAGTCCAGCTGGCTCGACTCGAAAGCAACGCTTCAGCCACTCGTTGCGAACTAATAGGTAAGTCGTTGAATCGTCGGATTGTTGCTTCGGCAACGGCATTGCTTTCGTAGGACTGCAATGACGACAGAGTTGCTGAAAGGATTTCGGCGTTCTTTTCAGAACCTAACAACTTTAGCAATATAGGCAGTGCTTCCGGAGGTGTCACCTGCCCAATAACGTCGATCAGCTGCTTTCGATCCTCCATCTTTGCGCTGGTTTGCTGGATTGTGTCAATCGCTTTAGTTATGGCGTCTGATTGCCCCTGCCGCAGTCTCAAAGCTAGTGAGCCACCGCCACTGGAAGCGATTGCTGTTGCCAGTTCATCTGGAATGCTCGCTAGTGATCGCCCTTGATAGGCCTCTTCGAATCCCTTTAGAAAGGCCTCCGCGGTCGAAGAATCTGGAGCCGCTGAAAGGATTTTTGCAGCCGAAACAAGATCCTCACGAAGGCCGGTAACCGCGAATCGCTTCATCAATCGTTCGAGAATAAACTTTGCTACCAACGGTCGTTTTGCTGATTCCTTTCCACTGAGGACCGTTTGGATTAACCTTGACACGTCGGTTTTGCCTACCTGGGCTTCCAATGCCCACCATATTAACAGCGGTTGATGAAGATCCTCGGCGTCTTCATCTCGTTCAAGCAACGCTGCGATAATCGGTAGCGCCATTTCAGGGCCAAGGCGTTTGGCGGACGAGGCAAGCTGCTTACGAACCTCAATCGATGGGTCTTGACGCGCGAGTTCGGCCAGCTCCCATGCAATCTGTTCGTTCACTTTATTTGAATCTGTCAAAATCCGAAGTGTCCAAGCCCTTGCAAATGGGTTTGCATGTTTCAGAAGCTCCATTCCTTTGGTTCCCGTTAGGCCGCCAGAGGCCTGCAACGCCCACACAGCTTCAAGAGAGTTTTGTTCATTGGGAGACTTGAGAAGCAAATCCAGCCCGTTGGACATGGTCGAATCCGAGCGGTCGCCGATCAATCGAATCGCCATTTGCCTATGCCATCGCGACGGATGATCCAGTAAAACGATGAATTGATTTTTTGAAAACTTGGAATAGTCAAAAGGCTGCGAGCGATTGTTTGCAACGGATTCGGAAGTCGCTTTCGGTCGAAGTCGATAAATACGTCCGTTTGTGCGGTCAACGCGCCCTGCATAGTGACTACTGTGATCAATCCTTTGCTCGTACATGTCGGCAATGTAGATACAACCGTCAGGTCCGCACTTAATATCAACCGGGCGAAACCACGGATCATCCGTCTTCAGCACTCGTTCAATGTCTTTGGTCTCAAAAGTAGACTTCAACGGAGCGATGTCGCTCATAACAACTTGGCCTTGGAGGGGCTCGATTCCGAATAATCGTCCGCGATAGCGTTCAGGCAAAACGTCTTCTTCGTAGATGATGAAGTTGTGAGTGAATCGAGCCACACTACCGTGCTTGATATTCTCGAAGAAACCGAATGAATGCGGGTTTGAAAGTGGGCCGTGTTTGCCAAAACCTTTTCGATAGTATCCACCTTGAACATAGTGAAAACCTCGAGTATCGCCACCATTGTGACCTGAAAAAACGCGGCCCTTTGAATCGATCTCGCAACCGAATGTATTGCCGCCACCCTCTGCGTATACTTCAAAAACTTTAGACTCAGGATGGAATCGCCAAATCTGTTGGCCAACGGTTCGAATCGGCGGTTCTTTCGAACCAGGTTTGCGCACGGCTGCAGTTACAGTGCTTCCTTGGGCACCGTACAGCCATCCGTCCGGCCCGAATCGAAGACTATTGATCACCGAATGGGTGTCTTCGATTCCGAAACCTTCCAGTAGCACTTCCGGATCCTGATCGGGAATGTCATCTCGATTGCGATCCGGATAAAACAATAGATAAGGAGGATTCGTAACGTAGACTCCGCCACGGCCAACCGCAAATGATGTCGCGAGACTTAGCCCATCGACAAATGTTTTGTGAAGATCATAGACTCCATCGCCATCGGTATCTTCATGAATCGAAATGCGATCCTGCCCTTTGACATGATTGGGTGGTGGCTGTGGCACTCTATCATAGACGGTACGAAGGTGCACGTCTCGACTGAGCATCGTCAGCCCCGCTGGCAAAGGATACTGCCGATACTCTGCGACCCACATTCGTCCTCGTTCGTCCCATGACATGAACAATGGCTGAGCGATCTCGGGATCGCCTAGCACAAGCTGAACGTTAAGATCATCTGGGGTTTTGAATCGTTTCTCAGCATCTTTGGGGCTCAGAGGGTCAGTGTCCCCCTCGCGTCTGGCGACATAGCGATCGATGTCATCGACCTTGTCCAGACGACGGTAGATACCCTTCGAAGATTGTTCCTCATCCGAAGAATTTGCATTTGCGCTTAGTCCGAAATCAAGTGGCTTCGCATTGGACCAGGAACCATCGTCTCCCGGCCTGTATTGCCAAGCACCCTCTAATCGTATTGCATCCAATTTGGTCTCATTCATCAGCACTGGTGGAGCAACGCTGAAATTGGGACGAGGGTCACTTTGATAGACTCGAATGGCAATTGAGTTGTATTCACCGACGCGAATGATTGCTGATTCGACTTGGTATTTTCCCTTTTCCCCAAGTCCACTTCGGAACTGAGGAGGAAACGTCCCTGTTGCTCCAACTAACTTTCCGTTCATGGATGTCGCTCTGGCATCGTCAAGAGACTCGACAAACAGACTAACAGGGTCATTCATCCAGTTTTGTGGCACAAATACGAGGGCTCGATACCAAGAAAATCCCCCGATCGGAGCGAGTTTGTCCTTTTGCACGCTTCGCCATGCATTTGGAACCAACTGCAAACTCCATTCATTAGCCGTGATCGGAGCCTTTTCTTGTGCAAACAGTTGGTTCCGGCTTGGTGGTTGAAATGCTACGGCTACAAGAAAAATCAATTGCAACGTGTACTGGATGCTTTGATTCAGGCTGCTTTTCACGAATGGACTCGTAGTTGGTAGTGGTCTGGGACAGCTAACGCTTAGGGTAGTGGACGAGGCGACGAGTCCCGTATGCGACGCAAATCGCAGGGACTCGTCTACTATCAAACCCTAAATCTTAG
>JAYTVL010000173.1:0-25210 GCA_043744075.1 Pirellula sp. | reverse complement strand
CCCGCCGCCGTTGGCGGCGGGATGCGGGGAATGCGGGAGCGGGGTGGCTTTTATTTTAGTCGAACTAGATAGATGGTCAGAACCCCCGGCGTGAAGCCGGCGGCATGCATGCTTCTAGCGTGAAACGCCCCCGAGTTCTACTCGGGGGATTGTTACAATCACTCTAGACGGATCTTAAATGTCGTTGAGGGGCAAACTCCGCGTACAAGGCCAAAACAAAGCGTGTTGCGACATTCCTCACTTACGGCCGATGCAAAATAAGTGGCTGGCACCTCTGGCAAAAATCTTATCGCCGACAATAGCTAACGAACCATCGACCGCTTCACCAAGCGGATTTGTTGCAACGATTTCAAGATCTTTTCCGTGTTTCACTACAACCGTGGTTCCATCCCTACCTGTAAAATATACATGATTGTTTGCAGCCACCGGCGATGCGTACAATTCGTCTAATCCATTGAGCCGTTTCTGAGCTATCAAAACATCTCCGGTCTTTGCAATTAAACTAGAAATAATGTTGTTGTTGGCTTTGTTTAGATACAGTTGCCCTTTGTACAGCGTTGCAGACGGAACATAGGGGGCCGCATCGTTGTTCGCCCATGCAACCTTGTTAGTGTCCGTCACGTCACCCTCGGAGTCCAACGAAATACAACGGATAGCATTGCCTCGATAGCCTGTCATACAGATAACATGATCACCAAGGAGAATCGGTGATGGTATTGGGTTGTTTACCTGGCCACCACACTCCCAAATCTGCTTTCCAGTTGCCAAGTCGTAACTGCGTACACGTTTGCCATTAGCAATGACCTGGCTACGACCTTGATGTTCGACAATTAGCGGAGTCGCCCAACATGTCCCTTCACTTCGATTTGTTCGCCAAACTTCTTCGCCAGTGTTAGCGTTGAGTGCGACAATAAATGATTCACCCTCATGATCCCAAGGTACAATCAATTTGTCACCGGCAATGGTTGCCGACGCTCCCTCGCCAAATGACGCGACCGTCCGCATCTTTCCAAAATCTTTTTTCCATTTCAGGTTTCCCTGCATATCCAGGCAATAAATACCTCTCGATCCAAAATCAACATAAATGTGCTTGCCATCTGTTGTCGGCGATGACGAGGCGTAGGTATTCGTTTGATGTCCTCCTTCATGCGGCACTTCTTCGTTAAGAATCTTTTCCCACTGCTTTGCACCAGTCGTTCGGTCGTAACTGAACACTAAAAACTGGTAATAGTTGGTTGGAGCAGGGCCACGACCGAATCCTCTTCCGCCGCCACCTGGGCCTCCACCGCCTCCGGGACCCTTTGCATTGCCGGGTGCTCGATCTGGCGTACGGTTTTCGGCAGCGGCTGGCTGGTCCGCAGATGTCCCTTCCTTGACCCTATCTGTTTTGACCGCCGAAAGTACAATGACTTGGTTACCATGAATGATTGGAGTTGAACTGCTTTTGCCTGGCACCTCGGCTTTCCAAACAATGTTCTTTTCCATATTCCATTCGATTGGCGGCTTACCAGATTCGACGGATCCATTCCGATTTGGTCCTCGCCATTGATCCCAGTTCGCTTCTTGCGCAACTGCCGATAGAGCATTTACACTTGCAAACAACGCAAATGCCAAATCATATTTCATATTATCTCTCGCTAAAAAAGGACATTTCACGATTTCGAACTGCGTTTGCACTAACCCCAGGCTTTGCCTTTTGTTTCGCAAAAACGCGGAAGTTCAAGGACCGCACACAATTCACTTGTAATCAATCAATGAAGACTTGGCCTTGCTCCTCGAGCTTCATTTTCAGGTTTTCGTAGGGCAATCTCCGAACAAGTATCGACCTCACGATGCACCTGAGTACGCCATACAGCCAGGTGGTGAAATGCGAAGTTACCACGGCATTCCAGATAGTACTATTCCGGATGATCTGGCGCGCCAGCTCAAACATGGTTACTATGCGGCAATTAGTTACATGGATGCGCAAGTCGGAAAGTTGTTAGACGAACTTGAGAGCTCTGGCTTGGCGAAAAATACGATTGTCGTCTTGTGGGGTGATCATGGTTGGAAACTTGGCGAGCACGATGCCTGGTGTAAACACAGCAACTGCGAAAACGACACAAACGCGACGTTGCTTCTTTCCGTTCCGGGAATGAAATACGCAGGTGCGCGATTCAACGGAATTGTTGAGTTTGTCGACATCTACCCGACGCTTGCAGATCTTGCTGGATTGTCTCTTCCCAACCATCTCGAAGGGACGAGCTTTAAGGGACTGCTTGACAAGCCTCAACAAGCGTGGAAACAAGCTGCGTTTAGTCAATACCCGCGATCGGTTGGCGGCAAACAGATCATGGGGTATTCGATGCGCACAGATCGATACCGTTTTACAGCTTGGGTCGAGCGAAACGATCACACCAAGGTCGAATCGATAGAACTGTACGACCACCAATCAGACCCACAAGAAAACAACAACATTGCCAATGTGAAAGATCAAAAAACGCTTGTCGAACAATTGACCAAACAGTGGAGGGCAGGTTGGCAAAATGCAAGGCCAATCGGAAAGTTGTAGGCTAGTCCGGATAGTAGGGAGAGATCATCAAATACACCACGACTCCGGTCGTTGAAACGTAAAGCCAAATAGGAAAAGCGTACTTTGCAACTCGGCGGTGTTTCTCAAACTGATTCCTGAGTGCAAACAGAAAGGTTCGAAGAACCAATGGCAGGACAATCAATGACATACCGATATGTGTGATTAAAACGAAGTAGTAAAAACCACGCATTATTCCACTTCCGCCGAATTTTGTTGACGGATTCGACAGATGGTACGTGACATAACATACCAAGAAGACAGCCCCAAGTGAGAAGGCCGTCGTCATGGCCAATCGGTGTAACCCAATTTTCCCAGCCTTCTGGGCGACTAGTCCTAGGATCAATAGAAGGGAAGTGAGAGTGTTAATGGCGCCGATTGCATGGGGCAACATCTTGGTCCAATCCCCAAGATCCACCTTGGTTCGTATCCCAAGTAGGATCGCCACCACCAACGGGATAGCAACAGAAATCGCGTTCGCGGCGAGGGTCGCGCGTTTCTCGTCAATGACTAATTTCGACATCGCGTTGGTGAAACTCTGACTTAAAAGGGGCTTCGAATCTCGCATTACCACCACAGTGTAGTGTTATAGCAAGCTCCCCAGGATGTCGTCGATCGCAAGTGAAAGAGCCAAGTTCTCCCCTTCGTTCTCGTTTGCTGTATCTTCCGTTGGAAGAACGGTTGACCAATCGAGTTGATCTGCCGCCAATGCTGGTCCAACATTGGTCGAGACCAATGCGAGATAAGAATCGAGTGACTGAATCGCTTTCGCAACTGAAACGTCTTGATGTGAACGCGAATCCAATGAACCGCTAGCTGGTGCAAATTGAGGAGCAGCTAAGCTTGCCGCGGAAATCCATTGATCGGATACAAAGCCCTCGCCCTCGCCACCTGCTCCGCCACCGGAAGTCTGTGAATTGATGAAGTTAATAACGGACACAACGTCCAACGGGCCAACAAATCCGTCACCGTCTACGTCATAAAAGGGAGGCGGAGATACCGCTGGCGGGAATGGCAATTGACCTGACCCATTATTATTGATGTAGTTTACCAATTGGAGTACGTCGAGCGGCGAGACGCCGCCGTCGTTGTTCACATCGAGTTTGTTAGAAGGATTGGTGTAGGGGTTGCGGTTTATGGTGACGTAGTAATCTTCCACTTCACCATCTGGTGCCGGACCGGTTGGGCCAAGAACTTCCTGTGAGCTCATTCGAACTCGCAATACTACCGGCCCACTGGTTTTCGACGTGCTCGGAATAACGGTTCTCGGGATTGGAAGGGCATTGTCGCCATTACCAATTCGACCACTGATCTGGATCTTCTCCGACGATTCGAAGGCCCCGTTCCCGTTGGAATCGAGCCAAGCATTGATAAAAGCTGGTCGAGACGGAATGGCCCCCTGGACGTTGACAATAATCGAACCGCCAAACGATGCAGTCAACGGCAAAACTGTAACCCCATCATCCGTATCCAAGTTGATTACTCGAGCATCAGCGTCTGAAGTTACCGTTGGACCAAGCGAGAACCCATCGACAACGACGTGGGTTGGACCATTGCTTGCCTTCTTGCTAGCGTATATTGGATCAGCAGCATCGCCATAATCAAGGCCTTGACCCAAGAAAATGGTAACGAGCGTCTTGCCATCGATTTCAGTTGCTCGCATGGCGTTACCCGCCAAATCGCGAATACCATTGACTGGAGAAGCCCCCAGGCCAGCAACGCCTCGAGCGCCTTCGATCAATACACTTGATGCGAGTTGCGTCAGCTGAATGCCAGGCAAATTGCTCAAGGCAATTATGTCCAAAAGTAATTTCGCTGCATCCGAACTAGACAACACTTGAGTTAGATCAATGGTCACTGGAATAGTAGCCGAACGTCCAGCAACACCGACCACTTGCAAGACAGTGTTGGTCGCTTGGATACGCAAATCCGACTGAGTTCCCACGGCAATGAGCCCTCCGGGTGAAGCAGTCGCCAAAAGACCCAAATTCGCGCCGTTGATTGCACTCACGATCCCCGCCGATAGACCGTCGGTGGACACAGTGTTCAAGGGAACACGAACGTTGTTTAGACCAACAACACCATTATCATCTAATTCGAAAACCAGCGTTGTATTTCCGCGTTGGATCGTGAATTGTTGACCATCCGCAACGCCCACGGGCAATCCATTTGCAGTAGGAATCTGCAAACCGTATGTCGGAGTTGTTCCAGTGCGTCCTGAAACAGAAATTTGACTATCGTTTGGTATGACCGTAGTGAGGCTGCTACCTAGAATTTGCAACTCGCCGCCTCCAATAGACTTGGTGGTGAGACTCAATCCTACATTGCGAAGAGCCGCAGCAATTTTTTCCGCTAACACAGTAGGGGGATCTTGTGCATCGATCAGGATCGGAACATTTCCAGTGGTGATCGTGGCATTGTTGTCGAATTCGAAGGTTACTCGCCTGAAACCGTCATCCACTTGGAAAGTTGCCCCATCCACGGCTGCCGTTGTGAAGCCATCCACGGACGCAGGTACACCGAGACGAATTCCCGTATCCAGTTCGAACCGTGTGTTGTTACTCGTCGAATCCGAAACGGCGTAGATGGTGCCATCAATGATGCTCTTAGGATCAACCAAGGTAATCGCGGATTCGTTGGTGTTGATGAACCGAATTTGGTATACCGATTCACGTTCCCAAACACCTGACAATGGAGTTAGTCGAACGATGTTACTGGTTGCGTCATAACCAAATCGATAGTCCAGACTCTCGACCAGGATTTGTCCATTCTTGTACAACAGTACGGAGTTCTGCGTTACAGACAAAGCGTTAACGCCTGTGCCCTGGGACTTATTGCCAATCTGCGAAGTATCCAAAATCTGCAAATCAAAATAACTAAATGTTTTGTTCGCTAGCTCAACGATACCAAGGGCTGGATTTTTGTCCGCACCGAGTGCGTCGTTGTCAAACGGATTTATTGCGATCGCGCTTGGGCCAACAAAGTCAGCGCGATCCGCTGCACCTCGATCTTTGAAAATACCTTCGCCAAGTCCAGGCGGAGTTTCAACACTCGGATCATCCACGCGTACTATGCCATTAATATCCGTGAATGGAGCAATGATAGGTGATGGGGCAAGACCTAGCGGTTGCTTCACCGATAGAAGTGCAGACCGATCCACCAAAGTATCGATCGTTGCATCTATAGCTGGAGAGTTCGGGACGGGATAAAGGTTGTTGGTGGACGGGTCGGTAAACAAAGGTATTCCATTTTGTACCGTGATCGGGAATTGTCCTAGCGATGCAAACCCCGTTGAATTCGCATTGTTTCCTTGATAAAGCGTCGCACCAATCACCGTGGAGGTGCTGGATGTATCTACAAAAATTCCTCCTGCATGATTGACGATGATATTGTTAATCAAAGTTGGACTTGCATTTGCTCCAACGCGAATACCCGTTCCACTTGGGGTAAAAACTTGCGCAGGACGACTTGAAATCGCTCCGACAGCATCAATATCTGCACCAACGGAATCGCCACTTATCGCTCCTTCGTTCGCGACGTCGGTCAATCGTACAAAATAAAGCTGGCTCAATGAGCTAAAGCCGAATGCATCTAAGTCAATGTTGCGGTTATTAAACGAGGCGAAGCCTACTGAAGTGTATTTCGAACCATCAGCACTTACTTCTACACGCACTTGTTCCGACAATCCAACTTCATATACCGCAAGATCTGGACGGGCGTCGTCCGAACCAGTGAGGATGTTGTCCCTAAATTGGACTACTAAACTTCCGCCTCGACCGAGCGAAACGGCTCCCTGACCAGCAATCGGTTCACCGATACCCGAGTAGTTCGGTGCACCAATGGCATCGGTTGGATCTTGCAAGCCAGCGATTGGGACAGGTCCCCCTCCTGCTCGAGGATTATAGTCACCGCTCTTGATAAAATCAGCAAACGAAATCAGTCCTAAACTATAATAAACTTCGCCAAACGTCGCCGCTGGCGGCGATAAGACCGTCGTAACTGCACCACCAAGAATAGTGTTATTGACTATTCTGGCAAACGGAATTGGGGCAGCAGGAACATTTCCGGTAGCCGTATCCCCAACAATATTGATTCCACCTCCGCGATTTCCAACCAGCTCATTGTTGACAACGACAGCACCTGGTAGAAGGCGTTGGTTATTGAGCGTCACTGTATTGCGAACTGAACCTGGATTTGGAGCGTTTGAAACCGCGTCTCGCGCATCCGCTTGCAATGTGATTCCGAAGCCAGAGGAATTCGAAATACGCGAATTTTCAATTGTAACTTGTCCTTGCTCACGTTGAGTATTGCGATCGCCGGTGAGTAGGTCTGACTGTGCAATTCCGACCGAGCTAGGCAACGTTACTGTTATCGTCCCGACAAGAGAGATCTCGTTCGTGTTTTGCCCTGTCAGGCTACCATCTGTCGAGATCGCGGCAATGCTGAGTAGACTTTGCACCGCTGAAGAGTTGATAATGTCTCGAACGCGAGAAGCGATGACGTTAGCGGATTCGTTCAGCCCGCTGTTGAACGCTACAGCCAAATTGCCGGCGCGAACGCTGCGTGCAGGTGAATTTGGCAGTGTTGAAAGGTCATTGAATTCCAATGTTACCGAATTGACCCCATCGTTCAACACGATGGTTTGACCGTCAGCAATCTGGGCTGAGCCGTTGAACTTTACGGTCTGAGCGCGAGACTGCTGCTGGTTAGGTTCGAAACTGCGTGTTAGTTGAAGCGTTTGGCTGAGGCCCTGCAAAAGAGGCTGCCCGTATTCCTGCCCTCCACGGATTTCAAGCTGGTAAGGACCTACCAAAATCCCGCTACCACTAGAAGCAACCGTAACAAAGGTCGTATCTGCTCGAGCGCCTGTTACGGTCTCTCCCCGCTCTGCAAGCCCGATAATAAAGTCATCCAGGTAAAGCCCTTCGAATGCATTGTTTTGAGCCCTGGTAGCTGACGGCAAGAACCCGACACCATATTCCGAAAAACTATCCTCAACCCGCGGTGTCGATACACTAAACGGTCCAGCTGAACCAACAGTCAAACCAGTAATATCAATGAAGGCATCGCGTTGCTTGTATGTTGCATACACGTCGGCAACCCCGGCCAAAGTGTTTTCCATGGCTTGTGCCACCTGTTGTGCAACTTCTGCCTCAGACATGTTTTGCTGAATATAAACCGGCACATTCGTTCTGTCGCTAAGTCCCGATCTTCCAACCAAACTCAAGGGAGAGTTTGCTGGCAAAGTGATGGACGCAGCGCCATCCGCTTGGATGCGATTACCAACCAATGAAAAGTTGAGACGAGGTGAAACGTCGACCGATAGCACGTAGTCTCCAGTCGATCCGCCGCTAGAACCACTGTTTGCAACGTTGGCGTTATAACGTGTGTTGGTAGATCCTGTAACTCCTAGATAGTACCGACCGGACTTTGGAACATTATATAAAATTCTCGAATCGCGGGTTCCACCAAAATCATTGTTGGACGCTAGTTCACTCCCACTACTATCGAATAGTCGCAAATACGGATCAAGCGTGGACCCAGCTATCGTCGTTGAAGTTGCCGACAACACGACGTTCGATCCTTGTTCCAAATCAAGTCGGTAAAAATCGATATCACGATCAAGCGTGGGAGCCAAACTTGCATTGTCACCAATTGAACCGACTCCTGTAACTTGAACAGCTGTACCTGTAACTCCGATGGGTAGGGCACGGCTGAGCAAATCCGATCCTCCAAGTTCAGCGATAGTTACCGTCTGGCTTGGTTTTGGATAAACTCTTTGGGGCGTAACATCGACCGAAAGGTTATACAATCCTTGAGAGCCACCGCTAACGGCACTGCCTGCAAAAATTGGATTGTATGAAGTGTTGGCGGCCCCTGAAACACCAACATAGTATCGGCCCGTTCTAGGGACGGTAAATAAAATTCTTGAGTCGCGAGTTCCGCCAAAATCATTGTTGGCCGCTAATTCGACGCCATTTCCATCGAACAATCGCAAGTACGGATCCAATGTGGATCCCGCAATGGTGGTTGAAGTAACGCTCAAATCGAGGCTGGAACCAGCATCCAAGTTGACCTGGAATAAATCGATATCGCGATCAGCTGTACTAACTAAGTTGGGATTGTCTCCAATGACACCCGTTCCTGTGACAAGCACTGCTCCGCCATTGACTCCGATCGGAAGGGCTTGAAATAGGACATCCGACCCACTTGTCGGGTCTGCGAGATTTGCCGTTTGGATTTGTTTTGGAGTCGGTTCAATACTGATAGCATCGAATATCGATTTGGCCAAGATGTCAGGCGTGTCAGTAGTTTTAAATCGAATAATATTTCCTGCCGGTGCTGTGCCAACGCCGTTCCAGAAAACAAAATCCAGACCAAGTACATTGAACTTATCGCCATTCGTCACACTTGCTCCAGACGGAACGACCAAAGTGTATCCCATCTCGATTTCAAACTGTCGACCACCAATTGTAAATGTCTGGCCGTCGCTCAACTGACTTCCATCCACAACCTGCATTTCCAAACCACCACCGCGCTGAGTACCGAAACCCATGCTGCCAGCGGTGTTGAACTCAAACCTCAATTTCGCATCCTTGCTACCAGCCAAGACGCCTAGGTCGACTCTGGCCTGACGCCAAGCACTACCAGGTGCCGTCGTTGCACCCGCAATATTGTTCGTTGTTTTTGCGACAGCGATTTCGTTGGGGTCACTATTGTTAGTGGTCAATAAATGCCATGCGCCCGCGTCGTCTGATCCGTACACTCGGAATGAGTCCGTCATCAACGCATTATTAAGTGATGATCCATCATCATTTTCCATGAAGTAGTTGAAGTACAACGTAGGCAGATCTTGCACGGTCATGCCTGCCAAGGAAAAAGATTTGCTTTCGAGGACGCCCAATGCTCCACCAGGGAAATTGTACGTGTTTTGAATCGGCGTATTACCAAATCTTGGAAACGTAACAGGATTGCTAAACGTATTGAAGGTCGCATTGCTATGAAGATTGCCGTTCGTACCGTTCGGCGCTTCGAACCCAAAGTACCAACTTGTATCCCCAGTGTTTGGAATATCGCTCAAGTCATTTGGCGTATTGATCCCGTGTCCTGAATCTGTCCCACGTCTGCCGGTCTGGTGCCAGAGATTGTAATCCAGATTAGAGAACGCCAGCCCGTTCGAACTGCTTATGCCAGTCGAAACAGACGATTGGCCGTTTGCAAAAACATTCTGTAATTCACCATTGGTGTTAAAAGCATATACCGTCCCATTGATGTCTGTGCCGAAAAGCAAGCTTGCGTAGCGTCCACCCTCAAGGTTCTTTGGACCTGCTGTTAATCCTGTAAACTGGATTCCACGCAACTGATACGAACTCGTGACGTAGGTGCCTATCGCACCTGGCCTATTGGACGCAAGTTCAAACGAAGAAACGCGGTATAAACCACCCAGGTCGCTCACAGCGTAAAGGCTGTTGCCAAAGCCAAAATTTCCAGCAATACCAGCGATACCACTAATCAATCCTCCAGGCGAAACGCCTACCAATCGCGAACTACCGGTTGTGGCCGTTGCTTCCGCTCCAGTAAGTTGAATAATGTTGCCGTTAGCAATGGCGGTTAGACCTGCAAAGCCTGCGGTATTGATCGCTTGAGTTAATCGAGCAGCTATCGTTTCGGCACTATCCTCAGCCAAAAAGTCTATTGGAATTCGTCCTACACCAACCGTTCCGCTAGAACCAACATCAGTTGCAACACCTCTTTGGACAAGAATACCAAAGGACCCTGTCGTCGCCTTGCCGAAGTTGACTCGAGTTCCATCAAAACCAATTTGAATAGTTGATGGCACGGCTTGTCGAAGCGATTCCACGAACTGCGAGTTGGTCATCGTCGGCGAGTAAAATACCGTCCGAAAACCAGGTGGAACTGTTGATACTGGCCCGGTTTCAATCTGATAGTTAATCCCATCAATTACAAACCGATCGCCATTAATCAGTTGCCTTGATGGGTTGGCGCTCGGATCAAAATTAAGCAGCAGTTCTGGACCGGCATTGAATTCAAACGTTACAACAGAATTTGGAAACGCTCTCAGCGTTACTGTGTCGCCGTCGTGAACCAAAGTCTGAGTAGTCGAACGCACTTCGGTAGCTTCTGTAACCGCAATGCTTGTGGCAATTGCTCCAGTAGGCGGAGCGGTCTGTATGAATCCGCGTTCCGTAATATTGGTTCCGGCTCCAAAAATAATATCGGGCGGATCCGGAGTTCCTGCTGTTACCAAGTTGAAGGCATTATCTAATGCGGGCGAACTAATTCCAGCTCCAGTGTTTGGATCAAAGCGATACAAAATATTATTTAGATACCGCGCCCCTACTCCGCCTTTTCGATTTGCTACCAAGAATCCAGTTTCCCCTCCTTGAAATTCGGTAAAAGTCAGGGCTTCTACATCAATTCCAGCGTTCTCTGTTGTCAACACAACAGTGATGGTAGGTGGTGTTCCCGCAGTAATCGTCGTGACGAGATTGGAAGTTACAATGCCAAGGTTTCCCACCACAGCTGTCGCACCTGTGCCTGAATTCACATTGATGTAATTTGCGTTTGCGTCACCACCGCCCCGCTCCAAACTTCGAAAACCACGTATATCTCCATTCGGACGAATTGCAATATCACGCAGATCCTCAGCATTGCTACCCACGAAGTTGGTTGCTGCACCGGTGAACGAATTCCCAATAAATACTTCCGATTGGAGACCTGCGTCCCTGGTCAAGTACAACGGTACATTGCCTAGCGTGTACTCCACACGCGAGGACTGAGGCAGAAATTGTGGCGTAATCGGGGCCTGAGCCGACGCGCCTACGCGGTCATTGCCCACGCGATCTTCAACTATGTAGCGACCACTGTTAACCGGTTGAACGCGAACGCCGGAATCGTTCTGAGCGCCATTTCGATTGAACCGATTGGCAATCACCGAAGGCACTTGAGTACGGTTCGTTAGTGCCAAAAAGTATCGACCCGCCGGCAGTTCTACCGAGCCAATATACGGATCTAGGGTCCCTGTGGATCCACGTCCCAAGTCTGTGTTGTCTGCTCCGCGAGCAGCAGTTGCACGGTCGTCCAAAATGTTGCTGTTCTCTCCGAACTGGATCAATGTTCCAGAAGAATTGAACAAGTACATCGACATGTCGGCTCGCCCAATACCGTCGGCATAGTCGAGGTCGAACACCGTAGATAGATATCTAGCCAATGGACTTATCAACGACTGATAGTCAATCGAGAAAGCAAACCAATCGACATCGGTACTGCTACTCAAGGTCCCCGCTACAGAGATGGACTGTCGGTCGCTCTGGACGATGTTTCCTAATTCTTGCGCATTGGCAAAAACATCGTTGTTAGTAATTTGGATTTCGGAAGTTTCGCCGACCAAAGGTGAATGCCTTGGGACACCCGATAAGGTGATCCCGTTAGTGGCGAAACGAATGTCCGCAAAGCTGACCGAAGAACCCGGTATTTCTTGCAATTCGCTCAACCGAATCTGCAACTGGTACGAACCTCGCGACAAGCCCTTGCCGACCGAGGCTGGATCGCTCAACGCAGGGGTGTTTGCCGCTTGTCCGGGGGTCTGATTGCTGCTTCGTACACGCACATGATACAAGGTCGCTTGGTCCGCTTGCCCTGGCAGCAAGACTCGCATTCCTGCATCCTTTGGATTGGTACTGTAATCATCGCGGGCTTCGCCAACAGAAGAGCGCGGGACTTGAACCAACGATCCCTTGCGCAAAGGATTCGCGCTATTTCCAGAAAGGGTCGAGTACAATGGATGGGTTAGCGGTTGCGTTTCCTCGAGATACGAGTCGTCCGACAACGCCAGAATCGTTCCGTCAGCAGATACCAATTCGACTACCGTATCCAAGCTCGAAGTTGTTCTGTCAATATCGAGCCAAACCTCCGTTCTACCATTGGCTGTAAAACTGTAAACGTCAACGTCAGAGGGTTTATTAAGTACACCTTGTACTTCAAAACCTAACCGCGCGTTTTCGTCGCCGCTGGTGGCGAGTTTTGCAAGTTGCCCCAAATTCTGAGAGGATGAGGGAGTATCATTGGCTGACGGAGCACTGGCCCGAGCTGACTCGCGTTCCGAAACAACACCAACATTACGATCATTCGAATAGGTCTGAGCTGAAACGCCTCGCCAAACTCCAGGGGTCGCCGCTTTCTGAATCGCGGTCGGTACCAACTCCAAGAAACTTGTAATTCTTGCTGAAGTGGCGTTAGGATCAACTCGCCAAGCGAACGCTGTTGTTACATCTGCAAGTCCATTAACTGCACCAAGTACGGTATCAGTTCGAGCTGGAAGATTTGTTAAGTTAATATTACCGGGTATGGTGTAAGTCGTTCCGCTTGTTCGAATGGAGTTGTTCAATAATTGGAATGAGTCCGCAGCCCAACCGGTGTAAGTCGCATTCTGAAGATCTACACCTTGTTGGTAGATACCGCCCTGCGACAACCCAAATCGTTCGGTATTGTCAATGGTGTGCGCGCGAAAATCAGCCTGTCCCGGTGTGCCGGTAACGTAGAGAAAATCATCGCTCGGGGCTTGAATGTTTGCATCGAGATAATTGACAAAGTCAATTGCGCCCAAAGGTTGTGTGCTATCGAGTATTAGCGTATTGAACAGTCTCGAAATTCCATTGTCGAAGCGAGATTCAATCCTCCAATTTACTGGAACACCATTGTTTCCTACAAATGTTCCTGCACTCACAACCAGGTCCGACGAAATCAAAGTTGGTTGCTGCGTAGTCGTGGTACTACCCAAATCGAATCCATTTCCCAGCGCACCGATATCGATAAAATTGGTGAATGCGGAAAGAATGTCAAAGTTGACAAACTTCTGTGAAGTTCCTTGGGCGGTAATTCCAGAACCTGAACCGAATAAAGAACTACCGCCAGCAGATGGGCGGAAAGAGAGGTAGCCAGGAAGGTTTACATCGACGTCATTGTCTATCAACGTCCCTCTGTCAACTTCCGGACCGGTCGGCAATTTAACAAGTCCACTCGCAACGTCATTATTGTCTGTATCAAATGCAGAACGTCCATCAATACCAAAGCCCGCCCCAGCGCTATCATCTGCTAGAGACGTCAATATGACAGGAAAATTGGGCTGACCAACAATCTGAACACTTCCACCAATTCGTGAAGCGACATCCAACGGAGTTCCCGTTGCAGTTAATCCTGCGAGCGTGGCCCCTCCGCCAAACTTGACAACCAGACTTTCAGATGGCGAACTCTTAAGTCTTAACCCGCCATAGGTATAAAAATTGTCTGAAGTGATGTCCTTTTGTACGACATGAACAATATCAGTATCATCCCAGACACTTTGCGTTGTCAAAGTCTGGCCACGGATAACCATGCCGTTAATGGCGTTTCGAGAAAGTCGATTCCCGTCGATCAGTGGCCCCTGGTTTTCCGAGTAATCAAGCGTACGATCCAGCAGATTCGATTGACGCCCTGGATCGTTTATGAGGTCAGGCCCAAGCGAATTAACATCAATGCTGATGGCTGCTGCATCGTTGTCGCTAAATCGATTGTCAATTAGAATTGGCTGCGCGCCGCGAACAAAGAGAGCAGCTGCCGAATTCGTTCCTCGACCCACTCGTGTTGACGAAGTCGAACTTTCGTTTCCCCCAGCATTGTTTTCCAGCCGGGAATTGGTCATTCGAAAATCGGCTTGATGAACTTCGATTGCGTTGAAGGAAGCAAAGCCCCCTTCCAGTCGAGTTGTCCCGCCACCAAAGGACAGACGATTGTAGTCCAATGATGCAGAACTTCCGTGACCAACAAAAACACCTCCCCAGTCACCTTCCGCTGCAGTTCGCGTTCCACGTGTGTTAGCCGTATCAAACGTCCCGCCGAACCCATAGCGATTATCATTGAGACTTGTCATTACGATTGGCAATGACGACGTTCCTTCTGCAATCAGAGTACTACCATCGCTCAGTTCGATTCGTGAACCTCGGAACTTCAGAATGGCTCCTGCATCAATCACCAAACCGCCATCCAATCGAGAACGAACTTTGATGTCCAATGGAACCAATTCGCCGCCAGTTACTGAACCGTTATCAACAAAAGTATTTGCGACAGCATTAAGTTGGGAAACAAATCTGTACGTGCCGGCCCCTGTCACATCGCTTCGATACAATCGCCTAGCTTTATAAGGCGATCCACTGCCGACAGTGGGCAAATTGGCAATGGAAATGGAGCTGTTGGCTGCGACCGTTAGTGACGATGTTGGAATCGATGCTAGGCTTTCGTTACCGGCAGCATCGACGTAAACTAATCGGTAGTTGTAGGTTCCCGCTGTAAGCGATCCTCCCGCAATTGCGGAAAGTGTTACGATCGTCGTTGGAGGAGAAGCTGTATCGACAATACCACCCCCCGGTTTGCCAGCGATTACTAAGTTTTCTCCAATTACATACGGGATATCGATGTCATTGAATCGTGCCGTAACCGAAATGGTTTCTAACGCCTCCGCAACTCCTGTTCGCGTCTTGATGAACAAACCGTTGATGGTGTTATTAAGGACGCGGTTACCGTGTATTTCAGGTCCTACCCGATCGTAATCCGGAATAAAGAATCCATTGGATTGTGAACGCGGATCAAGAAAATCATCTTCCTTGAAACTATTTGGCGTTGCGGCCATAGCTGCGTCAGAGCTACGAGTAATCAAGTTGTTGATAATCGATGGACGTGAGTCCACCATGTGAATCGGCGTAATCACTTGCGACACACCATCCACCACGACTTGTCCACCACCGAATCGAATATCTGAATGAACGATGGAATTTAGGAACAAGCCATTTCGTTCCTTGTCCGTCCGTGTCTCATCACTGCCATCAATTCTATTTCTAAAGTCGATTCCACCCCAATCGCCTGGAGCAGCTGCTGGCGGAGTAAGATCTGGATTTACTCCAATTCCCGTGGTGTCGTTGATCGATGTTACAATGACCTTCGTATCGGGAATTCCCAACAGTTGAAGTGCTCCGCCGCTGCGGTCAACGCTTACCGTCGAACTTCCAGCACTGATTCGAGCTCGCCCCATTTTGATAATGGCCCCCGCATCAATCATGACGGTTACATTTTTTGGCACATCAAATGTTGAACCGTCGGCTAACGGAGCACCAAAGCGATTAAAGCCAATTTCATAAGCCCGATTTGTCGTGTTTCCCAAAATCCTGACAACAACAGCTCGGCTTCCAGTTGCATCATTCCGGGCAACGTTACCCGCGTCTTGCAATGCGGCGGCAATTGTTTTGTACGGAGCCGCAAGTGTCCCATTGCCGTTAGCGGCAACCGTCTTATCAACCCAAACCGTGTAGGCCGACGTGTCGGGAGTTCCAGCAACGACCGTTGCTCGATCTGGCCTCGAAGGCACAAACCAGTAATTAAACACACCTCCTGGACGACCATCCCCATCTCCATCCAACGGTGTCGGCGAGCCATTCACGTCAACCAAGGTAGACGCTGCAGGTGGACGATAGTCGATTCGCAACTGGTACTTGCCTTCGGATTTTCCACCCAATCCCGAATCTTCAATCTTAGGATCATACGCAGTATTCCCCTTGGCACTAACGCCAACGACGTAATCGCCGCCTTGAACAAAATCGAGTCCGATACGTGGATCTTCGCTGAAATAATCTTCGTTGGCTGCAATCTCAGTCCAGCGAGGAACAGATGCGGTTCCTTCGTTTCGGTACAGACGCAACGAAGCGTCAAGCAAACTCGAATCCGATTGTCTTTCCGCAGCTATTTGCAATTGCAATCGGCCACCCTGCGATGGAATTGAGAATCGGTAGAGGTCGATGTCCTTGCCCTCAGGTCTCAAAACAAACTGACCGTGAACAATATCCGCGTTGCCAGGAAAAACTTGCTCGACAGTCGGATCGGTGATGGGTGCGTTGTTTTGAACGGTCGCTTGCGGCAACTCATCTGCATTGCCGAGTCCAAGCAATACACCGATCCCACGCATAAAGGAACGGAAGAGTTCCGAGCCAAACAAGTTATCGTCAGCCGTGTTGAAGTCTTGGCTATCGATAATCACCGCTGACTGAGCCGGGTTCGACAATAATGGTCCAGCGGCAATGGTTAGCCCGCCAGGCCTGTTGGCTTCAACGGTTGTCAGCGAAGTCAGAGCGTTAACCGCTTGCATATCACCTACTGCAATGGTAAAGCCAAGATTGTCGCTCTCCGTGAATCGAACGCCGAGATATCGCTCGTAAAGCGACATCACTTGACGCACCATTACTTTCTGAGCGTCTGTAATGGTGTTGAGCTGAACGCTTTGGTTAGCGGTACCGAGCTGCGATGCGAAGTTATAGCTGATGACCGCAATACCATCGGAATCATTGCGAGTCACATGGTGCTGATAACGATTGTCGCGATTGCCTTGCTCGTCGTTGGCACCTGGGTAGTCCAACGTGTAAGAACTTGTATTCTGGATAACGGAATTGATGATTGCTGCTTTCGCACCTGTGCCGGCCAGCCAGCCACCACCCAAATCCGTTGCGTTATCAAATCGACTTCCTGGATCCGTCGCTGGATTAAAGTTGGTCACAGCCGAACCGGTCGGCGAATCACTGTTGCCAATTCTCAACCGCATGGCAGCAATGGGAAGTGGCTGACTATTTGCTGGATCAACAAACGCATCGATGTTGCGGTTGAAAGTCAACGCCACCCGATTGAGCGAAGCGTCATAACTAACCGAGGATGGACGAAACGAAAGATCGTCCAATCCGTTCAACGTGTTTCTCGTATAAACAAGCTGGTAATAGTCGGGCTTCACCGCCTCTACGGACTTCAAATCATCATCGTTGAAGTACACGAAGATTTGATTTCGAAGCTGGCTCAATGTCCCGTTCGCAGCACGAACGACTGGTTGTGGCACCACGGCCTGAATGGTTGTTCCTAAGTCCAAATCGAATCGAACACTTTGACTTATGCCACCGTTAAAAGGAAGTCCAGCAGCATTGCGAAGCGCAAACGGACCATTCCCCAAGATATCGATGATGTAAAAATCGTCCGGCAACGCTTCGGAAAATCGAATCACAACTTCCCGATCTGTATCACCGAATCCGATGTAGGCAGGGGTGATGGAGACGTCATCGCCAGAAACCAAAATGAGTTGCGTTAGCGTTGCAAAATTGCCGCCTACACGAGCTGACGCTGACCCGCTTATCAGCCTCGATTGTAGAACCTGAGCGGCCTCGGGAGAGCTGTTGATGGCATCAATTACTTCCTGAACCGTCGTTAAGAACCGCGAGTTGCTGTTAACTTCAACGCGAACAGTCTGCCCAGTAATGGAGACAATCGGTGTCGCTTGCCCACCAAAATCTCTCGAAACAAATTCGATCCGGCTGTTCGAGCCCGCAGATCCTGGCCGTGTCGACAAGAACTCCACTTGGAGCGTATTGCTGCCTGAATTCAAATTCGAAGAAACTCGAGCTGCATCTGCACCTTGCAGAGTCAAAATGCGGCCCACTGGAACTGTGTCAGCGATAACTGTGCTTTCAACGCCACGAAGCCGCTTGACCAATACTTTTGATGAAACGCTAATGTCTTCGGACATTGCCCGAATCAAATCCGAGGCCGTGGTTTTGTTTCCTGGCTGTATGTTGACCTGAATATTTATTCGCGTACCGTCGACGCTCAAAATCGGCCAGCTCGCTGGCTTTCCTGGAATGCTCGTAGACCGTGAGACTTGTGTGAACACCAACTCCAAACCGTTCCCTTGTTGGCCGGGCAATGACGCGCTAAAGTCAACGACGACTTGTCCGTTTGTCCCCAAGTCTGTGCTTAAATATGCGGTTTCCAATATCCCGTCCGCACCAGCCCTCTTCACTTGGATGCCGGTAAGCGTGTTTGCGTCTAAAGCGGCGACATCATCAAAGCGCAGGACGATTTCACGCGGACTGACATTTAAGACGGTCGCATTCGCACCTGTACTGCTCAACGAAATCACGGAGCCTTCGTTTGGCTGAACACCAACGAGCTTCGGTCCCGCGGCCATCAAGTGCCGAGATTCTAAAGACTCCAAAAGCGATTGACGGACTTGAAGCTGTTTACGCTTCCTTCCGCGATCTTTTCTGGGGATATTATTGGAAAAAAAACCACTTCCGAAACCGACGGTGGTCATCGACGAACCTCAATCAGGTGCCAAAAACAAGGGCCAAAACAAAAGCGACTCCAAAGCGGGCCGCAATTTCGAGTCTAATTCAGCTTGCAAGCATTGCAACGAATCAACCGCAGTTACGAACGACTTCCTGCTAGGCAAGTCGATTAAATTCCATTACTTGACTCGCCAGGGGTCGTACAATCATCACGATTGGCACAATTGAATGCTTGGCTTGGAGGGGGTTTGTGCCGTAAAAGTTCCCCATCCTGCCTTGTTGCGCCACGATTCCCAAAAAACATCTTTTTCTGGAACTGTGATTCTTTTTTTCGGCTAGTAAGGCGGACGGCAGATTGAAAGTACCAATCTTAACCCGATGCGTAAGCGAGGGACTGTCAGATAAAGCCACTGAAGACAATCCCAACCCGACGCATAAGCGAGGGACTGATCTTCCAGTCCGCTTCTCGCCTAAAAACAGAGGACATGGGCGGAAAATCTCCAAAACGTCGCAAAATTCGCTCGCGCGACTTTCGGAGATGCCAATACGAGAATACAAATTAGCATCGCGAATCGACGCAGCTTTCGCGTCTTTTTCTCCAGCAGTGCGTGGTCTGGAGAGCCTTTTTCCTCACCTCAAAATCGTAAAAAAATGTTCCAGTCCCTCCAAGAAGGCCTCCAAGTTGCTTTTCAATCGCTTCGCGGTAAGGGAAAGTTGACCGAATCCAACATGCGTGACGGCTTGGCTATGGTTGAAAAATCCATGGTCGAAGCGGATGTAAATATTGACGTGGTGCGAAAATTCATGGCCGATGTATCAGCCGCAGCAGCCGGCCGACGTGTCTTGCTCTCACTTCGGCCAAACGAAGAACTCATCAAAATTGTTTATGAGGAATTGGTTCTCCTTCTTGGCCCTGTCGACAATTCGATTTCAATCCGAAGGGGCGAACTAACGAGCATAATGATGTGCGGGCTTCAGGGTGCCGGAAAAACAACAACCTGTGGCAAACTTGCCCTATTGATCAAGCAACAGAAATTCAAACCGTTCCTAATTGCAGCGGATTTGCAGCGTCCAGCGGCCATCGAACAACTTCACGTCCTCGGGAAACAACTCGACATTGATGTGTTTAGCAAAGCCGGCGCTAGCGACCCAGTCTCTGTTTGCCGAGAAGGGCTAGCTGCTGCTAAGGCCGCCGGTGCCGATGTGGCTATTTTCGACACAGCCGGCCGATTGGCCATCGATCAAGAATTGATGGACCAACTCAAGCAAATCGACAAGCAAATCGCACCTCAGCAGGTCTATTTGGTCGTCGACGGCATGACCGGCCAGGACGCAGTCAACAGCGCAAAAGCCTTCAACGAAGCTCTTTCGTTGGATGGTGTCATCATGACCAAGCTGGACGGAGACGCCCGCGGCGGTGCTCTTCTCAGCGTAAAAGCGGTCACCCAAGTTCCGATCAAATTTATCGGTACCGGTGAACATATGGATGCCCTCGAGCCGTTTCGCCCCGAGGGTATGGCCAGCCGCATCCTTGAGATGGGTGACATCCTCGAAGTCGCGCGCGAAGCCCATAAACTGATCGACGAAAAGGAACGGAAGCAGCTCGAAGAACGGATGTCCAAGGGAACTTTTACCCTTGGCGATTTCCGTGACATGATGCAGAAGCTGCGAAAACCCGGACTAATGACCAAAATGCTGACCCTGATGCCAGGCATGGGCGCTCTTTCAAAAATGATGGCAAACGCCGACAGCGACAAGGAAATGAGTCGGATCACCGGCATTGTCGACTCCATGACTCCTGAGGAACGCAGAAATCCCAAAGTCATCGATCCATCTCGGAAAAACCGAATTGCAAAAGGTTGTGGAGTGCAACCAAACCAAGTTAGCGATTTAGTGAAACAATTTGACATGCTGGCTCCAATGCTGCAAATGGCAACCTCCGGCAGCATGGGTGACAAGATGAAAATGATTCAACAGATGCAAGGGATGATGTCCAACAATCCAAATAACCCGATGGGAGGCATGAAAGTCAAACAGAGTACAGGCAAACGGCTTACGCCAAAGGAGCGTGAAAAGTTGCAAAAGGAGCGTGAAAAGCTACTTCGAAAGAAAAAACGGGGATAATTTCGAGTTTCGAGTTTCGAGTTTTCAGTTTTCAGTTTTCAGTTTTCAGTTTTCAGTTTTCAGTTAGCGCTTAGTTGCAAATGAGAATTGGTTGGCCGTAGTGGATCTTGCTAAAGATCCACTACCGTAGAATCAAGCGGCCACAAACTGAAAACTGATTCTTGACCTACCCCTGCGTAGTCGTTATCATTTCCAACCTCGCAAATTCAGTTTTCATGGAGAAATAGCACAGTGTCGGTTCGTATACGAATGAAGCGTTTGGGCAGAAAAAATCGCCCGTTCTATCGCCTTTGCGCCGTCGACCAACGTCGCCCACGCGACGGTCGTGTCTTAGAAGAACTTGGGCATTACGACCCAATGTGCAAGGAAACTGATGCGCGTGCCATTCTCAAGGGAGAACGCATTGAATATTGGCTCAGCGTCGGTGCACAGCCGAGCGAAAACGTACAGGTGCTCATCAAAAAGTACGGTTCAAAAGGGACCCATCTTAAACAACAATCCGACGCCCTAGCTCGCATTGGTCAAAGCGTGAAACAACCGGTTGCCGTGTCTTGAAGTTGAGTAGTACGGGCGCTAATCAAATTGCACTCACTTTGTAAACTTTGAGCCTCAATGCGCTAGCATGAGGGCTTGAACTACCAATTGTTCATTGTCTCCCGGCCCGTACGCTAGCGCGATGCGGCTCATATTGAGTGCCATTTGGCGCTAGTGCAAGAATCCGGAAGTTCCTTCCGTTTTCTTGGATTGAGCCTGAGGCGCTAACCGAGCCACGCCGCAGGAAATCGGCTAGCGCCTCAGGCTCAATAGGCTTCAATCTAGTGGAAGGAACTTAAGAGTTTGGGCACTAGTCGCCGGTTTTTAGGGCTGCAACACACCGCGCGCTGCTGGCTCGCAAGCTAAGATGCGATTCGACATCATTACTCTATTCCCACCGATTTTTGCCGGTTATCTGACTCAGAGCCTGCTTGCGAAGGCCATCCAACGTGGATTGGTTGAGATCCATATCCACGATTTGCGAGACTGGTCTACAGATCTCAAACACCACAAAATCGATGATCGACCGTATGGTGGTGGTCCGGGAATGCTTATCTGTGTTCAGCCCGTCGTACACTGCGTAGAAGCCGTTCAACAAATGTGCGAACAACGTGGCGTGGTGGTCATGATGACTCCACAGGGTGACCGACTCGATCAGCGCCGTGTCGAGCAGATTGCTCGTTTCGAACGCTTAATTCTCTTGTGCGGCCGATATGAAGGTTTTGACCAGCGCGTTATTGACATCTTGAATCCGATTGAGCTCAGTGTTGGGGATTACGTACTCAACGGAGGAGAAGTGGCAGCGATGGTGATCGTCGACTCGACGGTTCGCATGATCCCCGGCGTGCTAGGGGACGAGCAGAGCAGTTGGGACGATTCTTTTTCACGCGGCAATAGGCTGCTTGAATTCCCACAATACACTCGACCAGCGGAATTCCGAGGTCATTCGGTTCCAGACGTTTTGCTGAGTGGCGATCACCAACGGATAGCGGAATGGCGAACCGCAGAGGCAGCCAAGAAGACTCGACTCCGGCGAAATGATTTGTTCAATAGCGAACGGGGCTAGAGCAAACACGCAAGAGCAGCGGTTTTGAGTACGCAACCGAATTGAGCCATCTTCGTCATCTGTTGCAAACGATTACTTTGGACCAAAGGATTTACTCAATAAGCTCCGATTTAGCCTTGGACGAATCGATTGTGATCGTTAAACTTGCCACCCCTGATCTCGGAACCGTACCGATAACGACGACAGCCGAACTTGTCATTAACGTTGCTTATACACCGACTTTATAGAATTCCATAGTGCAAAAATGTCCAAATTAAAGACTCACAAGTCCACGAAAAAGCGATTCCGGCTCACAGCTAGCGGCAAAGTTAAGCACCGTAAGGCTGGCACAAGCCACTTGGCAATTAGCAAGTCAGCCAAGAAAATTCGGCAGTTGCGGGGAACCAAAGTTCTGGAACCAAATTTTCAGCGAGCGGTTCAAGACGCATTGCGTGGCTATAGCTACTAGAGCAAACAAGACACCTGGCCCATTTTTATCACCAGGCGTTTGGGTAATAACTGTCGCGAAGTCCAAATTTTACGGGCCGTTGCTGCTGAGATATTGCAGCCCTTCGTGGTGACCTGAGACGCCCTTTGCAACGAAGAATTCCTTAGTTATGAGAACAAGAAAAGGCTCAGCCCGCCGGCAGGCCAAGCGAAGATTATTTCAACGCGCCGAAGGATACGTTGGCGGTCGCCGTCGTCTATATCGTACAGCTAAAGAAAATCTCGTCCGAGCAGGACGGTTCGCTTATCGCGATCGACGTCGGAAGCGTCGTGATTTCCGTCGCCTTTGGATTATTCGAGTTAATGCGGCTGCTCGCATGCATGGAATTCGGTATAGCGAGTTCATCCACGGAATGGCGTTAGCTAAGATCGAAATTGATCGAAAGCAGCTTGCCGAGATGGCGGTAAATGATGCGCCGGGCTTCAGTGTCGTAGTCGACGCGGTTAAGAAAGCACTCGCAGCGAAAGCTGCAGCATAATTCCGTATGGCACCGCAAACCGTTTGGCTAACGCCCAATGGCACTCAGCGATATGACTTACGGCGTCGATCCTAAGTCGGGCTGAACCGGACGCTAGCGCGTTGCGGCTGATTAGCCGAAGGGCGCTAGCCCACGGTTTGCGGCCCATATTGTGATCGATGCCTGACTTACTATTCGTGGGCTCGTTGCATAGTGTGACAACAGATTCTGAGAACCTACTATGTCCCTTCAGAATTTCGTCGATTCGCTCGACCGTCTTCTCGCCGATGCCAACACGACGCTTGATGCCGTTGCATCTTCGGAACAATTGGAAGCGTTGCGAGTGAAGTTCGTTGGCGCAAAGAATGGCGCACTAAGATCAGTTCAAAAATTGATGGGGGCCATCGAGCCGGAGCACCGACCTGCCGCTGGCAAACGTTTCAACGATGTACGCGATGCGATTCAATCAGCTCTGGACTCCGCGTCAGAACGGCTTGGCGGTGCTGGATCGCAACGAGTGTCCAACGAACTGCTAGTTGACCCAACGTTACCCGGAATTCGACCGATACTCGGCCAGCTCCACCCAATCACTCAAACGATCGAGCATCTTAAAGATATCATGGGGCGATTGGGATTCAGCATTACGGAAGGCCCTGAAATTGAGGACACATGGCATAACTTTATGGCCCTCAACATTCCTGAGGATCATCCTGCTCGCGACCCGCTCGACAATTTCTACTTGGCGACTGCAAGCAAACAGTTACTCAGTCCTACGGACCGAGATGCGATGCTTTTGCGAAGTCAGACCAGCACCGTGCAGATTCGAGTTATGGAAACACAGCCGTTGCCACTGCGAATCATTTCGCTGGGGAGAGTTTATCGCCCAGATGCTCCAGACGCCACGCACTTCCCAATGTTCCATCAGATGGAAGGGCTTTGGGTTGACAAGCACGTGACGATGGCTCAACTCAAAAGCGTTTTGAGACTGTTTGCAACGAGCTATTTAGGTAACGATGTTCATGTTCGCTTCCGCCCTTCCTTCTTTCCGTTCACCGAGCCGAGCGTCGAGGTTGACTATTGGTGGAATAACAACTGGATAGAATTTGGTGGTGCAGGGATGGTGGATCCAAATGTATTTAAAGCCTTGGGGATAGATTCCGAGGAGTGGAGCGGATTTGCATTCGGGCTTGGAGTAGAACGCTTATGCATGCGACGATTTGGAATCGTCGACATTCGTGATCTGTATAGGAGCGACGTTCGTTTCCTCCGTCAGTTCGCTTCTTAGAAATCGAACAATTGAGCCGCGGGCGCTGGCCGCTGGAAACAGAACAATTTACGAACCCGGCTAGCGCTCGCGGTTCAGTCCATTGCGAACACACCGAACGTGAGCTGAGTGTATGTTAGTTTCTTGGGAATGGTTGTCGGACTATGTTGATATCGGCATCAGCCATGAACAAATGGCGACTCGTTGGGCGCTGACAGGATTGAATCACGAGAGCACCGTTATCGTGGATGGCGTGCCAGTGATCGACCTGGAAATCACCAGCAATCGCGGCGATTGCTTGGGCCATATCGGAATTGCCCGCGAAGCGTCAGTTCTATTGCAAAGCGAATTGCGGTTTCCATCGCCGCAACTCAAAACAATCGACGAAGTTGTTTCGAAATCGCTTGTTATTGAAAACCAATTCGAAGAAGCATGTCCACGCTACATTGGACGACTGATTCGTGGTGTCAAGATCGGGCCAAGCCCGCTTTGGTTACAGAAGCGTTTGAATGCGATCGGGGTCAAGCCGATCAACAACGTCGTCGATGCGACGAATTACGT
>JAYTVL010000172.1:0-25248 GCA_043744075.1 Pirellula sp. | reverse complement strand
TTTCGTCGATTTGTCCATGTATGCGAACGCAAGGGCCGTGATCGCGGAACCTAGATTTCCAGCCATATTCATGGTACCGCTTACAGCGCCGGCGTTTCGACCGCCAATATCAATACAAAAAGACCACGAAGGGCTAAGCGTCATGTCAGATCCAAAAATTGCGACGGAAAGCCAAAAAACAGCCCAAAACACGGATGCTTGATGCAAACTCATAACCATGCCCAATGCAGCCAACGTGAAGCCGATAATGGCTGGTAATTTCCGAGACCAGCCGCACCATCCTAATCGATACAAGCAGTCGACCAAAGCTCCTGATACTATATTGCCAACCGCGCCAGCTAACAACGGGATCATTGCCGCGAAGCCAGCCGCAATCGCCCCTAGATTGTACGTATCTTTCACGTATGGGTAGAGCCAACTCAAGGCAAAAAAGAAAGTGAAGTTGCTCGCGAAATATTGAATCATCATCAACCAGAGACTCGCCGAGCTAAACAACATAGCTACAGTCAGTGGCTGCGGAACTTGCCCTTTGAATATAGCGGACTTGTCCGGCACATCTTGTTGCCGTTTCGCAAGAATATATTCCCGCTCTTCATCGGAAATGCTGGCGTGTTCGGAGGGATCGTTTCGAAACCAACTCCACCAGAAAGTTGACCACGCAAATCCGACGAGCATTAAGACACAGAAAGTCAGTTTCCACCCGAACCCAACGATTAAAGCGGAAATCAATGGCATCGCGATCGCGGCACCGATGCGTGAACCTGAGAAATTGATTCCCTTGATAAGCCCTCGTTCATTGACAGGAATCCAGGCGTATACGACTTTGGCTATTCCAGGAAACGCACCCGCTTCCCCGACCCCAAATAAAAACCGAATCACGAGCAAGCTAGAAAAACTCCACGCAAGTGCGGTCATGCCGGTAAATACCGACCAAGCTGAAACAACAACGGTTAAAACACCACGGCTGCCGAGTCGGTCTGCCATCATTCCGCCCGGAGTTTGAAACAGCGCGTAGCCGAATGCAAAAGAGGCGAGAACCCACGCCCATTGAATGTCGCTGAGCCCCAAGTCATTGACGATCGCATCTTTGGCAGTGGAGATACAAGCTCGATCGACGTACAACAGTACCGAAAGGAAAAACGTGCCCACCACGAGCAAGTAGCGAATCGGCGGGTTTTTCATCGGCGGGTCGATCGGAAAGGAATCTCAATTTACATTAGAATCAAAATGTAAACGATCAAAGCGTTTGATACCATTAGATAGTCGAAAACAACCATTAGGTTTTTTCGAATGCTTCGACGTAGCTTAGGCTTCCAGCCTGAGTATTCATGAGAAATCCCACAGGCAAGATGCCTATGCTACGCTTAGAAACAGGGCCTAGTACTTCTTCTTGCCACTCGCAGCTGATTCCAAAGTAAAATCGTGGGTATTCGAGCCAGCTTTCACTTCCGCAGCCAATACGGTTTGATCGTGAAATCGTTTCGGAAGTACTTCCTTTTGAATGGGAGGTTGGCCGTCTTCGCCTGGTATTTCCGTTCGAATGATGACTTTGTGTTGGCCTATCATTGCGCCTTTCACCCCATCCAGATAGTCAAGCGAATAATTCCCTTGATCATCAGTCGTACCATTCGAAGCACGTCCTGGTGACGGCTGAAACATGACTCTTGCTTTGGCTAGTGGCGAACCGTCTAAAGTTACTTTACCTTTGACTGAACCAACTTCAGGATGATCGCCGCCGCATCCTAGGAGGGTCGCGGCGATCAAAATCGCAAACATATTACCGGTGATTCGCATAATTTCAAATGTCCGTCTTCAGTTGACCAAGTGTTCTAGAAATCGGCAATGGTTTGGCCGTCGTCGCGAGCCAATAATCGCTCGTAGGTGCTGTCCACCACACTTGAATTACTGTCCCCGTTCGATACGTAATCGATGTTTTGCGAAACGAAACGTACTGAACCATCGCAAAGCACGAAATTTACGCCGCCCGTGTGATGGCTGCTGAAGCTCTCAGCCAATTGATCGCTATTGTTAACGGTGTGGTTGATGGCCGCTCGTCCGGAAGCCAGAACGTCATCAACGCAGTTACCTTGTTGGCCTTGAAGACATCCAGCCCAGACGGCCGCTTGATACCGCAAGTTATTTCGAATGAAGCAGATTTCACCGACAAGTATTGTGTTGCTAGTTCCATCGGTCAGGTTCCGAATTCCTATCTTATGTGGAACGACAACTCCAGTCCCCGAGTTTGAGAAGCCAGCTCGCCAAAACAACCCTGTCGATCCATCAATTCCGCAGCCCGCATGAGAACAATTGCCTTTGTAATTGGAAAGCGCCCAGGTTGCGTACCTTGGCGTAAACCCTCCATTTCCTCGTTGAGCTGGGCCGTTGTCGCTTGGACAGCGATAGAAAGACAAGGGAGTCGAAGCAAGATTCGTAACTCTCTGAAGTAACTCGCCCCGACCAATGCCTGCTTGTTCGTATAAACTACTTTGTTCCAAGTAAGGAAGTAGAAACGCTCCCCATGCCCAGCTTTCCACTGGGTTCGCAACGTTGTTATCCGTGAGCCGAAAATCTGGATCCGCAATCTGTTGAACTATGCCCGGTGGAAACAGCTTTTGGGCATCATGGTAATTGTGCATAGCCAACCCAATTTGTTTGAGATTATTCGTGCACTGCATTCGCCGTGCAGCCTCGCGAGCAGCTTGTACTGCCGGGAGCAGCAGTCCGACCAAAATTCCGATGATTGCAATCACAACCAACAACTCAACTAGCGTAAATGCTTTGAATTTCCCTGTTCTTCGTTTCATGATTTCCCCTCGCCTGAACGGACAAATTGATTTGAGAAAACAGTTTTAACAGATTTGCAGAGTACCGAGCAGATCCAGCAATTCCTTGGACGCATGATCTCGCAATCTTTTTGTATTTTAGCAATTGAATGAAAGGGCAACAACAAAAACGGAAAGAAATGGACCATCTGCGGGGATAGCAAGTGACAGACACTTCTCAGTGATCACCACAATTGACATGGTCCCTAGCGTTACCTAAAATCACTTTTTGATTCGCACAGAACCATTTCGAGGTGAATTTAGTGGTCTTAAAGTCGCTTTTGTTCGGTCTACTAGGGATAGCTTTCCCTTTTTTCATTCAGGATGTTGTTCAAGGCAAATCCAACGTTATCGTTTTTTTAGCGGACGATCTTGGGGCTGCCGAGCCTCTAGTAAGATGGTCAGAACCCCCGGCGTGAAGCCGGGGGCATGTTGAAAACATGCCACGTAATCATTGCGAGCAACGAGGCTGAATGTGGCAAACACATCGCTTTGAGTTGTCCTCAATCACGGGCGACGAATTGATTTCACTTCTTCTTCCCATTCAGGATGCTGTTCAAGGCAAATCCCACATCCTCGATGGGCGACTGCGTAGCATGTTGGCTTCGTCATCGCCGATGAATTCTTCCTTTACCGGATCGATTTTCAACTTGCGATTTAGTATCCATGCGATTGCGGCAGCATGGCAAGCAATATGGGAACGACGCATCACATCTGCATTGGCTGCTGTTACACCTCGAGAACGAATGCAGTCAAAAAAGTTTCGAGCATGTGCGGAAACATCCAGTCCAAGGACCCGTTTGTTCTTATCTGGAATCTCTTGCAGTAACGACTCAGGCTGCGCCACAATCTCGCCAGAGTCGCCGGTCTCGACCGATCCGGCGTCGCCGACAAATCGAACGGGGCAAGTGCCAAGCCGCGTAATGTAGTGCGGCGAACGATCCCCGAAGGGTTGCGCCAAGAAATCGATAATTAACTTAACGCCGTTTGCATAATGACAAACGATGTTCTTGTCCGTTGGCTCGTACTCGATTGGCATAGTGCCATCCGCTTTGTTCGCCCACTGACAGAGATCGACCGTATGGGCTCCCCAATCCAACAGCTTTGCACCTGAATCGAAATCCCACTGACCTCGCCATTTGCCATCGCAGTAGGCTTGATTGAACGGACGCCACGCAGCTGGACCGAGCCACATATTCCAATCGACAACATCTCGTGCTGGGGTTGGTTGACTGGGAAGCCAAGTATTGTCGAGTACAGGGATATAGACAGAAGCGTGCATTGTGTGCAGTTTCCCAAGCTTCCCAGTATGCACCCATTCGACTGCCTTTTGAAAATTAGGGACACTACGACGCTGCGTTCCGGCCTGAAAGACACGCTTCTCACGGTGCATCGTATCCGCAAGTTCTTGACAAGCGGCGATCGTGATACCGCAGGGCTTTTCGCTATAAACATCTTTACCCGCCTTTGCGGCCATAATCGATGCTGCGGCGTGCCACCGATCGCCTGTTGCGATCAAGACCGCGTCGATATCTTTACGGCCTAAAAGTTCGCGGAAATCGCGATAGAGCTTGCAGTCGGCGTTTCCATAATGTTCGTCGACCAATTTCTTTCCGGCATTGCGCCGCGTCGCCTGAACATCGGCAATGGCAACGCATCGCACATCTGCAAACGGCAACATCGCCTTTACGTCATAAGTACAACGCGGCCCAATGCCGACAATTCCGAAAGCGATTTTTTCGCTCGGAGGGATCGCTCCTTCGCGTCCAAGCACGTGCGATTTTACGATCGTGGCGGCTGCAACTGTAGCAGCAACACTCTTCAAAACGAATTCTCTGCGGGAAGCGTTCGTAGCCTTGGTCATAAATATTTCCTTTGCTGTTGTGAGGACTAGGAAACAAGTATATCCGTTTTTTTGTCAGCAAACCACTGTCCAAGCCATCGTAAGATATGTGATAATCGATCGTCTTGCCACTTGAAGAACGTGTTCGCAGTTAAGTAACTCGTTTAACCGCGCGCCCATCGGGCCGCGTTTTTCAATCGAAAGCGAGGGGCGGTGCCCACGCGGTTAAACGAAGAATCTTACTCATGGGTGCTTAGGATCGACTGGAAACAATAAAATATGAACCACTACTGCACTTTGTGTTACTCCGTACTGCTACTACTGGTCTTTTCTGGTTCGCTAGCAGCTCAAGTGGCACCATACGACAATCCTCCGCCGGCTGAACCGCCTTACTACAGAGTCCGATATGTTGCCTCGGAAAAGCCGGGTGAGCTGGTATATCCGGTGAGTTACGCTGTTTGGATTCCACCTGGACTCAAAACGCTTCGTGGATTGATCGTGCACCAACATGGTTGTGGAGATGGATCGTGCAAATCGGGGCTGACAGGCGCCTTTGATCTTCACTGGCAAGCACTCGCTAGAAAGCATGATTGTGCATTGATGGGGCCAGCGTATGAGCAACCGGAGAAAGAGAACTGCCAACTGTGGTGTGATCCTCGAAATGGTTCCGACGCCACGTTTCAAAAGTCTCTGGCCGATTTGGGCACTCAATCAGGTCACCCTGAACTTTCAGCTGTCCCTTGGGCTATTTGGGGGCACAGTGGCGGCGGGCATTGGGCAGGTGGAATGGTTTTGCTTCATCCCGAACGAGTAGCGGCTGCATGGCTGCGTTCGGGGGTGCCACCGCTAAAAGTTTCTGAAGGGAAACCTACGCCTTATGCAATCACAGATGCTGCTTGTCAGGTGCCAGTGATGTGTAACCTGGGAACAAAGGAAGGTGTCACTGTGAAAGATGGTCGGTTTGCGGGAGTTTGGGGAGGCGTGGAAACTTTTTTTAAGGGACTGCGTACAAAAGGTGGACTTGTTTGTGTGGCCGTCGATCCTTTGTCTAGTCACGAATGCGGCAATCAACGATATCTTGCAATTCCCTGGCTGGACGCTTGCCTTGCAGCCCGATTGCCTAACAAAAATGGTGAGTCCTTAAGGCTAATGTCAGCCAAGGACGCATGGCTTGTTCCTTTAAGTGTCGGCGATGAAAGTGTCGCAGATGCAGTTGGGAAAACGCCAGTCGCTGCCGATAGGTACGTAGGTCGAGTTGAAGAGTCTTGTTGGTTGCCGAATGAAGCCATTGCGCAAGCTTGGACCCAATACGTCAAGGACACATCGGTGGTCGATTTCACGCCGCCTCTTGCGCCAACCAACGTTCGCAGTCGGGGCGGCGTTCTAACTTGGGACGCGGAGGCAGACCTAGAAAGCGGACTTGCCAGTTTCGTTATCGAGCGGGACGGCCAGTTTCTTGCCAACGTTCCTGAGGTAGGCAAGAATCCATACGGTCGTCCTATTTTCCAAACTCTCCAATACAGCGACACACCTTCACAGCCGCTCGTCCAAATGCGTTTCACTGACACGAAGGTCGAAGCCGGAAAGATTCATCAGTACAAAGTAATCGCGGTGAATACCGTCGGATTGAAGTCAAATTAGGATTGAGTCATCATCCATAGTCGTAGCTTTGGCTTCGACGTAGCTTAGGCTTCCAGCCTGAGTATTCATGAGTAATCCCTACAGGCAGATGCCTATGCTACGACGACCTCTTTACCCTTCGTATTTACTCTTCGCAAGCGGCATGCCTACTTCACTGAATTCGTAAGTTTACCGCGACACCAAACGCTTGGGTCTTCAAAATAGGGACTTTGTAGCGTTCTGGCCATGATCTGATTGCCAAATACGGAATCGTTGATTGTGTAAAAAACCCCAATCTCTTGGAATTCTTCCGGGGAATATCCCGTTAAAGTGTCGCTACGCAAGTATGCCTTAATCTCATAACCGTCCGTTAGTCCGACGGTGGCGACGAAAATGTCGCTGGGATGTACTGCGGCTGGGGCCGCGCGAGCTCGTTGGATTGGGTTTAGCTCTCCATGTCCTCGAGCCATTGGTTCAGCACTTGCAGGACGCTTGAGAATAAAATCGAATCGATGGCAATAGGATGTTGCACGATGAACGCCTGGACTCCAACGAGTATCGATATACAACGAGAGCAGAACCGATTTAGAGGATACACTGGCAGCCTCGGAACGGCTTGTCTTTCCTCCAGGTGCTTTCAGAATCGAATGAAAAAAAAGTCCATCACTATTCCATGCAATTGACATTTCAGCAAATCGTTTCCCTCCATTTAGTGAGTTCAACGAGAGAATTTGATAATCATCTCCAAGCCGCCATTCCAAGTGTTGTGGATGAGCGATGTGTTTATCAAGCTGCTGAATGGGAAACCCAAGATCAAAAAGCCACGTTGGATCGCCCAGCAATTCAATCAGCTTCATGGAATCGCCCCGACCGTCTCTGGATGCAAATGCCAGGGATTTGAAAAGGAAACTGGATCTGGAATAGTTGAATTGGCATGGCTTTGAAAAAGCGAGTGCGACTTGGGAAACCAGGTGTTAGAATCAATCGTTGAGAGCACAACAAATCGAGTACGAAGCGTTTATTTGAGGCAATTTCAGTTGGAATCGAAATTTCGGAGGGCGGCGCAAGCCAGCGGTCTGATTGAAGCTCCGCAATGGGAGTATTGCATGCGATTGTACCGTTTCCGCTGCGCTACGGAACCACAACCTCTCCCAACAGCTGTAGAAGACAAGTTGCTAAGAGCGATTTTGATCGAACAGGGAGCGCTTACGGAATACCAAGCCGAGCAACTCAGTAACGGGCGGATCAAATTAACGCTGGGGCCATATGTCATCACTGAATTCATTGGCCAGGGGGGGATGGGGCACGTTTTCAAGGCAATCCATAAGGTGATGGGACGCGAGTGTGCGGTCAAAACGTTGCCATTTGGTCGAGTAACGCCGCAGACTCTGGACGGTTTTTCTCGCGAGATTCGACTTCAAGCGAAACTGGATTGTTCCTACCTAGTCCGTGCCTATGATGCAGGCCAAGATGGTACGACGCACTACTTGGTAACCGAATATGTTCCGGGAATGGACTTGCGGCGATTAATTAAGGCAAAAGGACCACTTCCTCAAGAACAAGCTGCCAGTATCATCATGCAAGCGGCTTACGGACTCGAGTATGCTCACCAACAAGGAATGGTGCATCGAGACGTCAAGCCTGGAAATATCCTTGTTACTCCAGAGGGGATGGCGAAGGTATCTGATGTTGGACTTGCTGCATTTACAGCCAACCTCGTCGATGATCCGCGAGCGGGCAAGATAGTCGGCACTGCGGACTATCTTTCACCTGAACAAATTCGGACGCCGCTTGCTGTCGGACCTGTTAGCGATGTTTACTCGCTCGGCTGCACTCTTTACTACACGGTTTGCGGCAAGGTACCGTTCCCCGGCGGGGATACCGCTCGCAAGGTGCGTCGCCACTTGGAAGAAACGCCCTTTCATCCTCGCCGATTTGCTGAGAACATCAGCGAAGAATTCGTTGACATCATTGCTGAAATGATGGACAAAGACCCATCCAAGCGGATTCAGACATGCGCTGAAGTTGCTGCGAGACTTGAGCCTTGGGCCTTGGACTCGTCACAAATAACACAACCAAGAATGACGCGAGGGCCATGGACTTCGCCACCGCCGCCATCGATTGACCCGGATTCGGTCGCTCAAGAGGAGTTCGCACAGGATGCGTCTGTTCATTCTAACGAATCCAATGCATTGCAACGCAATTCACTGGAAAATCAAATGTCGTCTGACTCGCGAAGTATGCAAGTGGACGGCGAAGATCCGCTGACTATGATTCAAAACGATGCATCCCGCCAAAGAAACCGAGCCAGCAACGGAATGGTAATTGGACTTACCATCGCGATCTTGCTTCCGCCAGCTCTGTTGGTTGGTGCAATTATTGGTTACTTGGTTGCAATCAATTGATCGATTAAGGAATTTTATCCGAATGATTCGCGCGATTCTGTTCTTCTCCGGCCGAGTACAGGGGGTTGGATTTCGTTTTACTGCAAACGAAATTGCAAAGAGATTTGCTGTCAAAGGCATTGTCGAGAATTGTGAAGACGGACGGGTCAAAATCGTCGTGGAGGCGGAAAAGGGCGAGATCGATTCCTTTGTTGAAGCTGTAAAAACGTCGATGTCGGGCCAAATCAAATGCGTCGAAAGATTTGAGTCTGAACCTAGCTACGAGTTTGTCAACTTTTCAGTACGATGTTAGCAGGTTATTCTGTTCACTGCAGTCTCGATGGAAACCACAATTAATTGTTAGGCGATCATTCAAGTATGAGAAGGCTATCAGCGGGCGGCGGTTGGCAGGCAATCCGATACACCTTTCGAAAGGGATTCGAATCAGGTGGCTTGTGGCGATTGTATCGAGCGTTGCGATCGCGTAATGCGTGCAAGACCTGTGCGCTTGGCATGGGTGGCCAGCATGGAGGCATGGTAAACGAAAAAGGGGCCTTTCCCGAAGTTTGCAAAAAGTCGATTCAAGCCATGGCGGCTGACATGCAACCGGCAATCACCGCTGACTTTTGGGCAAAACACTCGATCGCTCAGATCCGCAATTGGTCTCCGCGCCAGTTGGAGACCAGTGGTCGACTCATTCAGCCAATCCTATTCGAACAAGGGCAAGAACATTACCGAACTATCACATGGAATGAAGCCTTTGACCGTATCACTGCGAAGTTACAGCAACTCTCACCCGACGAATCGTTCTGGTATTTTAGCGGTCGCAGCAGCAATGAAGCAGGGTTTTTATTGCAGTTACTTGCGAGACTCTACGGCACAAACAACGTAAACAATTGCAGCTACTATTGTCATCAAGCCAGCGGCGTCGGATTGCAATCAGCACTTGGAACAGGAACCGCAACCGTTGTCTTAGAAGACCTCGACGATTGCGATACGATTTTTATCATTGGAGGCAACCCACCCAGCAATCACCCTCGCTTAATGACGACACTGATGCATCTCAAGCGGCGGGGAGGCAAGATAGTTGTCATCAATCCGATGCGTGAACTTGGGCTCGTCAAGTTCAAAGTTCCAAGTGATCCAATGAGCTTATTCTTCGGTACCAAAATCGCAACTCAATATGTTCAACCCCATATTGGCGGCGATCTAGCTTTGCTCACCGGAATTTCTAAAGCGATCGTGGAGATGGGTAAACATGACCTTGAGTACCTGAACAAATATTGTAGCGGTGTCGAATCGTATTTGACGGGATTGGAAAATACTAGCTGGAACGAGATTTGCGGAAAGTGCGGAATTGACGAGCCCACGATTCGCGAGATTGCTGAGGTATACGCCAAGAGCAAAGGAACTGTATTTTCATGGACGATGGGAATCACTCATCACGCGCACGGCGTTGAAAATGTTCAAGCGATTGCGAATCTCGCGTTGATGCGAGGCATGATTGGTCGCAAGGGCGCGGGGGTCATGCCTATTCGCGGCCACTCGAATGTGCAGGGTATAGGTTCCGTTGGGGGCACTCCAAAGCTCAAGGACGAGCTGTTTGAAAATCTTACTAGCAAATTTGGAGTGATGCTCCCGACGACCAAGGGGCGCGATACGCTTGAATGCTTGGAAGCGGCCAAGGACGGCCAACTGAAGTTCGGTCTATGTCTTGGTGGGAATCTATACGGATCGAATCCGGACTCGCAATTTGCGGACAGCGCACTTGCCAACCTCGACCTGCTCGTCATGCTGAATACAACCATGAATACTGGTCATGGTCGCGGACTTGCAAAGACGACGATTGTATTGCCCGTTTTGGCGCGTGACGAAGAGCCCGAACCTACCACCCAGGAATCGATGTTCAACTACGTACGTCTCAGCGATGGAGGTCCAAGGCGGCTGCCCGGACCACGTAGCGAGGTGAGTATCATCGCCGAGATTGGCAAACGAATTCTTGGTGATTCGACCCCATTCGATTGGGAGCAGATGCAACATTCCAATACAATTCGTAATTGGATTTCCAAAGTTGTACCAGGCTACGAAGAGATTGATTCGATCACAAAGACGGGAAAGGAATTTCAAGTGGGCGGTAGAACGTACCACTCGCCCAAGTTCAATACACGAGACGGGAGAGCAAACCTTTTCTCGCACAGACTCCCCGAACTGACTCATCTCAGCGACAACCAACTTCGAATGATGACGGTTCGAAGCGAAGGTCAATTCAACACAGTTGTTTACGAAGAATACGATTTGTATCGCCATCAGGATCGCCGCGATGTCATCCTAATCAATCCAAAAGACATGGAACGGATGGGGCTCTTAAACGACCAGATCGTCACGGTCAGTAGTGATGTGGGTAGTATGCAAAATATCCTTGCACGTGCGTTCGAGGAAATCCGTGAAGGAAATGCCGTTATGTATTTTCCCGAGTCAAACGTGCTGGTTCCGAGAAAAGTAGACCCTAAGTCGCGAACTCCTGTGTTTAAGAACATCTTGGTAACTATTTCGAAGCAAGAATAGCAACACTTTCCCCTGCAAGCTGCAACAGAAAACACGTAATCCGCGTTTCTCTGCGAAGGATTCGAGCCGGATGTGTTGATCTCCAATGTCGAGCTCCTGGATCGAATTGAAGTTGTCCCAACCGAGATCATCGATGAACAACTCTTTAAATCGATGCTGTTTAATACACTCTTCGAGTCTTAGGGAGATCACTCACGAATCCTCCCTGCAGTAGAGTCAGTGTCGATGACTTTTGCGCCGCTTGCGAGTAGTCGTTTGCACCCGGTATGCAAGCAATGAATTTCCCTCCCGCTTTGAAGCAGTCCCAGAGCAAACTGCTCCGTACGGCTATCCTCAGAAGCATAAGTGACGATGATTTGACCCGCTAATTCTGCGACCAACTGATTCCGCTGGTTACTCGAACTTGCAGTGTTAGAGCGAATGGACGGCGGCAGCGACGAAGCAACAACAAGCCGCCCAGAATCAATTGCTCTTTTCCAACTGGTAGAAATGCGAAGGCGATCAAGACTGCGAGCCGGACAAAGGACAATTCGACAGCTACCCTCAAGCAAAATTTCGAAGAGTCCTTTTTCCATCGCTGAATGGAACCCACCGACGAAAAACCGGTGCTCGTCGTCAGCAACTTCACCAATCCACTTCGTCGTCTTTAGGATCGCTCGGAAGACAGCGCATCAAACGCCGACAGCTTGGCATTGTAAGCTCGCTTGAACTCAACACCTTCCTCCAGGGCATCGGCATCGTTGTGATCTATAGAAAGCCAAATCTCGTCGGAAAGCGCCAACAAGTTCTCTCGAACCGCTTCTAAGTCGCGTAGAATCTGGAGTGTACGTTCAGTCATCGGAACACCTCAAAATTGGGTGAAAACTGGCTTGGAAAACGATTTTGGAAAAGAAGATTTTCCATAACTCTTTACCTGTAAGGGACTTACGAATTTCCAAAAAGTTCTTTTCCGAGCCGATAAGAAAAGAACTCTGATTGCCGCGATCACGCCCGTGCCCTTTGTCTGGATCTTCCAGTCCCAATGCGATCACGCCACCACGCGTATTTGCAAAAGCAACCACCATCTCAAGAACTTTATCGAGCTTACCCAGTCGTTTGCAATCGAAAGTTATCGACTCAGGGCGACTCAGCAAACTGTCAACTAGCGAATCATCCAAGGGAGGGCTAGTCATGCTGAGCCTCCGTCGCATCGGAATCGTTGTGGTCGAATAAAAGCAAGAATTCATCCAGCAGTGCAAGCAGGATTTCTTGGACAGCTTCCAAGTTTCTGAGATTTGGAAAAGTACGTTCAGTCATTTGGATTCTACTACAAATCCGTTCCCGTAAGCTTCGCGATAAACCGCTGAAAAGTTGTGCACCTGCGCAGACGGTTGAGAGAATTCAGTTCTCGTGCAAACATCGGCGCAAAGTTAACGTCGACGTAGGTTTGGCTAGATAGCTCTTTGACCTTTGATCCTAAAGTACCTTTCGGGTTCTTGTTCCTATCGGGACGTTTCTGCCTTGGGAATTTCACTGGGTGAGTAGGTCTCGACAAGACACGGCTGAGCAACTGATTGTCAAACATCAACCATGATTCAAACTCCCGTTCGATACAAACCAAATGGGCTTGTTTGATCTGAACTTCGGCCGCAACCAACTGTGCCAATGCGTGTCGCCTGTCACGATGCCAGCAAAGCGCTTCATTGAGAGATGGCCAAGCTGGACGTTCATCCCATAAGATTACGACTCGCTCGCATCCATCTGCGATTAAGGCAGCGGCAACGGTTCCACATTCTTCCAGCAATCGTCGCTTGTTGTCCATCGGAACGATATCTACCTCAATCTCAGATCCGAGCAAATCACAAACTCGGCGACACACAATCGCTTCCAGGCCAATGCGACTACTTTCCACCAACAATCCTACTTTGATCATTGGCCATTCCTCGAAAGGCGACCCATCGTGTAGAGCTTGCCTGGTGAAAACTTCGTGGCCCACTCGCCAAGTTCATTCGAATCTGGGCGAGTAAACACCGGCTGTCCGCCCATGCGTTCAACAATCACGACGTGAGAAAGGTCCAGCAAATCTAACAGGTACGGGGAGTGCGTTGTAACAATTACTTGAGTCCTTCTTAATGCGATCGCCGCACGAATCTCCTCCACCACCAAGTGCAACGTTCGAGGATCAAGTCCGTTTTCTATCTCTTCAATCACCAACAAGGGTGGTGGGGTTGGATGCCTCAGACAAGCAAGGATCGCGATAATTCGAAGTGAGCCAGTGGAAAGCAACCAACCCGGAATTTTGAAGTCAGATTCGGACAATTGGAAATACACGCTTCGCCCCAGTTCGCTGGAAATAGTCGGCTGTAGATCACTTGCGTACGGCAAAACAAATTTGAGTGACTCGATAATACCTTGAAAATCCTCGGCGTTTTCGCTTCGGATTTCCAAAAGATACTCAGCAATATTTGATCCATTCGGAGCTAGTTCAATTCTGTCGCGATATCGAGTTTGCGGAGTCGGTTGCCCCATGGCGCTAGGCTCCATCGTCAAGAATTGCCACCGTCGAACAGTGTCACCGAGCTCTGCCGAGAGCATTGAATGGGACATTGGAAATATTCGAACACCGTTTTGCTTTTCCTTATTAACAAACCTCCTAAATTCATCCCGTTCGCGCTCTAGAACTAAATCACCGCGTTGATAGTACTCGGATTCAAAAAACAGATCATTCATTCCACCGGACTCATTGATCTTGCTGGAACAAGTGAAACCTCTTCCCTCAACGTTTCCCTTCAATTGGAATTCGATTGATTGCATTGATTTCAACTCATCCTGCTCTGACTTTGTATATCTGTTCGCCGCTCCCTTATACCGAATGTTTTCTATCCCACGCCATAGTTGGAACGCGGCGTCAATTCCAGATGATATTAGTGTCTTGAAGGTTTGTAGACCCTCGACAAGACTGCTCTTCCCAGAACCATTGTTACCAATCAACGCGGTAAGGTCTCCCAATTTGACCACCTGTGAATCACGGATTGCTTTGAAATTCTTAATCCGAAAGCTGCTCAGTCGGTCTGTTTTTGTTTTGGTCATTTCAGTATTCCTCGTTCTACGTCCCGGTAAGCGTTGTGTGCGGCGATTTTGATAGGGTCCGGGACGAGCGGAAATGTTGAAAGGATGTGCACGAACTCGGCTTCGGTCAATCCGTAGAGATGCGCAATCAAACCATCCAACTCTGCTCGCAATACTGATCGTTTGCTTGTGTCGGTAACGCCGGACTTGTGACTCTTCATGCCAACTTCATTTGCTAGCTCGTCATACTCCGGCGTCGTGCAAATCAACTTCGCCGCGCGAGCGACGATTGTACCAAATGCTTTGTCGTTCGCGGACATTCTTGGTACGGGCATTTGGTAGACATAAAACATGTTGCAGTGGGCGGTAACGCGCTGGCGAATAAGAAAATCGAAGACGAAGGAATTCTGAATGGATATTAGGAGCAATAGCTCTGCGCTATTAGTTGGATTGACAGAGGTGATCAGCGTGTTTCCGCTAAACACATTTTCCGGAACAACCGTAGCGATCATCGTTCGTTCGTCCGTGTTTCGAGCGACGTCACAGAATCCAATGCGGAAACCCTGGTAGGGAAGCTTTTGCTCATCGTCCTCCGTTCTGCCAAGGACTCTTTCTCGTCCTTTCTTCGAATCAATCCAATATCGAGGCTCTGCAAACTGATGATTGAACTGATGGACCATCTTACCTTCATACAACGGCAAACTTCGTTTTCCCGGCGATGCTTGAAATAGATCGCTGTCGTTTGTCATGTGGAATTCAGCGGTAAACTTGACGTTCCAAGTATCTGGCAAATCCTCACCCAAAAGTGGAAAACGAAGCATCTTTTCAGCAATCTTGACATCCATCTCCGACTTGAACTCCAACACGGACAAGGAATCAGGCGATAGACGTCTAATCAACTCAAGAGAGATAGAAAGCCCATCGGAGCTTGGGAAACGCTCGAGATCCGATACGTCGACTCGCATGAATGCGGCCGGGAAATTTTCGGTTTTGCCGCCCTTCAAGAAAGTGAGGACCACGAATTTGAAGCTTCGATGCACGCCTTCAAAAATTTCTTTTCGATTTTCGAAACCAAATAGGCCGGTGACATTGGTCTCGGAAAATAGCATTTCTCGAAGTTGCTTGGTACCCAGGTCGGTGTAGATGCCGCTCGGGATCACAATACCGCAGTCGCCTCCGGGACGAAGAAGATGAAAGCACCGCTCAACGAACAGCTTGTACAGATTGATGTCAGTACCCGCTTTCTTTCCGTTGACGACGCTGATTTGGTTTCTGTATTCATGGGCTGATCGAAAGAACGCCGATTGATGTGGAAACTGACTTAAGTAATCAAGCCAGGCCTCGCGAATTTCAGTATCTTTGAGCAGTTCGGCTTGCTCAGCTTCAAATTCATGAATGGTCATGTTCTTCTTGGTGACGACATCCGAATACTCTTCAAAAAACTCCTTTTCATTGGGCTTAAAGATTTCCCAGGGCGGGTTGGTAATAATGGCATCGAAGCCACCGCGTTTGTTGAGGATCTCATCGAACTCGAAGCCCCAATGAAATGGGCGCAGCTTAACGAGGTCTGCTTCGGTCACGTTGCGTTTTTTTGGTTTTCCAGCTTTGCTAAGAGTAATATCCCAAGTTGCCGCTTCGTACTTGATACCAAGTTCATCGAAGTCACCTTTCAAAATCCAGTTCAGCTTCTGGTACGAATCTTTGCGCACTTTCTGAATCGCATCACGCAGCATCAAAAGCCTTTCGCCCTGACTTCCCGCAGCGTCATCGGATCGTTTGAACGAATGCTCGCGATAGAGTCTTAGGGACTCGTTCTTATCCTTGAGCACGGTTCTGTACTCATCCGCGATTTGCTCGTCCAGGAAACTCTTCGTGATCAGTTTTCCGTTAGAAGGTTTTGCAAAGCGGTCGGGGTCAACGTGAATCAGTCCAATGAGCGAGTTTCCTGGTAGAATGTTAAAGTCGATGTTGGGGAGTGGTTCCAGGTCGTCCACCGTTCGGGCCGATGAAACGAGGGCAAGGAACAATCTCAGGCGAGCTATTTCGGTTGCTTCCTCCATGATGTCCACGCCATAGAGATTGTCTGTGATGACACGCTTCTTGATGTAGTAGGAAATACTTGGGTGTTCCGCTTCGATCTTCTTTAACCATCTGGTCAATTCAACGTCTTTTAGAAACTTGATTTTTCCAATCACCGCTGAATAGATGTTGATCAATGTTCGCATCGCCGCGACAAGAAATGCGCCACTTCCACATGCCGGGTCAAGAAGACTGAGACTTGGCAATACTTCGTCGACCAAAAGATGACAAAGTGGAGCGTCAAGGTGAATCAATAGTTCAGCGAGAGATTCATAAGACCGACCAATTCTTGAGTTTTTGACCGCATCTAGAACTAGACGATGAATCGTTCGCTCGCATAAGTACTCCGTGATTTCCGGACGCGTGTAGTACGCGCCAAAGGCCTTCTGATTAATGTACTTCTCGAAAATGTATCCGAGCACGTCTGGGTTTATCTCGTCAGCTTGCCCGCCTGAGGTATCATCCAAATGCCAACTGTAACGCTCAAACAGATTGAACAGGTTTTCAAAAGCTACGTCGGGAATGCTGATCTTGGTGTTTTCGCGTTCAATAATGTGCGGAAGAAACAAACCACCGTTGAGGTACTTGATATTGCCGACGAGCTTCTTGGCTTCAACGCTGCGATCTAATCCATCTTTCGCGAATCCTTCGAAAAAGAGTGCCTTCAAGAACTCGGAGTAGTAGCGATCTTTGCCGCGTTTCTTCGATTCAACGAGTTTGTCGCGGAGGTAGTTGAGGTTTCCGCCATCGAGAAATCCAGGCGGCTTCTTTTGCAAGAAGTAGATAAACATCAACCGATTGAGCAACACGGAAGCATACCAGCGTCGTTGACGTTCATCCTTGATGCCTTTGATTTGCTCCAGGAAAAGGATATGCTGCTCTTGAAAGTCGCGAAAAAATTTCTTTGTGACTCGATCGATATCAAGCGCATCTTGAAGGCGTTTTGCTACGTCAACGACACTGACATTTCCGTCCGGGTCAAATTCCGACAAATCAAAAACCATTTGGTTCAGTTTGCCCAGGAATAGATCGGCTGGCTGGCCTTTGCAGAACAAATGGTCTCGCGGGATTAGTTTCTTGTCGACGCGCTTAACCCAAGACCAAAGACTCTGCGTGCGATTTGCATCGACGAAAATCAGGAGATTCTCATGGAGCCGCTTGGCGATATCACGATGAATTGCTTTGCGCGTTGATGAATCGGGAATTCCATTGAGCCCAGTGATTTCACAAACAACGACGCCGGCAAGTTCTGCGACGATCTTTACGTCGTACTTCTCTTCCTTGACCATCGACGGAGGCGATTTGGACTTTGGCGGACGCGACCAGCCCAGTTCATCGACGAACACTCGACCGAAATCGAATTCGTTGAGCAATCGTCGAGTGTTTTGGAAGTTGAGATTCATGATGTTACTAACTTGTTACAAGCCCCATAGAGCAGATGATTTGTGTTTGATGCTTATCATCTTCATCTCCACTCACGATACACAAGCGACCTTCGGCTCGCAGTTCCATAACACGATGCGAAAGATCGTCGTCAGTGATCCCGGTCTTCAGTAATCGGTTAAGTATATCCACTGCCAACGGTCGGAGCGGATATCCATAGATATCGCCAATCGCTTTCTCCAGGTCTTTCACTGGAAAGAGCGGTTGATCCATTCTGACATCCTCAACAAATCGCTTCATGCGTTCATAAACTCGGAAACGAGCTCCAGACGGGCGACCAAGTTGACCACCAGATTGCTTCTCTTCATTCGCGATCAGTTCGACTGCTTTTCGAACTAATTCATGGTGGGTTTCTTGCCGTGGCAGCGCGGGTGTGTCTGGTTCGCAGGCTGCAGCCTTGAGAATGGCGTACTGCGATTCAGAGACGGCTTCCCCTTTCTGGTTTAACCATGCGAGCGCATTTGTCCGCTCGGTCGTGCGTGCATAAACGAGAACACCGTCCGGGCGTGCAACACTGGAGTCGTGATGCTTTGTGGCATACACGACACTTGGAAGATTCGGAATGATGTTTGCAAGCGAGGGATCAGCCTTGATTGCATTATCCCAGATTTGAAACGCATAGGACGACAAATCAATTTGAGTGTCATCTTCACCGTCCAATATGCCCGCTTGTTCATTGTAGAGATCGACCAAGCTAGGTTGCGCGGGATCATCTTCAAAAAATGCTTCATCCGTACCAACAACCTCGGCGTTTTCCTGAAGTCGCTGGCGAACACGACCACGAAGATTGATGATGCGTTCAACCCCAGCGGCAGGTAGAAATGTATAGCAAAGTATCTCTTCGCACTTCTGACCAATTCGGTCCACCCGTCCAGCTCGTTGAATCAGCCGAATGATTGCCCAAGGGATATCAAAATTGACAACGATGCCGGAGTCTTGAAGGTTTTGACCTTCGCTTAAAACATCGGTAGCAATGAGAACTCGAAATTCTTCATCTGGCGAGATTCGATTTGCCTTGTCGTTACTGATCGGACTGAATTTCCATGCCAATGTTGTTGGGTCAGATGTCTGACCGGTAACGACACCAATGCCGTCGACGCCACGAATTTCAAGCTGCTGCTTCAGGTAGTGGGCAGTATCTGCAAACTGGGTGAACACCAGCACTTTTTCAGTAAAGTGTCTTTGCGAAACCAATTCGAACAACGCATTCAGCTTTGCGTCGGATTCGGATTTCCATGCGCCACATTCCCTTAGTAGACTAACAAGCGACATTGCATCGCTTCGTAAGTCGCGAGCCAACTCGGGCACAAATCGATCGGCTGGTAGCCACTTGAAACGGCCCCTGAATTTGCCTGCGTACAGTCCGTACACAACCCGCGCAGCGTCAGCGTAGTCGCTTTCATTGTGAGCGGCTAAGCTTTCGATCTCGCTCGAATCGCTAGATTCCGAGTTGTCATCAAAAAGCTCGAACTCCTCGTCATGAAAACTCGAGTCGAGAAGTGATGCATCCTGCGAACCGATTGGGATGTCAAGTTGGTTGTCTAGAGCGTGCAAGTAAACAAAATTTCGCAGGATATGCCGTTCAATCGACTGCAGAAACGCTTGGCCACTGCTTTCTAATCGTTTAAAAAGATTGGTTCTACAAAAACCCATCAAACGTTTACCTGCTCTGGACAGGTCGTTGATGATTCGAGCATCTGCCGGCTTCGGCGGTTGTGACGGGGTTTCGTGGATGTAATTGCCTAGTCCGTAACGCGGCAATTCAAGTTGATTGATGCGACGAACAACAGCAGCCGAATACAACGATGCATACTGATCAGCAGGGTTGTCATCATCGAGTTCAAATCGGACAGTCTTGGGTACGCGGGTCGGAAATGGAGCTCGCGATCCGTCGCTGAAAGTAAGATAGGGACGAGCATTTGCCGATCGCAACGAATCGCACGATGAACATTTGGGCTCACATGCAAGAATCCGTGTGCCGCACTTACCACAATCTACATCCGCGTAATTCTCTTTCACGAATGTGCGTGTTCGCCTCACCATGTAAAGACGCATGAGCTCGCGCCAGTCATCAGGAAAATTGCTTTTCTCAAACGCCGCAAGCGACTTGGGACTACATTGATGGCGACGAATAAACTCCGTCTCGCCAATCTGACGAATGTACTCTTCTGGTCTAACTCCTAAGTCAGCGTCTTCCTTCAGAAAAAGACGAAGCTGATTGGACAGGTCAAGATAGTTCTTGTTGTAAGGCGTCGCTGTCAACAAGACGACCTTACATTCGTTGGTTGAGATGTAGTCATTGATTGTTGCGAATCGCTTTCCCTCGCGATTGCGGAGATTGTGACTTTCATCAATCATCACGAGCTTGTAACGACGCTCGTGCGGTAGATCACGCTGTACCCTGCTCGTCGACATCACCTTGCCGCGCAGACCAAAACGTTCGCGGTAATCGTGCCACATCGGCTCGAGGTTCTTAGGACACAATATGAGAGTTTCGATACCTTGCTCATCTTCGATCATCCTCGCCAAAGCCGTCGCCATCATCGTCTTACCTAGACCGACGACGTCACCGATCATGACTCCGCCGCGTTTGTTTAGGTGATGAGCAGCGATTTTAACTGCGGCGGTCTGGAAATCGAAAAGGATCGATTCGAACTCCGGTGGCAAGCTGAATTCTTTCAGCCCACTGCGAGCTTCCTCAGCGAGGTGGAAGGCAATCTTCAGGTAGATATGATAAGGAAGTCGATCAGCCGGACTCGCCCAACTCTCATCAATGATGTCGGCAAGCTCTTTCGAGATATCGATGCACCAACGATCCGTCCAGCGATCCTCGAACCACTTCTTCAACTTTTCACAGGCGTCATGATCCAAGACGTCGATGTTCAATTCACCTTGGCTTTGCAATCCAGCGAAAGTTAAATTGCTGCTTCCGAGGAAGCCGATGATTGGGTTGTTCGGATCTTGTCGGAATGCAAGATACAGCTTTGCATGGAGTCGATGCCGAAGAAATAGCTTCACGCGAAGCTTTCCAGATCTAAGTTGTTTGCTCAAACGACGAAGGCCAGCTTCGTCTTCGTTCGTTGGAGCCCCAAGCATCAATTGGTCACGAAACTCTCTTGCAAGTTCACGTTTCTTTTGTATGGCCGTCTGATTGTCGATTCCATCTTCGGAATGGATGACATTGAACGCCTCTTCGAGCTCCCTTTGCGGCAAAGCTTGCATGCCAACAAGCAGTCGACAGCATTCACCATCGTTGCCACTCCATTGATCAACCAATGAGTCGAGCGACTTCCACCCACGAAGATTGAAGTAACCTACGCAGAAATCTGCTCGCGCCGAGACGGCAAGAGTTTCCTTTAGTGAAGGAAGTAGTGTCTGATCAATGTTGTCAAATACGCGTGGCATGTTGCCCTATGTTGCTACTTTGGTGGTGTTGGCATCATCGGTCCTGAGATTTCGTTTAGGAAGTTCTGGAAATCCGCTCGTTTGAACAGTCGTTAACCGCTGGCCGGGGTTTTTGTATGGGCAACTTTCCAGCTTCATCCCAATTTCGCAGTGTTCCTTGAGTTACCCCAAGAATTGCCGCCGCTTCTGCCACTTTCACATACTCGCTAAGTTTAGTTTTCATCTCTGAGTCCATATTGAACTCTGAATTGATAGTCAGAGTCTATCACCTCTACAGATGATTGCTAGAATGGATGCCAATTGAGGATCGACGATAGCAATGACTCGCGACAGGTTTGGTCCGTGATGCCGAAATAGGCGCTACCCTAATTCTTTGACGGCCAATGTGCTGCCACCATGTTGTGCCTGCGAGATGGGCACGGGCTCGAACTATATGGCATGCACACTTATGTGAGAGACATGAGCCATCCCACGTTTGCTACCTTGCAGCACAAAATAGTCAGCTGACCTAGAAACAGAATCCGAGTGGTATCGATCATAACGACTCTTTGTATTTTCTCGATTGCATCGATTGTTCCGCGATCGAATTCCCCGCACGTCGTTACATAGGGAGCAAAAATACGAAAATCGAAAAAAAGAGTTAGACAGTTATTCATTTCGCTTATTTGCCATTTTCTGTGTGCTAGCTTTCAGACGGCGTTTTTCCTACACCACGAATCGCACATATCTCCGCGTTCCTACTATGGCAGTCAACAGCGAAAAATCGGCGGTGCCCCCGCCAATTGACCGAGAAAGCTTGATGCAACGCTGTATGGGTAATAGCGCTTTGGTGGAAAAACTGCTCAGCACGTTTTTGGATACTCTTCCGAGTGAAAAAAATTCGCTAAGTGAAGCGATCGAAAAAGGCGACTTGAACTCGGTTTCACGAATTGCACACAAATTGCGGGGCACGGCATCGAACATGTGTGCCATACCGCTATCGGATGCAGCTCTTGAAATCGAACAGGCAGCACGCAACAACCAAAGCGATCTGGTAAACCATCGCTGGTCTGATTTAGATAACCATTTTGAAAATTTAATGGACGCACTTGCTGCGGGGGCTCCGATTCCATTGTGACAATAAACTCTTCGTTAGCCAGCTCCAGTTCCAATTCAAATGGACTCAAAGTTATGATCGTCGACGACGATCCGATCGCACTTGAGATTCTGGCCAACTTTCTTCGCGTATCCGGATATTCGGTCGAGCTTGCCTCAAACGGCAAAGAAGCCCTAGAAAAGATGCGGTACTACACTCCTCGCATCGTTATTTCTGACGTCGACATGCCAGAACTAAATGGTGTTGAGTTATGTCGTGCAATTCGCAACAGACAATCGATTCAGTACACCTACTTAATTCTGCTAACAAGTCATTCAGACACAGATAGCGTTTTGCTAGGACTCGATGCAGGCGCAGACGACTATTTGAGCAAGCCGTTTCGTCACGAAGAACTTCGACTGCGTTTGGAGGGTGGTCGGCGGCTACTAACGCTTGAGGGGCGAGACATGATGATCTTCTCGCTGGCAAAACTAGCTGAAAGTCGCGATCAAGATACTGGAACCCACCTTGAGCGGATTCGCGAGTATTCGAAAGTTTTGGCTACCGAGTTGATGTCTTGGCCCAAGTTTGAAAACGTCGTCGATGCACAATTCGTAGAGTTGATTTATCTAACAAGCCCACTGCATGATGTTGGCAAAGTTGGCATTCCAGACAGTGTTCTGCTCAAACCAGGCAAGCTCACGCCCGAAGAGTTTGAAGTGATGAAGCGGCATACTTTGATCGGCGGCGAAACGCTTGGTGCGTCTGCTCAAGCCCATCCGGAAGCCAGCTTTCTGAAGATGGCTTTGGATATTGCACTGAAACATCATGAAAAGTGGGACGGAACTGGTTACCCGTTTCAACTCAAAGGTGAGGACATTCCTCTGTCTGCACGCATTGTTGCCGTCGCCGATGTCTACGATGCGCTGACAACCAAGAGAGTCTACAAGCCGGCTTTCACACATGAAACAGCTGCCGAAATCATCTACAAGAGCCGCGGCACTCACTTCGACCCGGATTTGATCGATGCTTTCGCGAAAGTCGAAGAAGAAATGCGACGTATTCGATTCGAGCTTGATGAAGAAAATCAACTGGATGAGCTGCTCAAGACAAAAGCCGCTCTAGCTTGTCCGAGCAATGGATCGCTGCATGTTCCTCTTCTGACTGGGTCGGTGTCCGGCTGAGGAACGCCCTATGGCACTTACTTTGCGAATTTTGAGCCTCAATGCGCTAGCATGAGGGCCGGATTCGAAGGTGATTCAAAACGATCAAGCCCGCACACTAGCGCGTTGCGGCTCAAAGTGGGTTCCAGCCCGCACTCAAGTGAGTACCATCTGATTCCAGCCCGCACGCTAGCGCGTTGCGGCTCAAAGTAAGTTCCATCTAAGGACAGCCAGACCTATGTGGCTTTGATTACGCTCGTGTCACTTCCAGGAAGATGATGTTTTGGTTTTCCTCCACACTGACTTGTATGTCGCGCATGTCAGATTGGTCGATCAATTCAGTCAGTCCCATCATGTCAAGTCGATCGCGATATACCAGAAACCAATCCATACAGGCCTCCATATAGCCGATGTCATCAATGGTTGGTAAAAAGTTTGCGATTACCAACCTTCCACCTGATTTCAGCATCGAAAACAGATGGCAACTTAGCTTCTGAGCCGTCTTTTCTTTGAGATAGTCATACAGTCCGGTCGAATAAATCAGATCGAAAGTGCCATAATTCATTCGCCCTGTCAGCATTTTTCGGATATCGGCCAACTCACACTGAACTCCAAAGCGTCCAACGCTCCGTTCGACCTCTACCAAGCTTTCCGCATCTGCGTCCAACGCAACGAATCTTCCAAACCTTCGACGACGAACCGCTGAGCTCATCAAAGCTTCCCGCAAGTGACCGGACGCGACAGCCATAACTTCAGGGCAAATATTGTTACGGGCCACTTCGTCAAGTTTCTCCGCGATATGTTCACGTCTCGCCCGCACTCCAGCAGAAGCAGCCGCACTGGTCGTGTACTGAAACACTCCCTGACCGAGAGGGCTTGATTTTGGCGGTTGCCAGTCCTCCTCGGAACTGTAGATGTAATCCATCATTACAGCGTCACCAGCGTAACCTCGCGGTTTGTTGAAGGCTCGATTGGTGAAAGGATCTTGATGAACGAGAGGAAGTAACTCCGACTCTCGAATCCGACTAACGCAATTAGCCCACTCGTCGCGGCCTAGGTGATCTCTCAATCGTTTGCATTCGACAAACACGCGATGTACTGACGCCTGAAACTCACGCGATTCACATGGTCTCGATCGTAAATTCGAAACCACTTCGTTAATGAAAGTCAGATTCGTGTCCGGACGAGTTTCGTGTGGGAGATCGAATCGACTGAGTACCGCTGCGGAACCCTTGCCAATTAGTTGTTCAGTATAGTGGGAAGAAACCGATGCCATAGTTTGTAACTCCAATCAAAACTCATACGAAGAATACTCTTAAAGGAACGGTAATAAATGGGGGCGTCGATCATAAGTCGGGCTGAACCGGACGCTAACGCGTTGCGGCTGATTAGCCGAAGGGCGCTAGCCCACGGTTTGCGGCCCATGTTGTGATCGATGCCATAACTGGGTCTGAAAGGCTGGGCAATCTGGCCTTGATCCAACGGTGAGAAAGATACCAAAGCCGACTTAAGACTAAAACAGAAACTTCGTCAAAGAATCGCAAATAGTAAAACCACAACCGTACAATTAGGATTCTCGGAAAGCTTTCACGAGTAGTTGGAAAAGAAGGAGAGTATCTTCATTGCGTCTCTGCATTCGTAGCGCATACTCCAAACGGTGCAATGCGGCAGGCTTCGCTAATTGCACCAAGTGTGTGCGAAATGCCAGCGTCGATCATAAGTCGGGCTGAACCGGACGCTAGCGCGTTCCGGCTGATTAGCCGAAGGGCGCTAGCCCACGGTTTGCGGCCCATGTTGTGAT
>JAYTVL010000171.1:0-2039 GCA_043744075.1 Pirellula sp. | reverse complement strand
TTGGTCGGCGAAGCAGAGGGAACCGTCTGGTTTTGACGCGGATGGAGTTTGAGCAGGTTTTTGACACGCGCCAGCAGCTCATCCAGATCGAACGGCTTGTTCAAATATTGATTGGCTCCACAATCAAATCCTCGGGCTCGGTCTTCAGGTAGGCTTCGCGCGCTCAAAATGAGAATGGGCATCATGATATTTTCGTCGCGAATCGTTTCGCAAACTGCGTAACCGCTCATCCCAGGCAACATCAAGTCGAGGATCATTAAGTCAAAGGCAAAATGATCTGCTTGAACGAGACGAATGGCAGTGGGGCCGTCGTCGACGAGCGTCACACGGTAGCCCTCAGCCTCAAGATTGTACTTAACAATCGTTGCAATATGCTTTTCGTCCTCGACAATGAGAATGTGCTTCCGAGCTCGCATGTTGTTTCGCTGAAGGGTTAGAGAGTTGAAACCGCGGAGTCACCGTCAATTTTTGGGACGTCCGAGGGGCGTAGTCGTGCTTTTGGAAGTACCAAATCAAATCGCGTTCCGCTGTTTTTTGGCAAGTCAGCTACCCGGATCGAGCCTTTGAGCCTACGCACAACCGAACGCACGAGGAACAAACCGAGTCCTGTACCAGGTTTGGTTCTTTCCAATTCGTCGCCAGCTCGATAGAAGCGTCGGAAAATCTTTTTTCGAAGGTGTTTGGGAATGCCAGGCCCATTGTCGGCAATCGTGATCTTCGCGGAATCGGATTGCGGATCAAACTCCACCACGATTTGGACCGAAGGAGGCTTCCCGCCGTATTTCAGCGCATTGTCGATCAAGTTGCGCAGCAGTATCTCGATGTCCACTTGGCGGGACCAGATATCGCAGGCTGGCGAATCGACAACAAAGGACTCGCAGGGTACGTGGTGCTGATTGGCGATCTTCGAAATGCACGCGTGCAATATCGATTCGATGGCAACCCATGTTTCGGGTTCTGGCGAATTGAATTTTTGCTGCAAGCGTGCGACGTTCAGCAGTTGGGTTATCAATTGATCGAGGCGTTCCACATCGTCTAACATCGAGCTATAAAACTCTTGTTTTTTCCCCTCTTCGATGTTGCGCTTTCCCAGAGTTTGCAGGAAGAGTTTGAGGGAGGCAATCGGACTCTTCAATTCATGTGTAACGGCATCGATAAAATTGCTTTGACGCCGATTAAGGTTGATTTGCTGGATACTCCAAATGAGGTACAAAACCACTCCGGCCAGGACAAACAGGAACATCACCGACCCAACGCTCAGCAACGCCCAATAAACGTTAGAGCTCTTTTGGCTGGTAATTGCCCCAAAGACATTGAGCAAAACCCAGCCAACCGTGAGCCCAACCAGCAAGACAATCATTACGATTGCGAGTAATATTGGCCACTTGAGGCTTTTTCGTTCAAACATGCGTTACGAAAAGTGAGTTTGGGAGAAACACCATAGAAAAGCCTGCCACGCTCCGGCGAGCAATTCGACGATAGTTAAACCACCCAAAAGTGTGGTTTTGAAAGGCAAAAATCCGTGTTCAGCGTATCTCAAAGCGACCGGTTGGGGAAACACTTAGGCTTGATTTTCAAGAAAAATGGTTGCAAGTTGCAAACTGGCACTGACCGCAAAGACGACTCTACGTATAATGAAGTGTCACTCAAAATTAGCAGTGCGTCAAAGGCGGAAGACGCACCTTTAGTTACGAAGGAATCGAAACGATGACTCCTGAAGCAGACAAAATCCAGTTTTCACGTCAGATATGGCAGGCCGCATCGGAGCATGCTCATCGTTGTTTAACTCGGCGAGAGTTTTGCCCAGACCAATCCCGCATCGAAAATCTTCGCTGCGTTCATTTGGTAGACGAATCGGACTCTCTGTTTGGAAGGCAGATTTGGTGTTTTGAGGCGATCGGCATTGACCAAGCGGGTCGTCGCCACGTTTTGTATGGCGTTCTGGAGTTCTCCATCCAATATGGACTTCTCGAAGCCTCGCAAACCGCCATGTTTGAGGATTCTGATCATCGAGAAAAATTTCTTCACAACGAAACGAA
>JAYTVL010000170.1:0-2040 GCA_043744075.1 Pirellula sp. | reverse complement strand
CTGTTACGGTGGCAAGTGGCTAACTGCGATGGAGTTGGAGACCGGTCAGGTTTGGCAGGCGAATCCCGATGGCTCAATGCGAGATGACTAGTCAATCCAGCCAGCCAACGTGTGGCACGCTAAGCACTGATGCATGAGTTTTTCCGTTTAACGGCTAGCCGTAGGCGTCGGTTATCTTGTAATTAGCCTACGCCTGCGGCTCGCCGTTAAACGAATTAGGCCCAATAACTTGTGCGTGGGTGCTTAGCCAACGTGTGGCACGCCCAAAGCGACTAGCGATGGGCGTGGGAAGTATGGCAAAGGATTCTTGCGATTCACCACGCCCTTCGTACCTCAGAGCGTGCCACACGTGCCACACGTGCCACCCGTGCCACCCAGTTCCTAGGTAGATTTCAAACTGCCCCTCGCCTTAAATCACAGCCGTCCTGGCCGAAGCGAACAAGTCGCTACAATCTAGCCAGTTGCAGGAACACCCCGATCCCTTCCAAGGCCTGATGCGTGGCAAAAAAAGACAAAACCAAACAAGACTCGATTGAAAAAGAACTGTCGGGCATCAACGAAGCAGCGGGCGATTTGATGGAATCCGCTTTTTGCGCTTCAGCCTACAAGCTTTACGGTGAACTTCGCTCCAGAGCTAAATCGGAGGGGCAACTCGGGTTCTATGTCTTCGGTACCTTCTTTCAAATGACCTTGTCTCAAAGACTGCTCCAGTTCGAAAAAGTCCGCGAGCGTGCGGTCGAACTTATCGCTATCTTCGAAGACGAAGAGCAAGCAAGAAAAATCGAGCCTTCGTTGGACCTCGACCAATATGAAAACTTGATCTACTCGATGGGTGCTTGCGCTTACGAGGTTCTTGCCGAAGCGACTGGAGCGCTGGATGGATACAATTCCGAAGGGATGCAGGAATGCCTGACGGGAGGCATCGAAGTCTGTCACCGCATTGGCAAGCTATCCTGCATTCAGTGCTTTCGAGAATACGCATGCGATACGCATACCGCCGCCGATGACTACGAACTGGCTCGATACCATTGCAAGCAAGTCCTCAATCAAGACAACGAATTTCCTGAACGCGGTGATCGTCGATGGCTTGCCATGCTGCGCTTAGCAACCATGGATATCTTGGAAGGGCAACATGACTCCGCTAGGTCCAAACTGGAGCAAGCAGCCGAACTGGCGCTTGCGACCAGCGTCAATGATCCCCCAGGCGCTCAGGTCGCCGTCATGCTCGAACGTTACACGCTTGACCTCATCGAAGGTCTACCGATGGATGAGACGACAAGAACGCTATTGAAGAACCTTCCGCCGCGTGGGGAATGCCCTGAGTACGACCTCGATGTCGATTTATTAACATCGCTCGAACACATCATGAATCAGGAATGGAACGAAGCCGAAAAATTGATTCTTGCCTGGAACAAATCACTCAAACAGAGCAAGGCCATCACGAAATGGCTGGAGTCTGGGATTCGTCTTGTTGCTTTGGTTCGACTCCGGGGCGACATGGCCAAAGCCAAACGCCTGAGTGTCCAATTCGAAGAGGCGGCAACAAAAGCCAACGACTGGCAAGCGATCCGCAGACTCCATCAGATACTCGACGATTCCATCAACATCACGCCGTTGGGGACGGTTGTCAGGAATACGCGTACTCCCAGTACATTGCCTCAACCCGAACCACCGACGGTTGCGACCGACATGGAAGTAAAATCAACGGTAGCGGTAGAGACCAAGGAACCGACACCACTTGGACCGTGGATGGATGACCTGACGGAGCGAATGCATATTGCCGGCAAACAGGCCGAAAATGACGCGATGATCAAAGTCGACGTCGCACCCTTTCGCCAAGAACTCTTGGATCGGCCGATTAAGGATTTTGTGCATCCCGAAGACATTGGCCGGGCCATGTACCTGATGAATTTCTTGGTGACTCCTGATTGCGATCGAGCAGTGGTTTGGCAGTGGGCCAATACTTTGGTTTCATCGAACCAAGAGGTCGCCTATTTGATTTCATTGCTTGCCCGGCTTGGAATGACAATCAGCATGCTG
>JAYTVL010000169.1:0-25402 GCA_043744075.1 Pirellula sp. | reverse complement strand
TGCGATTTGCGTCGCATACGGGACTCGTTGCCTCGTCCACTACCCTAAAATTAAGCTGTGGCAAAGCACTAGTAGCCTGTGCTATGGCTCGATCTATGGTACTATCTTGTAGGGTGACCTGAACCGCGTTCAGGTAGTTTAGCGGTATTCCTACGACCATGGGTTTGGAGAGCAGCGATGAAAAAGAAAGAAACACAAATACAACGACGGCGGTTTCTAAAGACGACAATCTCGGCAGCGGGGGCAACCGTACTGGCCCCAACCATCATACCAAGTTCTGCTATCGGGCGCGACGGAGCCGTCCCACCCAGCGAACGGGTTGTAGTTGGTGGCATTGGAATCGGAAACCGAGGCAACTACGATCTCGATTGCTTCTTGCTTCAAAAAGATGTCCAGTTTGTCGCGGTCTGTGATGTTAAGCAATCGCAACGCATCAATGTTAAGAAAAAGGTCGATGGCAAGTATGAAACGCTCGATTGCAATATGTATGCCGACTTTCGCGAACTGCTTGACCGCAAAGATATCGACGCAGTACTCATAGCCACTGGACCAAACTGGCATGCGACGATGGCGATGCAAGCTGCTCGTGCTGGCAAGGATCTTTACTGCGAAAAGCCTTGTACTAAAAACATCTCTCAAAGTCTGATTCTTGCCGACACAATGCGACGCACCGCTCGCGTTTTTCAAGCTGGAACTCAGCGTCGCAACCTACCACATTTTGCATTCGCTTGTGAGTTGGCTCGGACAGGAAAGCTTGGCAAGCTCAAGAAGGTGTATGCGCATCCAGCTGGCATGCAAGCCATGATGAGCGGTTGGTTACCAGCGGAAACTGCTCCCGACAAAGAAATTGCGGATTGGGATATGTACCTGGGACCAGCGGCCTGGCGTCCGTTCAACACCAAGACACTCAAGGACGGTTTCAATTTCGAGAAGGGTGGTGGGCTTGTTGGCGGCGGTGTTCTCGAATGGGGGTCGCATTGCGTTGACCTTTGTCAATGGGCGGTGGATGATTGTCCTCCTCCGGTCGAATACAATGCACCTAAAGATGGCGAATTGATGGCTCGCTACGACAGCGGCGTACAGTTGATATTCCGCGAAAAAGGCTGGATTCCACTAGGGTCTTGTCCTGTTCGATTCGAAGGTGAAACGGGCTGGGTCGAGGCCGGCGACAGCGGCAAACTCGTGCTCAGCTCACCTGAGTTGCTTGCAGGCAGAACAGTCGAAGAAATCGGCGGCTATCCAGCGACTTTCCACGTTCGTGACTTCATCGATTGCGTAAAGTCTCGAGGTCTGCCGAAGGGAAATGCGCAAGCTGCTTGCAACGCACACATCGCATGCCATGCGGCCAACATTGCTTTGTTCCTGAATCGTCAAGTGAAATACGATTTGGCAAAAAACGAATTTATCAATGATGAGCCAGCCAATCGTCTGCGATCCGAAGCGATACGCGAGCCATGGCGAGTTTAGGCGATCGAAGGATTGCGATATACCATTGTAGATTGGGACCAATGTCCCGATCGAAACGATATGGCCGGGACAATGGTCCCTGCCTACGGTAATTTTCCAATTGCCGCTCGCCCTCGATACTTCCCCGCATCATATCAATCCAAACAGAACGAAAATCATGAATAGTCGATTAAAGTATAGCCTTGTATTCCTTTCAACTTGCATAGCGATAACCGTCTTTACGTGCAGAATTGGCTTGTCGCAAGTAATCACGATGGAGAAAGAGAGCGACTTGATCGGCGTTCTCAAGTCCGGGCCGGACGCAGACAAAGCTATCGCGTGCAAACGCTTAGCCATTTATGGATCTGCTGAAGCTGCACCGGAGCTAGCCAAGTTGTTGTCCGATGATTCGCTTGCCTCCTGGGCTCGAATAGCGTTAGAAGCCATCCCTGGATCCAAGGTTGACGAAACGCTACGAAAAGCTTCTGAATCATTGAAAGGAAGGCTGCTTATCGGCACCATCAACTCAATTGGTGTTCGCCGAGATGCCGGTGCGGTTGAAACCATGAGTACTCGATTGAAAGACAAAGATGCTGACGTGGCGTCGGCTGCTGCTGTTGCACTCGGTCGAATCGGTAACGCCGCGGCCACTCAGATTCTTAGAAAGGCGATCGTGAGCGCGCCCGCAAATGTCCGTTCGGCCGTGGCAGAGGGATGCGTGCTTTGTGCAGAGCGCTCGCTCCTAACAGGCGATGCAACCCTTGCGGCATCAATTTACGAAGATGTACGCAAAGCTGACGTGCCGATGCAAAGAATTGTCGAAGCGACAAGAGGAGCCATTCTTTCAAAGAAGCAGGACGGCATTCCACTGTTGCTCGAAACTCTTCGCAGCCAGGAAAAAGTGCTCTTCCATGTTGCTTTACGAGCCGCTAGAGAAATGTCCGGTCGAGAGATAGACAAGGCCTTGGGCGCGGAATTAGCCACTGTCGCTCCAGACCGAGCTGCATTGGTCATTCAAGCAATGGCAGATAGGAAAGAAACTGTTAATTTGGCAGCAATTGTGAAGGCTTCTGAAGCTGGCCTCAAACAAGTACGATTATCAGCGATAAACGCACTTGGCCGGGTCGGTGACGCAACTTGTGTTTCGTCGCTGCTTGGGATCACCAGTCAAGAGGACAAAGAATTGGCCGACGCTGCCATTGCTGCTCTAGCGGACTTGCCGGACCAAAGCATCAGCAAAGACATTCTTGCCCGACTTTCAAAAGCGGATGGCAAGCTACTTTCGGCTTTGATTGATGTGGTAGGCCAACGGCGCATCGAAGCTACAGGAGAACTCGTCAAGAGTTTGAAGAATTCCGACAGTTCTATTCGCGCTGCCTCGCTCAAGTCGCTTGGCGCGACTGTTCCAGCTGACGGGCTTTCGGTCCTTATTTCTCAAGTCGTTTCTCCGGGCCATGCGGAGGACCTTGAGGCTGCAAAACAAGCGTTGAAGACCGCTGCGGTCCGTATGCCTGATCGTGAAGCTTGCGCTGCTCAAATTGTAAAGACGATGGATTCTGCATCATTGCAGACCAAAAGTGCCTTGCTGGACATACTTGGAGCTGTTGGAGGAACCAAGTCATTGGAAGCAATGAAGGCAGCCGCAAAGAGTGACGATTCGCAACTAAGGGACGTTAGCAGTCGCTTACTTGGCGAATGGTTGACGGTTGACGCTTCGCCTGTCTTGTTGGAATTGGTTAAGAATGGACCCGCCGACAAATATCAAGGTCGCTTGTTTAAGGGTTATCTCCGAATGGCAAAGCAATTTGCGAAAAGCCAGTCGGAACGAGTTGCAATGTGCAAAAACGCTTTCGATGCTGCTCGACAGCCGGCCGAACAAAAGCTTGTCCTGGAGCTAATCAAGACTTTTCCTGATATCGAAATGCTGAAGATTGCGATCAAAGCTGTTCAAGTAACCGAATTGAAAGAAGACGCAACACAAGCAGCTATTGCGATTGCCGACAAGATAAAGGGACAATCGGAAGAGGTGCAAAAGCTTTTAAAAGAAGCGGGACTTGCGGGTGCTAAGCCGTAGTAGGTAACTGTCCATCGTATGCAACTGCCATCTATTTCAAAATGCAAAATGCAAAATGCAAATTTTGCTTTTTGCATTTTTTGTTTTGCATTTACAGAATTCAGCTTTATAGCGATCGTTTTTCGTTGACGAATCCAACGAAAACAAAATAAAGGAGAGTTGATGAAAGAAAAGGAAGAGATCGTTCGAGATTGGTTGCCTCGATACACTGGTCGAGATCTGAGCGAATTTGGGAAGTACATTCTGCTCACCAACTTTTCTCAGTACGTTGCCATTTTTGCGGAACGATTTAACGTTCATATTGTCGGAGACGGTTTTCCAATTCAATCCGCAACGTCAGGCAATCTGAGTATACTAAACTTTGGAATGGGAAGCCCAATGGCCGCCACGGTCATGGACCTGTTGTCAGCGGTACAGCCTAAGGCGGTACTGTTTCTAGGAAAATGTGGTGGATTGAAGAAGACAAAAATCGGCGATTTTATTTTGCCGATCGCTGCCATCCGCGGCGAAGGAACTAGCAATGAATACTTTCCTCCTGAAATTCCAGCCTTGCCTTCGTTTCGTCTTCAAGCTTCGGTATCTGCTGCGATGGCAAAGATGGGATTCGATTATTGGACAGGCACGGTAGTCACCACCAATCGCAGAGTGTGGGAGCATGACGAGGTGTTCAAAGAATACTTAGTTAAGACACGAGCGATCGGCATTGACATGGAGACGGCAACATTGTTCGTTGTCGGGTTTGCGAACCACATCCCGAAGGGCGCGCTTTTGCTCGTCTCAGACAATCCGATGACGCCCGAGGGAGTCAAGACATCTGCCAGCGATCGATCTGTTAACGAACGCTTCGTCACGGCCCATCTCAACATTGGGATCGCCGCGCTAGTGGAACTGCAAGACTCCGGTGAGTCGGTTAAGCACTTGCGATTCGAGAGTTAGGGTAGGTCTAACCAGCGATCGACGCCCCAGTGTTTCTTTGTTATCGAGCCCATCGCGTTTATTTCAATTCGAATGGCGTGGTCTCGAGCTGTTACGAATACTTCTCGATTCTCAGCCGCAAACGCATCTAAGACTCGAGGCGAAATGGCTCGCGTAGATCCGCTAATGACAACGGTGTCTGGATTACACCATTTCAAGAGCGAGTCCGATTTTGAATTGAGCGAACCGTGATGGGGAGCCATCAATACGTCTACTTTGGTTGATGTCTGCGAAACCAGCATTTGCATCCCAGGCGGTTCTAGATCTCCTGGCAGCAGGATTCGTCGGCCCGCAAACTCAATCAGGATACACAGGCTGTTTGCATTGTCCGACCCGATTACACCATGTTCTGGTGGATGTAATGCCATCATGCTCCATCCATTGCCTTGCTGAAAACTTCCCTTTTTCCACGTAATATGTTTTACTCCCCGGCTCTGGCTGGCAGATAATACTTGCCTTAAGAGCGGACTCGAATGCGAGTAGACTTGACTCGTCGAAAGCAATCGGTCGACCGGAAACCGTTTCGTTACTCCGTCAATCCCGTTGTAGTGGTCCGAGTCTGCGTGCGAGAGGATGAGTCCGCTGAGTCTTGATTGCCGCATGGCCCAAAGGGTGTCGACAATGACTTGATAGCTGCGTTGGTGGTCGCCAAGTCTTCCTGCATCGTAAAGCCACGACTGGTGGTCGGGAGTCTCAATGAGAATGCAAGTCCCGTGTCCAACATCGATAAAGGTCAAACCTAAAGCTCCATGGCCTGCCGACATAAATCGACACCACCAATCTGTGGCTGGCTGAATGGTTAGCCCAAAGGCAAACCACATGGCTAGTACTGTACCAAGCCTGCGTCGACTGGATGCTTTCTTCACGCCAAACCAAATGGCTGTAAGAATTCCCAGTGAGTAAAAGACATAGAGCCACCAAACTGGAGGCGACCGCATCCAAAAGTGCCCATAGGGTATTACCTCACCCCAGCCGACCAGCAATTGAACCAGCCAAAGCGAGGCCCCACAAATCACTCCCAACGGCCAACCGAGGATTGGAATCCATCCGAACGCAATCAGTCCAAGGCCTGACACCAAAGCAAGGAGCATCGGCAGCCAGAGGATCAGATTGAGCGCGATCGCGATAGGGCTGATAACATGAAAAGTAGTCCATACCAAGGGAGCTGTTATAAACCAAACCCAGAAACTGGTTCGAAGCATCTCTATCGTCCAAATTCGAACTCGCCGCAGGCTTCGCACCGAATGGCTTAATTTCGATTCGATCAACTGTTCAAGCGGGGCCACCCGTTGAGCCATCGATTTAGTCGATAGGATCAACACTGCGACTGCCATAAATGAAAGCTGAGTACCCGTTTCAAAGACGACGGTCGTCCTGTAGAGAATCAAGAGTACACCCGCAAAAGCCAAGAAATTCAAACTGAAAAAATTCCAGCCCATCAAACGTGCTAGACAGAGTCCCGATAACATGATCGTTGCCCGAGCGACTGGCGGATTTGCGCCGCACAATAAACCATACGCGATTACAATAATGCAAATCCCGACCAGCAATGGCTTGCGAGGTATCTGAATCAGTATTCCTATCAACAGCAGCGACAACGCGACCATTTCGATGTGCATACCTGAAATGGAGAGCATGTGAATCGTACCTGTTGCTAGCAGTTCCTCTTGCAATCGCCATTCAGCTTGTTCGCGTTGTCCTAAAACCAAGGCGGCAGTGAGCTCCGCTTGGTTTAGAATGACATGACGTTCTATGGACCGAAGCGCCAGAGCTGAAACCATGGCTAAATAGCGATCCAATCGCACTAGCTTAGGATGGTCCAGTTTCTTGAATTGAGCATTCGAATCCGCTCGTGCTTGAGCTGCGTAACCTAGCTCTGCAAAACGGCGTGCTTGATTGAATTGGCCTGGATTTGAGGGTTTGCTTGGAAGTCGCCATTGCCCGTATAGTTCAATTCGGTCGCCTGGAAAAATGCCCTCGATTCTGCCATCGATGCTGAGGGGCATTACTAGCGATTTAGGTTGCCACAGTCCATCGGACCGGATTTCGACAACTTGGAGTGACGTAATCGTTTGCCAGCCAACCGCGTTCGGATCGTCGGTTTTACCTGGCAGAGTCGATTTTCGATACCTAACTGCTGTGTCGACGATCCCGCGGCATGCTATTGGGTTCCAGGAAACGGATGCCAGCCGATCATTTTTCGAAAACTCCTTCATGCTTTTGTCCCAACTGTCCAGCCGCAACTGGGTTTCACGTTGTGAAATGGAGTGGCAAATACTGAAGAAAAGTGCAATCGCCAGCCCGATAAAGAGCTGAGGGAAAATCATCCGAGATTGAGGCCGAATCCAGTACTGCAATAATGCGACGGTGGCTGAAAGGGCGGCGCCTAAAAACAAGAGGTTGCACCAAGTATTTCCCAACGAGCCTTGCGCCGAGATGGACGCCAAGGAAATTCCAAGAACCGCCACCATGGGATATCTAGCCCAAAGCCGGTAACTGCGATTCCGCAACCATCTAAGGATCAGCGTTAGAGTGTGGCGTTTTCTAAACATGTTGCAAATTGGAATCCTTCAAAATGTGGATTTCCGGCATCATTGAAATTGGAGCGTTGAGGCTGGTTTTTCTAAGCTTCAACGAATTACAAGGGTAAATCGGGGTTTTGAGGGATTGCTAATCAGCCGGCACGCAGAATGCAACCATTTTATTTCATTAATCGGAACTTGATGCGAAATCGCTTCATCTTAGCCTAGTTACCTCCAACGAGACGTACACCCAGCATGACCAAGAGATTCAATACTCGAAGCAAACAGTCGGGCCGCAATTCAGGAGCCTCTTATATTAACGAAGATCGCGAAAGCTTGGGTGCCGGACTCGAAGGTTTTAGTTTCGAAGAAGAGGAAGAAGAAGACTCGGACGAAGAGCACTCTGCAGACGAAGAAAGCCTGCTCGAAGATGAATCGGGGGACGATTTTTTGCCGGGCGAGGACGGAACCGAATCCGTTGATGCAACAGAAGATCCTGTTCGGATGTATCTGATGCAAATGGGTGAGATTCCGCTGCTAACTCGTCAGGAAGAAGTCAGTGCTGCAAAACGGATCGAATTGACCCGAACGGACTATCGCCAGTGGATGCTCGCTAGCGATTTTATGCTCCAAGGCGCAACCAAGCTTCTCGAGCAAGTTCGAGACAGCAAATTACGCCTGGACCGAACTATCGAAGTTAGTGTTACCAACGCATCCGAAAAGATCGCCATAATGCGACGAATCGGTCCGAACATCAAAACTCTCCGTCACTTGCTGTTGCGAAATCACGCGGACTACTTTACCGCGATCAACAAGAGCGTGCCAATGAATGAACGACGACAAGCTTGGAAACGATTGGTATGCCGCCGAAACAAAGCGGTCCGTCTGATCGAAGAAATGAACTTGAGAACGAACCGCTTGGAACCGATTTTTCAAAAGTTGAACACCATCCAAGATCAAATGGTTGTCTTGCGAGATCGAATCGTAGCCGCTCAAGCGACTGGTTTTTCAGACGGAATGCCGATCGCAAAACTACGAGCTGAACTCTTCTACTTGATGAGAATTACTTTCGAAACGCCAAAGACTCTGGCTCGACGATGTCAACGCGTCAAGACGCATCGCGTTCAATACGATGCAGCCAAACGTGATTTGTCAGCGGGCAACTTGCGACTTGTAGTCTCGATCGCCAAAAAGTATCGCAACCGTGGACTAAGCTTTCTCGACCTGATTCAGGAAGGAAACACTGGCTTGATGCGAGCTGTTGACAAGTTCGAGTACGAACGAGGATTCAAGTTCTCGACCTACGCAACTTGGTGGATTCGCCAAGCGATTACCCGGGCCATCGCCGACCAAAGCCGAACTATTCGCGTGCCAGTACACATGATTGATACGATGAGCAAAGTTCGGCAAGTCACGAGGGATCTGATTCAAGAATTGGGTCGTGAACCTTCGGTGGAAGAGACTGCCGAACGTGCAGGCCTATCGCTTGACGATGCACGCGTCGTATTGAAAATGGCGCGTCAGCCGCTATCGCTTGATCAGCCAGTTGGCGACCACGAAGACAGTTTCTTTGGCGAATTTCTTGAAGACTATCGCGACGACGATCCGTTGTACGAAACCAATCAGGCGACTCTCAAACAACAAATCCACGAAGCCATGCAGACTCTGAACTATCGCGAACGTGAAATCCTCAAGTTGCGATACGGCTTGGCTGACGGCTACGCCTATACATTGGAAGAGGTGGGCAAGATTTTCCAAGTGACACGTGAACGCGTTCGCCAAATCGAAAGCAAAGCGGTCAAAAAGCTGCAACACCCACAAAGAAGCAAGTCACTTACCAGCTTCATCGATGGTTTGGACATGACCCCTTACCAAGACATTGCTCCGGCTAGCTCGACAGAACGAATTCTGTAGGATCGGTCGATCAATAAATGTCTGATTTGTGCAGTGGGTGTGCAGTGGGAAAGGCTTCTACTGGTCTGGGACAGCTAAAGATTAGGGTAGTGGACGAGGCTACGAGTCCCGTATGCGACGCAAATCGCAGGGACTCGTCGCCTCGTCCACTACTAACAAACCCTAAATCATAGCTGTCACAATGCACTAGCCTGCCATTTTCAGCTTGACAGGCTGGAAGCGTTGGAAGCCTATCCCACTACCATCTTATTCGAAATGACCAGCTGTCCTTTGGAGGATTCTGTGACGGAATCTTCATTTTGGCTTCAGTGGACTTGCCCAAATCGAACTCAGTGCAATTGTTACTGTCGATACAAACGGACTTGTCTCTGCTAAAAACTCATCGAATGGCAAAAATGTGCTCATGTTTTGGTTGACCTAGGTCGGGGGCATGGCATCTCATTAATGCGTACTTGTCTGCGCCTTCGTTTTAGGTTTCTGGCAAGTTGCCTTCATCAAGTCCAGTCAGGAATAGTCATTTATGAAGTTGTCACCTAAACGTCTGTTGGTAGTTGCTACCGTTGCTTGCTTTTTTCCTTTGGTAACCGCCCAGACTTGCCAAGCTGGACCGTGGCTCGATTCACTTTTCGGGCGTCGAGCGCCAGCCTATCCGGTTGGTGCTCCTGTTCCTGTTAATGGTCAGATCGCTGCGTACTCTCCAGGTGGCTACTACCCTGCATCTGGTTACGTTCCTCCTAGTTACTCCAATTTGAGGAGCCCGGTAGTTGCTGGCTATGGCAATTACGTTGCACCTCCAACGAACAATGCACCAGTCTTCGCGCCGGGTTTTCCTCAAACTGTCATTGGGCAATTCCCTACTGCCGCTTACGATTCGCAGTGGGCTCGCACGCCAGTCACCTACTATCGTCCAGTAACTGCATTTGATCCTCGATACGGAACAACGGTAACGAGTCTTCAACCCTGCGCTTCCTACCAGTATCAAGCCCAACGGCAACCGGTCATCGCACCACGCCCGTTGCTGGGTGACTACGCCTTGCAAGCAAACCGGTGGCCGTCCATTACGGAACCGGGATACAATCCGACTGGATTAGCCAACACAGCCATGTACGCGCCTGGTGTTCAGCCGTATCAGTACATTCCAAATGCAGGCATGCCAATCAACAATCCAGCAGCCGCTCCCGCGCCGTTTGGAACAGTTGGTGTTTCAAGTGGCATGCCCGCCACGTCGCTGCCGATGACGACAATACCTTACAACCCGGCTATACCTTACAACCCAACCTTTGGGCAACAACAGTCGTACTACTACGGCCAAAACTACAATAGTCAAAACTACAACGGCCAAAACTACAACGGCCAAGTTGTTGTAAATCCAGCATACACAAGTACTTTGCCGGTCTCGCCGAATGTAGCTTGGCCCAATTCGGCAGTCGGCTCAGGTGTTGTACCCTCTGCCGCATGGATGCCGTCGACCACAGCATGTGCTAACGGAATGTGCCCACAGCAATCGAGCGCAATTCCAACTCCGTACGTTCCCGGTGCCACCTCCGTGACGCCAGTCGGACCGCCTACCTATTCCGCGACGCCAAATCCAAGCTATGGATTCAATTCCGGAATTGGCCAAGGGCCAAATATGACAACTGCACCCGGTTTTGCTAGTCCAGCTGGAAATCCCTATGCAAATCCATACGCTGCTCCACCAGCAAACATCATGCCTCCCAGCTCAAATCTAAATGACCCAGAGTCGACAAGAACTCCAAGTCTAGGAAGTAGCGGAGCAGCAAACTCAACGCCTCGGACGAACGGCAATCCATTCGATGTTCAAAAACTGCCAATGGTCGCGATTGATCGCAGACCGAATTCCGGCCGCATTGATACTCCACCGAGCTTGAGCCATCAAAACGGTCTGCTCAGTCCCACGGATGCTTTTGCAAAGAGTGGAGCGGCTTTGAATGAACCAAGTGCGATGGCTCCTAACATGCATAATCGCTCGCAGGAAATCCCCCAAACTCTAGCACCGCGAGGAAATGCTGGCATGCAGCCGCTAAGTGCGCCAGACGACTGGGACAGCAAGCCACGTTGGTCTCCAACGCTTTTGGATCCACAGGAGCGAACGGTTAAGGACCGAACAAGTCGACCGGCTCCAAATCGAACAAAAGTGGACGAAGAGGCAGACAATCGCATTCAGCTGCGAGCAGATGTCGACGCGACAGTTTTAGCGGTAGCAATCGATGCGAAGAAGTCAAATCGCCAGTCAATTCAGTTGGTTTCCGGAGTAGAATCCAAAAAGAGTGAGTCTGACGGAAGAAGCGTAATCCGTTTTCGCCCGGTCACGTCTCTCAAGTAGGCAGATTTCAGTTACACTACAGCGGATTATTCACAACCCGACGCGTAAGCGAGGGACCAGCAACAAATCCCTCGCTTACGCAGCGGGTTACGAAAAACAGGCTGGAAGCCTATCCCACCACTGTCTCCGTCTTATCCATTTTGCCTGATGCGATCGTTTCAATTCGTTGCCCTGCGTGGTCCTAATCGTTGGTCTTCGCTGCCAATGCTAGAAGTTCACTATCGGAATCCATCCGATGCGGACTGTTCTGTGCAGTCAAATGAGGTTGCTGGTCTTCTTGCTAGTTTCCTCGAGTCGAAGCAGTTTGCATCGAGCCACCCGCAGACCGTGACTGTTGCGACTCGCATTGTTGAACAATTGTCTTTGTCGAAAACCGAACCGGAACTTTGGCTTGCAAGTGCTTGCTGGTTTTCCGCGATGGCAGGTGTACCGACAATTGGTTGCGAAAGCTGTATTGAACAGAGGGCTCTGCCAGTAGAAAACGTCAATTCGTCGAAGACGTCGGTCGCTGCAACGCAGACAGTGCTTGCAATGGAGACGGTGCTTGCAATGGAGATGGAGGAGCAAGCTCTCAGTGAACGATGTTTCACATTGGCGATCGAGTTGATTGATTCGGGCGAATCCCTGGTGGACTTCCCGCTAGGCCAAAAAGTGCGAGAACTTTTCGACTTTGCGGACGACGTACGATTGGGACCGAGTTCTCGAGCAATTCTCCGGGCAGCCCGCCGCCGTAACATTCCTTATACTCGCCTCAATAGCGGCTCACTGGTTCAACTCGGCGAAGGGAAAAACCAACGACGTATTTGGACTGCGGAAACGGATGCGACTAGCGCAATCGCAGAAGCGATCGCGAGCGATAAAGACTTGACTAAACGATTGTTGCGTCAAGTTGGCGTGCCGGTACCGCATGGGCGAGCCGTCAGCAGTGCAGAGGACGCATGGTTAGCCTCGCAAGAGATCGGGTTTCCTGTGGTCGTAAAACCATGCAGCGCAAACCATCAACGCGGTATTTCCATCGAGTTGACGACTAAAGACGAGATCATGCGAGCATACGACTTCGCGGTCGAAGCAGGCGAGACTGAAGACATTTTGGTCGAGCAGTTTGCTCTGGGACAGCATCATCGACTGCTAGTCGTAGGCAATCGACTGGTAGCTGCAGCCAAAGGGCATAGTGAATGCGTAATTGGGAACGGCGTCCTGAGTATCAAAGAACTGGTCGCAATAGTCAATTCTGACCCCAGACGCGGCGAAGCCTACACCGATCAATTAGGGACGCTATTATTGAGCGAACCGGCCATCATTGAACTGAATAAGCAAGGGCTTACCGTTGATTCGATACCAGAAGACGGTCGAACTGTTGTTGTGCGGCGGACTGGAGATCTAACAACGGACTGCACCGATGAAGTTCATCTCGAAACTGCCGAACAAGCGGTTATCGCGGCGCGAGTCGTCGGGTTAGATATCGCTGGGTTGGATGTTCTAGCGACCGATATTAGTCGCCCGCTCCTTGAACAAAAGGGAGCTGTGGTCGAAGTCAACGCAGGTCCGTCGCTCTCGCCGCACGTTTCGCCACTCTACGGCAAACCGCAAAAGGTCGGAGATGCGATTTTGGACATGCTGTTTCCCAAAGGACAGCATGGTCACATCAAGATTATCGGGATAGTGAAGTCTAAGTCGTCCGACTCGCTGGTGCAACAATTTGCGGAACAGTTAAGACTGCGTAATATCGACTTTGGAATGGTGAGTCATGGCCAGGCAGGTTTCAATGGCCGAATCGTTGACACCGGATGCGTGAACGATGAAACTCGAGTGATTGCGTTGTTGTGTAATCCAATTTTGAGTGCTATTGTTGTGCATGTCGACTTAGTCCAATCGGCATTGTCAGGCGTTTGTGCACCGCGTTTTGATCGTCTGATTTTTGCCGGCGATTCCCTGAACGAAATTCCGGTTGGGGACGAGTCTGCTGGACTGCGGGCTGTTTTGAATGCAGTCCCAGTCAATGGTGCTATTTTTGGAGATCAACTCCCTGACGCGGCCTACGCAGACATCAATCGATGGAAGAATGAATCGACCATTACACGAAACACGCTCGAACGGGCCTTTGAAATTGAATTCGTTTAAACTCCTTGGTTTGGGCCACGAAGTTCACGTTTAACCGATCTGGGCGATTAGCTGAGATCGCCGGCGCTTGGTAAATACCCTACCATTGCTCTTTGGTCCGCCCGCCGCTACGCGGGTTAAACAAGTCGCGATAGCTCGATCAGAAAGAAAAGACACCTAAATGAAAACCACAGCTTGTCGAAGTGCACCTTTCACGGTTGTTTTAATCTTATTTTCCACGAGTTCCGCGTTACTTATCAATTCGCAATCGCAAACAAGTAATGCCGTTGCCGAGTCGCTACTTATCCACACAAAAACGGACGCGGTCAATGAGGAGTTGATTCAAATCGTCGAGCGGCAATCGGCATCCTGGAATCGCGGTGACATCGCTGAATTCATGTTGCCGTATTGGAACGATGATCGCTTGACGTTCAGTTCAGGTGGTACTACAAAACGTGGCTGGAAGACGACCTACGACAATTACAAGAAGAATTACCCAGATCGTGAGGCCATGGGAAAACTAACTTTTTTGGAACTTGAGACACAAGAGTTGGGACCGGAAGCGATTCTGATGCTTGGTAATTGGCATCTTGATCGCGAGTCACCTATTGGCGGCAATTTTTCGTTGGTCTGGAAACGCATCAATGGCAAATGGGTGATCGTGCACGATCATTCCTCTGCATTGCGTCCGTAAGCAGAGCATCTAGTGCCGCAGCCTGGAGTTGTTACGTCACGCACGAATGGTTTGCCATTCGGTGCATTTATGCATGCCCGTGGCTTCAAGCCCATTGGCACTCACTTTGTAGATTTTGAGCCTCAATGCGCTAGCATGAGGGCCGGATTTGCAAGTGTCCTCCAGCCCGCACGCTAGCGCGTTGCGGCTCAAAGTGAGTGCCATTTGGCTTCACACCAAATCCAATTGAAGAACGCTCGAGGGAGTCCTAACCAGTCGTATAAAAAATCGGCCATGCTGGCAAATCCGTTTAGAGCGAAAGCGGCTACTAAGCCTGCCATGAGAAAATTTGTTGCAGGCAAAAACATCCAGCAAAACCTATTTCCTAATCGACGCGTCTCGCTCGTTCCCAAATGGCATTGTAGCGTCACCGCTGTCAAGTGATAACTGATGCCGAAACCAAGTACCAAACAGTGAAACGACTGAAAAAAAATTAGCGAAACGAGCCAAAGCAGGATTGTCGCAGTGGGAACAAAATAGGGGGCTGCCAGCATGATCCAATTGCCTCGCCCAAGCCAACGAACTCTAGCCCCCTTGTACCTGCTGGCACTATATACGACCACGGGATGAAGCATTGCGAATGCCAAAACAGATTGAGTTAAGTCCCGTTCAAATTCAATGAGTCTCCTAGCAAGTGCACTCTGAGCGAGGGTCGTACGAGCCAATAGCACGAAAAGGCCGACCCCGATTGCAAACATCAACGAATAGAATGGATAGCTTTGGACCTGAAAAAACAGTTTCCACCATGCATAGACGGTCAGTGGCAATACTAAGACCGCCAAGACGGCGGCTGGCCATTTTGTCAATTCCACGAGTTTGTCAATTCTTTTGGAAATCATAGAGAACGCTTGTGTAATCACTTGTTGTACATACTTGACCACTCATTGACCTTGGAATTTGGGGCAAGACCGTTAAGCTTTTGGTTATCGGCTACGTTTGCTTACAAATCAAACTGGTCATTCGCAGTTCCCAGTTAAATCTTCGAAATTGATCCTAAATTTGAGTTGTCCATGATTATTGTTGAGCATGATGTTGTCGTCTTAGGTGGTGGTCCGGGCGGATACGTGGCTGCTATTCGTGCTGCTCAGTTAGGTATGAATGTAGCCTGTATCGACGAAAACCCCAAGTTTGGCGGCACTTGTCTCCGAATAGGTTGCATTCCAAGCAAAGCGCTGCTGGAATCTAGCCACCTTTACAATGATATCAAAAGCGGTTTATCCAACCATGGGATCGTTGTCGGGAATGTTCAACTGGATCTTGCCGCGATGATGAAACGCAAAGATCAAGTTGTGCAAACATTAACGGGCGGTATTGATTCACTTTTCAAAAAGAACAAAGTGACTCCGTACCGTGGTAAAGGCCAACTTCGTGACGCCAACTCCGTCGTTGTTCAAATAGCTGACGAAACCGTTCAACTCATTGGCAAACATATAATCCTGGCAACCGGCTCTCGACCTGCAACGATGCGTGGAGTCGAAGAAGATGGCGACTTGATTGGAAATAGCACTGCGGCACTTGCATATCCAAGCGTACCCGAGCATTTGACGGTCATTGGCGGTGGTTATATTGGCTTGGAGTTAGGGAGCGTATGGAATAGGTTAGGTAGCAAAGTCGTTGTTCTTGAGGCCATGGATCGAATGTTGCCTGTTATGGACCAAGAGCTAAGTCAACTTGCATTCCGAATCTTCAGTCGACAAGGAATTGAGTTCAGGTTGAACTCGTGGGTGGAAAACGCAAGGGTTGAGAACGGCAAATGCGTTGTTCGTTGCAAAGGCGCTGAGCCAATTCTTTGCGATCGGGTCCTACTGGCGGCCGGTCGCGTTCCCAATTCAGTCGGGATTGGGCTTGAGTCAGTTGCAATTGCCACGGACAAACAAGGCTTCATCACCGTGGATTCGAACTATAAAACCTCCACACCCAGTATTTACGCCATAGGTGACCTTATCGGTGGCGCGATGCTCGCACACAAAGCCATGGATGAAGCCGTAGTATGTGTCGAACGCATTGCCGGAATTCATTCCCATTTCAATTACGACTGCATTCCGGCCATCGTGTATACACACCCTGAAATCGCGACCGTCGGCAAAACCGAAGAGCAGTTGAAAGAGGCCGGTATCGTTTACAAGAAGGGAATAGGTGCTTACGGTGCAAATGGCCGCGCTAGAACGCTGGGCGAAATTGAGGGACGAGTTAAAATCCTGGCCGATGCGTCGAGCGATCGCGTCCTTGGTGTGCACATTATTGGTGCACGAGCTGGAGACCTCATTGCCGAAGCTGCGGTAGCAATCGAGTTTGGTGCAAGCAGTGAAGATATCGCTCGATCATGTCACGCACACCCAACGCTTGCTGAGACACTGCACGAAGCTGCATTGGCCGTCGATGACCGTGCAATCCACTCCGCATGAGATGCACCTTGAGCCGCAACGCGCTAGCGTGCGGGCAGGAACGTTGTGAAACACCTTCGAATCCGGCCCTCATGCTAGCGCATTGAGGCTCAAAAACTTGAGCCATCCACAAGATCATCCAACTCCTTCAATCCTAGAAAACCTAGATGCCACGCTACAACCCCGCAGTTATCGAACCGAAATGGCAAGCGTATTGGGAAGCCAACAAGACGTTTCGTACTCCTGAAATGCCCATTGGAGAGAAAGTATACATTCTTGACATGTTTCCCTATCCTAGCGGAGCTGGCCTACATGTCGGACACCCCGAGGGATATACGGCTACCGATATTCAATCTCGCTACTGGCGAATGCGTGGCAAGTCAGTACTTCACCCGATGGGCTACGATGCGTTCGGCTTACCTGCCGAGGAGTACGCTATTCGAACGAACACGCCGCCGCGAGTTAGCACGGAACAGAATATCGCAAACTTCACTCGCCAACTAAAAGATCTTGGATTCTCGTACGACTGGGATCGATGCCTGGCAACAACCGATCGTGAGTACTTTCGATGGACACAGTGGATTTTCTTGCTCCTGTTCGATACTTGGTTTGATATAGAACAGCAGCGAGGACGCCCCATCGCAGAGCTTCCAATTCCTTCGGATGTAACCTCGCAAGGCCAAGACGCAATCGCATTATTCCGAGACAAACACCGATTGGCTTATCAGGACGAAGCACTTGTCAACTGGTGTCCTGGACTCGGAACCGTCTTGGCAAATGAAGAAGTCATCGACGGGAAAAGTGAACGCGGGAACCATCCTGTCCAACGGATGCCCCTGCGACAATGGATGCTCCGAATAACTGCTTACGGCGATCGATTAATAAGCGATTTGGAGAGTCTCGATTGGACCCCTGGTATCAAAAAACTGCAATCGGATTGGATCGGTCGAAGCACAGGTGCCGAAGTGGACTTCCCAATTGTTTCATCGTCGGATTTTCCTAAATGGCAAAATAGCCGAGTTGGCCGCCCCTTCTCGGACATCGTTTCCGATGATGTGCTCCGAATCTACACGACCCGTCCAGACACACTTTACGGTGCAACCTACATGGTCATCGCACCGGAGCATCCAGTTGTTTCTAAGATTACTACATCCGATCAGGCAACGGCGGTAAAGAAATATTGCGACGCGGCATCGTTCAAAAGCGATCGAGACCGCACAGACGGTGACAAGAAAAAGTCTGGAGTCTTCACGGGTGCCTACGCCATCAATCCTGTTACTCACAAGCCGATTCCAATTTGGATTGCCGATTATGTTTTGATCGGGTATGGAACGGGAGCGATCATGGCAGTACCCGCACACGATGATCGCGATTTCGAGTTTGCTAAAGCCTTTAATCTGTCTATTGAATGCGTTGTCGAACCGCCTGCAAACGAATCGGACCGCCAAAAGTTCTTGGATGGGGACCTGTGTTATACGGGTACTGGGCGTGCCATGAATAGCGGTTTACTTAACGGTCTTGAAACGCAAGAAGCCAAGGACAAGATCATCTCTGATTTGACAGCGAACGGAGTTGCAAGGCAGGCAATCAATTACAAACTGCGAGATTGGCTGTTTAGCCGACAGCGATTTTGGGGCGAACCGTTCCCAATCCTACACGAGCTGGACGCTGTCGGCAAACCCACCGGCATCATTCGCGCTGTGGATACCAAGGACCTCCCGGTCGATTTGCCTCAACTCGAAGACTACAAACCGCATGGAAGGCCAGAACCACCTCTTGCCAAGGCCGACGATAGCTGGCTCTACGTAACAATCGATGGCAAACGCTATCGCCGCGAGACGAACACCATGCCCCAGTGGGCAGGTTCTTGCTGGTACTACCTGCGCTTTATCGATCCCAGGAATACGACCGCCATTGTCGATCGCGAGAAAGAAAAGGCTTGGATGCCGGTCGATTTATATATTGGAGGCGCCGAACACGCCGTCTTGCACTTGCTCTACGCACGTTTCTGGCACAAAGTCCTGTTCGACCGAGGCTATGTTTCCCACGCCGAACCCTTCCATAAACTGGTCAATCAAGGGATGATTCTGGGTGAAGTGGAATACACCGGTTTCCAAACGGAAAGCATTCAATGGGTCAGTGCGGTCTATGCCGAAAAGGGAGAGACCGGATTCGTTCACTCGAAGACAAAGGAGTTGCTTACTCCTGTTTCGGTTGCTGACAGCGAGGTGTCGAAGGTCGGCGATAACTTCGTTTTGATTGCAGATCCATCCATTCGGATCGATAGTCGCGCGCACAAAATGTCGAAGGCTCGTGGGAACGTAATCAATCCCGATTCTGTCGTAACGGAATATGGAGCGGACTCCTTACGACTCTATGAAATGTTCATGGGGCCTTTGGAAGCGACCAAGCCTTGGAGCACGACCGGAGTCAATGGCGTTCGAAACTTCCTCGATCGAGTTTGGCGATTGATGATCGATACTCATGCGGAGGACAATCGACTCGTCGACTCGATTCAAGATACCGCGCCGACTGCAGAACAAAATCGGGTCATTCACAGCACGATTATGGCGGTCACAAGGGACATTGAATCTTTAAGTTTTAACACTGCCATTGCACGCATGATGGAGTTCGTAAACTTTTTCACAAAGGAAACGGTAAGACCCCGGCAAGGGATGGAGTCTCTTGTTCTCTTGTTGTCACCCTATGCTCCTCACATGGCCGAGGAACTTTGGCAAGTTCTCGGGTACAATCAATCGTTGGCATATCAAGCTTGGCCCAAATACGATGAGTCGCTAACGCGTGCAAGTGAAATTGAAATACCATTGCAGATCAATGGAAAGCTGCGAGGCAAACTTGTCGTTCCAGCTAATTGCAACGCGGAGCAACTTGAGCAAGCGGCTCGCAATCACGAAAAGCTGGCTGAATGGCTGGGTGGCAAGCAAGTCCTCAAGGCGATTGTAGTTCCAGGAAGAATGGTCAACTTCGTTGTAAAGTAGTTTGCTTTGCGGTACGAAAACGCCACGAGATCAGTTCAAAGCAAGCGAAGGGTTGCGTTCCTGCCCCAACGACCTTGTGTCGTTTGGCCAGCAGGACTGACCAGCTACATCGCGGGAAGTTGCTTGCAAGCCGAGGCTTATCTATGACGAGGAATTGAAAAAGTTAAAATGAGAATTGGAAAATGCAAAATTTAGCAGTGGACTACTACCTGTGCCTGACGGGAAGACTAACTTACTTCACAGCTGAAGGACTTGACGGCGCCGGGCCGAGCTCTTTGATAGCGATGTCTTTATAACTCACTACGGAGGTAGCGTTGCCGTGGATTTGAACAGCGACAATGCCTTTTTCAACAATGCTCTCATCTGTTTCGATGTAGTCCACCGTTTGCACACCGTTGAGCCAAAGCTGAATGCGTTTCCCCTCCGCGCGGATTCGGTATGCGTTCCATTCACCTAGCGGCTTAACTGCCTTCTCCAGAACTTCGTTCGCGGGCTTGGCTAGGAATTTGTTCCGGCGGCTCTCGTCGTAGAGCGCTCCATCGTGTCCAGCGCCGAGATCCGCTTGATATCCCGAGACCTCATGATGATTTGGAACGCGCTTCGATCGGAACTGGACTCCGCCATTCACGAATCCTTCTTTTCCCTCAAGCTTCCAATTGAGTGTCAGTTCGAAATCTCCAAATTCCTTCTTGGTCGCCAAGAAGTCATTTTTCTCTTGCTTCTTATCCAACGACCCAGCCGTAAAAGCCCCTTCCGCGATTCGCCAGACCGACTCGGTATTGCCTTCCCAACCGTTGAAGCTCTTGCCGTCAAAAAGGCTTACTGGCTCTGCACCAACGACAACGTTGTGGACCATAAGCAGCGAGACGATGAGTACGATGATCGATTTCATGGTTTGTTTCTTGGGTAGGATACTTTGGGATTGCTTGTCCGAGTACGGTCTCAGCTTCGTGATTATAGACTCGGAATAGTACGAGAAGATAGGAGGGCTGCAGATCTGTTAGGCGAGCGGCAGATTGGAAACTACCAAAAGTAGATTGGGACCAATTTCCCGATCCTTTCCTTGGACGGGACAAATGGCCCCATCCTACCCTCCTTTCATCCAGTATCTTTCACCTTGCCGCTCACTTAATAAAGGCAAGCAATCGCCGAAGGTGTGAGCGGCAAGGCGCTAGCCGCCGGTTTTTCGCACGACACCGGCGGCTAGCGCCATGCCGCTCACTTCGCCGCCACGCCTTCGGCGAATGTTTACTAAATATGAGAGAAGATCAAGTTGTCAGATTGGTATCAACTTAGAGTCTGGTGCGTTCTTTGTTATTCGCTAAACTTTTTTGCCACCACCACTGCCACCGCCGCCACCACTACCGCCACCGCCCGTTGAAGCTTTCACGCTAAGAATCGTGCTGCTCTTAAGCATCGAGTCGGCGATATCGGTAATGGATAGGGTTTGACTGCCAATTATGCTCAGCGTCACGCTGAAGCTATGGTCGCCAGCATCAATGCCGTTGAAGGAATAGTCCGCCGGTAGCCCCGCAATACCTGCCGTATTGCCGAAGTGAATCGTGCCGAAGTAGTTCTTCACACGATTCCCGTAGGCGTCAAGTACAGTCACTCTCAACTGAAATGCAGTCCCTGCTGTAATGTTCGAAGGAACAGCCACCAAGAACTTCGATGCCGCTGCGTTCATCACCTCGAAGTTGGTAATGGTCGCGAGCGTTGCAGCGTTCGAAGCATCGACCACACTGAACGACCAGACGATGCCGTTCGGGGTAGCAGTTCTCAGTGATACAGCGAATGTGTGAGCACCGGAATCTGCCGCCGTGAAGTTATAGTCGGTCGGCAAGCCAGCCAACGAATCGGTACTGGTGAATTTCAACTTGCCTCTATAGGCGGCGATCGAATTTCCAAACACGTCCGTTGCTCGAACGGTCAGCGAAATGGTCTCGCCCGCCGTTACCAGCATATGGCCTTTGCTATCCGCTCCGTTGGGAACCGTGAGTTGGAATCTGGAGAATGCTGCTGCGTTGACTGTGATGCCCGCAGCCGTACCAACCAATGCCCCGGTTGCATCTCGCACGGATATGGACTGAATGCCCAATGTCCTGAGTGTGATATTGAAACTGTGAACGCCCGCATCGGCTGCTGCGAAAGTATAGCTTGCCGGCAGTCCAGCCTGAACGTCCGAACTACTAAAATAGACTGTGCCGTTATAACCAGTCGCGACCTGGCCAATGGTGTCACGAACAGTAACAGTGAACGAGGTGGCGGTTCCGGCTGTGGCTGTCGAGATACTAGTTACAGAAAATAATGCAGCAACCGGCGGCGTCGCGTCGCTAGATACCGTGCCGGTGATAGACGGGTTCACGATGTCCGTGGCAGTAATCGTTTGTGTTCCAACTGTCAAGAACTTAACACTGACCGTCGCGGCGCCATTAACGAGTGCGACATTGGCCGGCAGGATGGCCGACGAATCGGAACTGGTGAAATGAACTGTGCCAGCGTATGCTGTGGCTGCGTTACCATAGACGTCGCGGCCGACGATGGTAATAGGTCTATTAACTCCAATCGCTCCTGCACCACCCGCGAGCGACAAGCTAGTCGCAGCCAGGGCGGCGACATTGACGGTTGATCCGCCGCCAATCGTTCCTCCCAATTCGATAGCACTAATGAAGCGCGGTCCGGAGGACTTTAGCGTGGCCATGAACGTATGCGAGCCTGCATCAGCTGGTGTGAAGGTATAGTCGGCAGGCAGTCCCGCCTGAACGTCAGTACTTGCGAAGTGAATTTTACTCGAATAGCCAGCCCCAACGATGCCCAACGAGTCGACCGCCGATACCGTAAAGCTAAACGAATCTCCGGCATTGCTGTTGGTTGGTGCTCCGATAGCTAGGCGAGTAATCTGGCCTGTAACGTTGACTGTGGTCGTTGCAGCCGTCATGTTCGGCGCAGAGACCGTGACGGTTTGATTCCCTCCGGTCTTTAGCCGTATTGCTCCGGCGAAGGAATGTGTTCCGGCATCGGCCGCCGTAAATACGTAGGGAATGCCCGCATCAAGTGGATTGAAGGCATAGCCGTCCGCCGTGGTGGCCGCTGGGTCACTGCTGCTGATATAGCCCACTCCTAGAAAACCGGGAACGATGTTTCCCGATGCATCCACGGCTGTGATGGACATCGGCAAGACCGAACCAGAAGTCGTTGTGGCAGGTGCGCTGATTCGGAAGGTAACCGCTCCAGCTAAATTTTGAAAGTCCGCATGATCGTTGGAGCGAACCGTCACTCCGCTCGTGCTAGGATAGACAAGATCAACCGCTCCGTCGCCATTGAAATCGCCATGTGTTCCAGCTTGGAAACGCCCAGATGGCGTAGCAAAGTTGACTGACGGATAAAAGGTACCATCGCCCTTTCCATGGCTGACCATATACTGCGAGCCGCCACGGACCGCGAAGTCATCGTTGCCGTCATTATTGAAGTCTGCGACTTCGATTTCGTAACCTGTCTGAGCGATACCGTAGGTGTGCGGTGCGCCATACGTTCCATCACCGTTGTTCAGGAGAACGCTCATCGATGTCGCTGCGTAAGAGTTGGGACAAACAAAGTCATCATAGCCGTCGTGGTTGAAATCGCCCGAAGCCAAGTAGACTGGAGCTGAGAAGGCGTAATAGCTCGACGCTGGGTCGAAGGATCCATCGCCGTGGCCTCTCAGAACACTGACTGTGCCAATGCTATTGGTATTTGAAGTGGCCATGTCCAGTTTGCCGTCACGATTGAAGTCGCCCACGACCAAGTTTATATTGTTGCCGACCACGGCTGTATCAAGGCGAGTTTGGAATGAGCCGTCGCCATTGCCCAGGAAAACACTCGCGCTATTGACGTTCATGGTACCGACATCGAGTTTGCCGTCGTTGTTGAAATCGCCAACCTTTACCGAATGCGAACCGGGAGCAACGAGAAACTCAATCGGTGCCGCAAACGATCCATCACCGTTGCCGAGAAGGATTTCCAATGCCGCACCGACTACTGCCAAGTCGCGTTTTCCATCGCCATTGAAGTCGCCCGAGCTGGCATCCAATGAATTTGCACCAGCGCTATAGTCGGCTTTTGGCTGAAAGCTGCCATCGCTATTGCTAATTAAAACGCTTACAGTGCCGGCTAGAGTGTTGTTAACGACCGCCATATCATCGCGGCCATCGGCGTTGTAATCACCTACTGCGATGCCGGCAGGATTCGTTCCTACAACAAAACTCATTGGGGACGTAAATGCGAACATTGCTCGTTCCTCCAACGATTCTAGCCAGGGGCGACGAAGCATTGATCGTCTCGCTGTCCGTAAACGCTCACGTGCAACTTTAGAACTACAAAGCAATTTGAGTAATGGAAGCGAAAACATGAATGAGTATCCTATATGAGCAAAAAGTGTTTCCGCGGGCTTAGCGGTCGAATAACTTTGATCGAGGCCTCGTGGACCTATGCGACATTCGCGCCAGCGACTTTCGCACCCCTCAACAAGCAGTTTTGCAAGTTCTCATAAGGGCTCTCAATCTAAAGAGTTGATTCCGAGCCCGAAGTCCGCCAGAAAATCTCATACTTCTCGCTGATTTCTAACGAGCGATAGTAGAACAGTCGTCTTAACTGTTCCCGCCCCGCGTCTAGGCAGGCTAAATCGCAGCAAACGGCCAAGAGAAGACTGATTTGCGGATTTGCGGATCAGGTTCCTTGTCTTCGACGACGTCGAAAAGTAACGAGTCCGACAAAGATGACTCCTAACAGCGCAAAACTGGTGGGCTCAGGCACCGCAGTTAGGAAACCACTGATTTCACCGTTCGGAAAGGCAGTTGTCTTAATACTAAGATAGGCCTTTTGGTCTTCTGCGGCTAAGACAAGCTTGTTCAATGCATCAGATATGGTGACATCAATGCCGTTAACAGTGCGTGGAACCAAGAACGCAGGGTCATAGCTGGACGCCAAAGTAAGATCAAGCGTGCGATCATAACTTCCTGACTTTACACCCAATGGAAAGTTGAGAAAGCTTTGAGTCGCAAAAGGTGCAGATCCGATCAATGGATTGGCCGTCGATGCGTGAATATGTGCAAATGTAGTATTCCCTGTAAGTCCGAGAAAATCCAATTGAACTCTCATCGTAACGAGGTCCAAGTCAAAAGTTATTAGTCCGGTACCGCTCCCAACTCCGGGACCAGAAAGGTTGAGAACGCGTTCAAACTCGTGACCCATGGAGTATGACGGCATGGAACCTATGGCTGATACAAACACGAAGATCGCAAGGCAGCAATTTCGGTTGATCGTTGTTAAAGCTGTGATCATTAAGAATAATCCTTTAACTGAAATTTAAACAAAAACAACTAATAATTGGACCAATCGTTGTACGCATCTGCTCCGTCTTGGATCATTCACATGATTACCAGGAATCAGGATAAAGAAATGCTTCCTGCTTAACGATGTTAGTTCGTTTAGCAACGCTATCGCTTCGTCAGAATCAAAAATTAGGGTTCCCGAAATCACGTGGAGCGTGATGAGAACGTACTCATCACGCTCCGCGTGATGTTGCCGAAAATCGCAACCCGAAAACTAGAGTTTGACGCACCACTAGGCTGGTCTAAACCAGCGAATCAAATGCCCCATGGCAACAACAAATAGCTAAGTCCGGGGAGCGTCCAACAGTTCACGAAATCGCCGTCGCTTACCATTTGCCAAATCAAGCTTGGCACTCCGGCAGCTTTTTGGGCGCGGAGTGACAAGCTAAAAAAAGCCAAACAAGGTGAAAGGGGACCATTCCCCATTAAACGTTGTAGTGAAATCGGCGTCGATCACAACATGGGCCGCAAACCGTGGGCTAGCGCCCTTCGGCTAATCAGCCGCAACGCGCTAGCGTCCGGTTCAGCCCGACTTATGATCG
>JAYTVL010000168.1:0-2059 GCA_043744075.1 Pirellula sp. | reverse complement strand
TCGATCATAAGTCGGGCTAAACCGGACGCTAGCGCGTTCCGGCTGATAAGCCGCAGGGCGCTAGCCCACGGTTTGCGGCCCATGTTGTGATCGACGCCTGGCATTATACCGTTTTAACCCACCGCTGATGTAATCTCGGTCGTTTTTAGCCCAACGGGCTTAAACATTTTAGCCCAGGGCAAAGCGAAGCGCCGCCCTGGGTACAGACCGAACCCAGAGCCAATCGCCCTGAAGGGGCCGAACTAACTAAACTAGCCATCGTTGTCACGTACACTTTAAAGGGGCCCCTTCAGGGCAACGTTTATGCGTTTTGTAGTTCCCAGGGCGGCGCTACGCGACGTTCCGTCGCAGCGCTTTGCCCTGGGCTAATATGTTGCTGCCCCATTCGGGCCATTCGGGGCGAAAGCTGCACACCCCCCCAAGGCGTGCGGGATTCTAAACACCGCACTCGCCGATTCCGCTAAAATGGTCTGACTCAAGAGATTTCTGGTCCTGACCTTATCGCTTAAGATAGCAGAATTGACGCATATGTTTTTAAAACATGTTTCCTTGTGGTTTGGTTTGGTGCTTGTCTTGCTCAGCAGCGAGTTGCGAAGCGAGCAACTGCAAGTAGGAGTTGGACGCCGCGTGATCACGCCGAATCCGCTCTTGCCCGTGTCTGGAGGCATGGGGCCTACCGCGCCTGCGACAGAAAAACGAGGTGAACTCGACGCTCGGGCGATCGTGTTTCGAAGCGGCGAAACAACAGTCGCTTTTGTCTCTTTGGATCTTTTAGGTTTCCCGTCTGTGCTTTGCGACCGAGTCCGAGCCCAGGCGCCAAAGATCCCCGCAACAAACATATTGATTGGATCATCACACACCCATAGTGCGCCGGATTGTTATGCATTTCCAGATGGGAAGGGTGGCCATACTGGAGATCTTAAGTTCATGGACTTCGTTTGCAAGAATGCTGCAGAAGCGATCAACGAAGCTGTTGTCAATCTGCGACCTGCTCAATTAAAAATTGCCACAGACGAGGCGCGTGGCCAGATCGCTTACAACTATTATGCCCCTGATCTATACGATCGACGGATGAGCGTGATTCAGGCACTCTCGTTGGATGGCGCGACTGTTGCGACCTTGGTAAACTACGCGATTCATCCCGAGGTGCTTGGATCGAGACTTGGCATTGTAAGTCCTGATTTGATTGGTCCGTTACGGGATCGACTGGAAGCGGGATCTGGAGGGATGGCTATGTTCATGAACGGTGCTCAAGGTGGCATGGTTACAGCTGACAATCGCAATCTCGAAAAGCCAAAGGATGCCCTCCGCGGATACTGGCAAGACAACCGCACTTGGGAGGAGTGCCAACGCATCGGGAATACGATGGCAGACGAGGCCATTCGCATCATTCGCGACGCGCCTGTTCAAAGCGTACCAAGCTTGCATTGCGCATCAGCCGAGGTGACCTTTCCGGTAGACAACGAGGTCCTTTGGATGGTCATTCAGGGCTCGCCATTGAAATATCCTAACAATCCCAATCATACGATTACGACGCGAATCAACCTCGTCAATCTGGGAAACGCGCAGATTCTGACAATTCCCGGAGAAGCGTTGCCAAATATTGGCTTCTATTTGAAGCGGAAGATGCACGGCAAGCACAATTTATTGTTCGGTCTAACAAATGATGCTTTCGGGTATATCTTGACGAAAGTGGATTATGCGAGTTTCCCCAGGTACGAATATGTCAGCCGGACTTCGTTGGGTGAGATGACAGGAGAGATACTTATCGAAAAGGGGATAGCACTTGTCGAGGGGAGTCCGAAACCACAGGGCGATTAACGCATGGCTTTCGTTGGATTCCAGGCTTTCATCCGAAAAGAATTCAATTTTGGTTTCGCAAGCATTATTCGCTTCCCTACTTATGATCGACATCCGGCGGATTGCAAGCAACATCCCGCGATGTTAGGAGATTCTAGGATTATCCTGGGCTGTTAAAAAACTGGTATTGACATGGAAATCTGGATGGGACATTTTGTTCCTTTGGAATGGGTAAATTCGAAGCATGTTTCAGAGGAAG
>JAYTVL010000167.1:0-25639 GCA_043744075.1 Pirellula sp. | reverse complement strand
TCACTGACCCCGTCGTTCCGCTGGTTAAGCAATGGCTTGAAGAAGACAAGTCGAAACCGCGCAAGCAACGTCACACCAAGACCAGAGTCTTCGAACGGTGACTGGGCTGTGTTGTGACGGCCATCGAGGCAGGCGAGCAGCTTGAAGTGGCTTGTTTACAGGTTTTCTAAGTGCGTTGCCGGGTCCATGCAGAAATGGTGTGAGTGGCTGGGTGATAACGATACCAGTGGCATCTAATATATGTTGGCGATTTTTGACTGCGAGGAAGACGGATCGAGAAGTTGAAACGTTACCACTCGCGGATCAAAACTGGGCGGCATAAGGATTAGTAGCTGGTGCCGGTCCGTGCTTCGGTTGTGCTTACGACACCGTGTCACCTCTCCATTGGGTAGGACATCGACCCGAGGCACGCGACCTCAGCCACCGCAGCCCGATCGGTCTGACGACCAGCTGCCACGATGACAGTTGCGAGTCAGGATGTTCACCACCTTTGATCTGAATTCTTGGCATCAACTTTTCTCCATTTTCGGCCGGCATGTTTCGTTCTATGTGACATTAACAATGTGGGTCAAAAAGGAAAGAACCACGATGGTTGCGGCTTGCGTTTTGGTTTCAGTGGTTTACGTAATCTTTTTGGCGAGCGGAGGAGCCATTCGTAGCCGCCTTTTGCGCCTTGTTGGCAATCGTAGACCTCCACGGTTCCGACAATGACAGCGCGGGGAAGGCTGTCGAGATCCAAGCCGTACTCGGATTGCATGTCCCTCTCGTCTTTCGCGGGATAACTGGTAGCGCTGGCGTAGATGTAAACGACGCCTCGAACATCAGTCGGGTAATTTCGGTATTCGATTTCCTTGTCACCGAGCATGATCAACTCGGCCCACGGTTGGCGAACACTCAGCGCTCGCAGCGATTTGTCGGCAGTGTCTGCGTCTCCAAGCTCAACGTCGGTATCGCCAACCCGGATGGTCTTTGGAGATTCCGATTTGTTTGGTGTCGCGTGGCTGGAGCGACGGCTTCCGATCGATGGTTTGAACGTTTCGTCGGGTGATGGAATGGTCACACGGACTTGCTCGCGGAGCACGCTCGCGACTGCGGCATCATCGCGTAGTCGCATGGACGTGACTTTATCTGCCAAACGCGGTGACAGGCACTCGGAGAACTTGAGCCCTCGGATCGCCTTCTCGTGTGCAACTGGACGAAGGTCTGCCGGGCTTGCCTGCATGAGCACCTGTTGAGCCGCTTGTATCTGGTCGCTCGTTACGCCTTCGGAGAACTTGAGGCTGAATCCGTCGCTGGATACTGTGGACTTCAGGTCTTGAGCAAGATAGTAAGCGAGTGTGGCGTTTGCTTTCGCGCCGGCAAACGTCCACCAAGACCAGCGATCGCCAGATTCCAGCAGCAGCGATGTTGAGTCGCCTTGAAGCCAACTGAAGTCATCACGCAATCGATCGATCTCCGCTTTACAACGTTTTGACCAGCGGTCTGATTCATCGGACCGACATAGGATCGATTGCATTGCCTTGCAGATCTTGTAGGAGAGTCCGAGTCCAGAGCCTGGCCAGCGAGTTTTCCCCAACACATCAGTTGGTTCCACGAACGCGATCTTCTGCTGCCAGTCGATGTAGTTCACTTTCCATGCATTGCCACCGAGTGAAAGCACTCTCGGGCCATCTTGCTTTACCATCAAAGCGGATTCGTCCACCTGGCCAATCTCCTGCCGACCATGCAGAACTCGAAAGATGGGAGGCGTCATGAAAACGGAGAACAGCTCCATGAAGTTCTGCCGGCCGAATGTTTGTTCTCCTTTGGCACCCAACCACAACAATCCTGCGTCATCCGACAGGATTTCGGTTTCGATCATCCAGCGGACTAACTCGTCGATTGATTCTTTTGGCAACTGGCTAAAGCCGTAAACGCCCTCGATCCACTTGAACCAGTCCAGTCGCCCGATGCCACTTTCCTGCAGAGCCAACGCCATCAGTTGCTGCGAGAGAATGTGATAGGGTTCCGGTGGCGGAACAATGGGCTCGATGAAACCACTGTCCCACAGTTCGGTGAGAGCTGCCGCCTGGAGCAACCGCTCAGGCTTGGTCGCCAACATCAAACAGTTGCGAACGGTTCCCGCGCGCCGGCCAGTTCGTCCCATTCGTTGTAAGAAGCTGGCAACGGTTAATGGTGCGTCGATCTGAATGACGCGATCCAAGTCGCCCACATCAATGCCTAGCTCGAGCACGCTGGTCGCAACGATGACGCAGTCCGTTTCCTGGGCGAACGCTTTTTCTGTTCTGTGACGTTCTTCTTGGCTCAACGAGCTGTGCGTAACAAAAGCGTTGACACCATACGACTTGAGCATCAAGCCGAGTTCTTCGGTGCCAGCACGGCTATCGAGGAACACTAGTCGCTTCTCACCACGATGAAGGCGAGAGATAACCGTGGCTGCGTTCTCAAGCGAACCGACATAGTCGATCTGCACATCCGCCGGAGCTGCTTCGCTCGGTGAAGGGTAGGCGACACTCTTCTTGCCATCGCAGTTGCCTGCGATCCACGTCAGCAACACCTCTGGATTGCCAACTGTAGCCGACAAACCAATGCGCTGGATCTCTTGCCCTGCAAGCTTAGAAACTCGTTCTAGCACGCTGAGCAGGTGCCAGCCTCGATCATCACCGGCAAAGGCATGGACTTCATCGACGATAATCATCTTCAAGTCGCCGAACATGCGTTGATCGTCGACGCTTCTGGATACCAACATGACCTCGAGGGACTCTGGAGTCGTCAGTAGACAGTCTGGCGGGTCTCGAAGGATCTTTCGCCGCTTCGAGGTCCCTACGTCGCCATGCCAAAGTGCAGACCTTCGTCCGAGCAGATTACAGTACCGAGAAAGACGATCATCGAGGTTGTTCAAAAGAGCTTTGATCGGACAGACGTAGAGCACGCTCAGGCCCGACCAATTCTCGGTTAGCATTCTTGAAAGCGCTGGGAAGAATGCCGATTCCGTTTTTCCACCAGCAGTGGGCGCAAGAATAATCAAATGGTCCCCTGCGACCACTTTTGGAATCACAAGATCCTGGAACGGTCGCAGCTCTCGCCAGCCGAGGCTGTTGACGATGTGATGCTGCAACGCTGGATGGAGATGATCGAATCCGGACATAAGTTTTCAGTTTTCAGTGCTCAGTTTTCAGTACGGAGGATTCGGGGCTTAATGTTTTGGAGCAGTTCGATTTGGCATTTAGTTTTTATTGAACACTGACTACTGAACACTTACAACTCAAGTTCAATCTCATCTACTGATGTGCCAGCCGCAGCATGCCGTTCGATCGTTGTGAGCTCAACGTCTCCAATCGTTAATTGATAGTCTGCCCGAGGATTGAACCCCTCGTGGAGATCAACGCGATCAAGAACGTCCGCCACTAACTTCTTTAGGAAGATACGTGGGGCGACGCCCACCTTGCCACCAAGCTTGCCAGTTACGGCTTCCGCAAGGCTTCGAACGTACTGATCATCACATCGATCAGCGATACGTGCACTGGACTTTGCATGCTGAAGATAGATGTCGCGAATTCGAGTGCCAACCAAACAGAGTCGATCTAAATCGAACGCAGGCAAACGAAGTTGAATAGCACGGGGATTGTCGTACTTCGCGTCTGTGGTGAAATCGACGTGCAACCGCTGGGCGAGCGGTTCGAGTCGGCCTATACCCTGATGGCTGTCGAAGAAGGCCGGCGTTCCGGTGATCAGCAGGTACAGACCAGGGAATCGCCCTGAGTCCACTTCGTCGATCAACTGTCGCAACGCATTGAGACTTTTGTCGCGAACGTCACTACGCACCCTCTGAATCGTTTCCACTTCATCGAGAACCACAAGCAAACCTGGGTGGCCCGAGTCACGAAGAACCGTCAACAAGCCTTGAAGGAACCCGAGCGCGCCGAAATGGTCGATGTCTCCCTTTACCCCAGCAAAGCGTTTGGCGTTAGCTGCAACGTTGGGTTGGCCAGATAGCCAAGCAAGTATTCCGTCCGCCATCGCTTGGTCGCCGCTTCCCTGTGCCAGCCGATATCCGCGCAACGCAGCGCTGAACATCGGTGCCGCCTCGGTCACCTTTGTGAGTCTTTGCTCCAAAAGTTCTGCGGTGCGAGTAACCAATTTCGCTTCATCGTTGGCATCGATAGCGCCTTCGGCCAACACATCTTCTTCTAGCGTATAGAACCATCCATCGATGATATTTCGAAGAGCACCCTGTGCCGTGTCGGCTGTCGACAATCGCTCGTTCAGTCGTCGATAAACCGTTTCCAGTCGATGTAGTGGCGTTTCCGTTTCCGAGACTTGTACCTCGGAGGTTGCGAAGCCAAGTTTCTTTGCTCGCTCGACCAGCCACCTTGCGAAGAAGGTCTTTCCGCAGCCGTACTCACCTCGAACCGCTTTGAACACACTTCCACCGGCGGCGACCTTCTGCAGCTCTTCGTCCAAAGCTGATTCGAAACGCTCAAGCCCAACGGCAAACGCGTCTAAACTACTCTTCGGAACGGTACCGCGCCGAAGGGCATCAATGATTTCTTGCCGACGTTGTGGGCTTATGGTCATAGTTGTCAGTCTTCAGTTGTCAGTTTTTAGTTTTACGATGAAAGCAGCGAGCATACGTTTGACTTCGGTGACCTGCATATTGAGTTGTTCATGAATGTCGGGTTTGAGAAGCTCCAGATCGCGAGCAAGGAGAAGATGGTATTCGCATTCGCTCGCGCTACCCATCGCAATTTCTAGGAATCGCCGAAGCTCAGGGCCAGAGTTCCGGCCGCATCCTTCTGCGATGTTTGCTGGAACAGAAGCCGCCGCACGACGCAATTGACTGGTCACTCCGTACAATTCTTCCCTTGGAAAGCTTCGCGTTGCAGTGTAAACAGCGAGAGTGAATATATGCGATTTTTCCCATACCTTTAGTTGCTTAAAGTCTTGCATTGTTCCTCCCCTCACTGATAACTGACCACTGAAAACTGACTACTCAACAAGATCAAATTGCTTCAGTAGCAACGCGCGGTCTAATTGAATCGTGTCCGAAACGTCATCGCGAGATAACACTTCATAGCCATCGACGTTGAAAACACGTTGTGCAATTGCCATTAGTCCGCGAAGACGCAGCGGCGGCATTTGGATCGCGCGTGCAAGTGCAGCTGATGTGATCTTTCCGCCACGTTCATCGATTGCTTGTAACAGTCGCGTGATGACCGCATCCGCTGGCACCGATCGGCCGCCAAGTCGCTTCTGCTCCTCGTAAACGTGCGAAAGAAGCAACCTGCTAATCCACTCCGCTTGAGCTTTTGGCGGTATTGAAGCAGAATCTGGAATGACAACTTTAGGGGCAGCGTTCTCTGCTTGCAGAACCAATTCATCGACATTGAACAGCATGCCAGAGGGAACCGGCTTGGGCTCAATAGGCTTCAAGTTCAGGACGGCTTCTGGTTCAGTGTTTGGTAGGCTGGTCGCAATGTCCCACCACAGCGGCGTATCGACTGGTGCCTCGCTCCAACCTGCAGGAAAAGCATTCGATGAATTAAGGACCGCAATCGGGATCACCATCTCTTGTGGAGAGACACCACCGTGATATCCGTTCTTCTTGATTCCATATCGAATCTTCTCCGTCCACGGCGCGATCAGCTTCCGCGTTTCAGGAATAACAACACGTTCACCTGATATCTTGAGTTCACCTTCTTCGGGAGAGTTATCAGTTGTCAGTTTTCGGTTTTCAGTTCCAGACTGATCACTGACTACTGATGACTGACCACTCGCATATCGCCAACGTTCGCCGCCTTCATACTGCTTGCCCTTTGCATTGCAGTCGAGGATGTGACCATGGTCACTCAACAAGATAACCGTCCTGTTGGCCATTTTCGCCTCATGCAGCAGGACAGGCAGAACCTTGATCTCATCACGCGACCAACGAGTATCGATCTGTTCGCCCTTCAATAAGTGATCGTCCACAGCGTTGACTACCACGCCGACGATCTTGCGATGAGCCGAACCGATCTCTTTGCGTATGTCGGCAGCCAAGCTCGAATCATCTGTCTCCTGCAGGGATGCTTTGTGAAAGAGTACGGGAGGGAAACCACTGCGACAGGTTTTCAAAAGAGCTGGGTGCTCAGCGAAACCCACCTTTTCATTCGGAGCGTGGCCCTGGGCAAGCTTCCCGGTCAACAGGCTTGTACGCGACACCTCGGTCACGCTGGGAACCGTTGCAAGTGCTGGACGCACGCCGACGCCTTCTTCAGCCAACAACACCCAATCATGCCCAAGCACATCCGCCATCAATTCACGGAAAACTGCGACACTCATTCCATCGATCACGACGACAAGTACAGGCTTGACAGCAGCAATGGGAGCAACCATCCGTTCAAGCACTTGCTCGACAGGAACGATGGTCTCGTCAGTCGATTTAGCCGCTGTCCAATCTCGAAGCAATTCTGCGAAGCGGAGAGAATCCACCTCTCGCGCCGTTGTCACCTTGTCGAACAATTGAGCGTAGGCTTCTGACAGTTCGCGAACCGGATCACCAGATCGCAGCGTTAATCGGGCCCAGTCTATGTATCCACCTTCGTTTAAGTGGCGACATGCAGCGTCAGCCAACGATTTCACTTCATCTCTAGACTGGCTCTCTCCGAGCCATCGCACAAGCCGCATCGCCATATCGACACGTTCCAGTCGTCGACGTTCTCGGCTATACCGATCGTGTTGAGAAATCGAATTCCTTGCTTCAATCAAAGTCTCGAAATCGAACTTCGATCCAGCAATAGACATCGATAACTGCTTGCCAAAGTCGGCCAAACGTAAATCGAATCCAATCGGTGATGTGTCACTCAGATAAGCGAACGCGTCGGCACCGACTTCACGCAGGATCTCATCTGCCCGTTGAAGCAATGATTGCTTGACACGAACGTCGTTGAGTTGGAGTCGAACAACTTCTGTGGCGGCCGCTGACCATCGTTCGACGATCGAGTACTCCGGCGCGTGTCCATCAAAATACTTCTCTTCCAGCTTCCCAATCGCGCGCTCCAGCTTCCCTTTGGTCGCCTTGTTGAACACAACGCCGGCTGCTAGCCCAAGTGGCAACGCCTCAGCCAAACCGTTGCTCGTTGATGCTCTCGCCGCGCAGTTCAAAACAGCCGCGACGGTCGGGCCAGCCGTTGAGACGAGCCACTCGCTTGTTGCCTCCTGGATCATTTGCGGCGCGCTGCAAAACCGCTCAACGTTCTTCGGGTCAATCGACCACTTCAGAACGGCCAGCAGGTCCAGCGAATATCCGGTAAGACCAAGGTAGTGATCGAGCACGATTCCCCAGACGGTCTCCGCATCCAGAAACCCGGTCGCCACTGGCGGGTATCCGTTTGGCGGAATCAAATCCATCAACGAATCTGCCATCCAACCATATCGAGTCACACGTGGATCGACGGCTCGAACCTGAAACAGGGCTTTGACAATCTGCCAGCTATCCAACGGAATCAACTTGCGCGGCTTCAACCGAACAAGGATGTCGTCACTGATGTCGTGATCATCCAAATCCGTCACAAGAACTGTCGTCGTTTCATCGCCCGACTCTCGCAATGCCAATCGCATCGCAAGCGGAGAATCGCATTGATGAATCTGGAATACCTCGCCATTGTCCTCGTAGCTGCTGTTCCCAGACCACTTCGCCTTCGAACGAATGGCGATGCTCTTAGTCCCAGGCAGCTTCTTCCTGATCGCTGCAACCTGAGCTTTGATTTGAGCAAATGTTGGAGAGTTCATAGTTGTCAGTTCTCAGTTGTCAGTTTTCAGTTTCCACAATAAATCCACCACGATATTGTTGTGACCGTGCTTCGATTTTAGTTCATCCAGCTTTTGCAATGCCTCCTCAATCGTCACCCTAGTCACCTGTCCCGAATGTGCAGCAGTATCGCTCTGCGATTTTGGCAAATCCTTAGCTGACGGCTGACCGCTTACCACTGCTGGCTTGCTCCCCAACTGACCACTGACGACTGACGACTGATTACTGACTTGCGTCAGCAATCGAACCGCTTTGAGCTGAGCTTCCTTCAGCGTGGGCCCGAGGGACGTCACGTGCTCGTCGGACTGCAATGCTTGTGCAATCGACGAACGGATCGATTGCGCGACGGCCTGTCTCTCGTCAGACAGCTTCGCGATCGCATCAAAGATCTCCCAATTTGTACTCTCGATCGTCGCCAACAACTGAGAAGCTTTGCTCAAACATTCTCCCATGGCTGCCTCGGTGGTTGCGACCGCAGCCGACGCGAGCGTTGATACAACCAGACTCGCTTCGGAAACATGCAGCTTCTCAACCAAGCTGGCAGTTGCCGCAGCGGTCGACAGTCGCGGACTGTTCGCAGGATCGACTCCGAGCTTCGACAATCGTTCCTTTAACTTCTCTTGGAGCGAAACACACGACGAACGGACCTCCGAAGATTTCTTCTTCAGCGCGGCAGACAGGTTCGCAACGGTAGTGGCCTTCATCAGCGGCGAAACGGCTTCACCAAAGATCTGAGCAGCTCGATTGACCGCGACACTCCAGTGCGTCTCATCGGGAAGCTTCTGCTCTTGCAGCACGTAATCATTAGAGAGATTGGTGAGCGAGACTTCGATAGGTGCGTTGTGATGGACAAACGTACGATTCGTCTGCTCGGCATAAGTCAGAATTACTAAGTTCTGAGCTTCCTTGGGCAGCCCCATCGCACGAGGTTGATCAATCCACTTACGGAGTTGGCCGACACTGATCGTGCTGGCTGCTTCTAAGGCTTTCTTGTTGAAGTGATTCCGCCAGTGATGCCCCAACACAAAGTGCGTGGCGTCGTGCCCCATCTCTCCCAGTTGAAGTGGATTGGCGATATGGCGTACCAAAGATCGAATGGTCTTCTCGACTGCGATGCGTCCATCTTGTGACTGAGCCGCCTCGCTTAGCACGACTTGCACCTTGCGAAGATTGCCAATCTTCACTTCGGCTTCAAAGTTCGGTGCCCCAGGGAACTCACTCATTAAAGCTTGGCTAAGCAAGTGGTTCATCGCGCCGCCAAGGTTGGCCGCTACGGGAGGTTGTGGATCGAATCCGTCGTCTAGCGAGACAAACTGCTCGTGCTGTTCCAACTCGTGAGTCGTATCGAGTGAACCCTGGGTAATTGCGTCCAGACCATAGGCTGCATCGAGATGATTCTGAACTCGGGTGCGGAGAACGCTTCGCTGATTTTCCAATAGCGACTTGGCCGCTTGCCGATCTTGCGGTGACAAATGATTCGAGTACTGGCCGAAACGCTCGCCCGTGAGAATGTGTTCAAGGATCACAAGCATCCCAAGGTCCTTCAACGCGTCTGCACTGAAGAACTGAGGAATCCAGCATATGGTCTTGGCCCCAAGAGGATTCACAGTCTTGAACTGTTGCAGCCGACTAATATCGTCCTTTGGTCCGTGGCCGGCCTCATCAAATGGGAAGTCGATCACCAGCTTCCAGTCCGAATCGTTGTTCTCAAAGGATGCGTCTGGCAATTCACGAATGTTTTTGAACAGAACCGTGCAGGTTCGGCTGGTGTTCTTCCAATTGAAGTCATAGTGCTGCTGGAATTCGTCTTCACCCGAGACGCCCAATTGTTCAAACAGCATCTGTCGAACGCGACGAATCCGATTGCCTTGATTGTCTTCACGTTCCGCTTGCCTGATGATCCCCTCGGTATCAACACCGGATAGCTGGATCGAAATGGACGGGTTGTTCTCCTCGCCGATACGGATCTCGCCCACACTGGCCGCCCAGTTACGCACACGACGCAAGACTTCTTGCCCCTCGCGTCCGGCGATCGGAGTCTTGATCGTGCCGTGGTTGAGCGCCGCTAGGCGTTCTGCGTTCAATCCACGCAGCGTTTCCACTTCAGGGACCAAGGCCGAGAGGAGCAATGTCTTGACCAACCGATCGTCATTCCGAAAACCCACACGTCGCGGATCGTCAGTTGGCAACTTCTCAAGTTCCTCTCGACGTCCGTGCGTCTTCTCCAGCATCGGTAGCAGTTTCTGGTGATAGAGTCGCTTGGCATTGTCGAAGTGGATCGCCATATCTTGGCTGAACGCTTCATCGCCGTGAGCGATCACATCGAACAGATCACCCACAGGAACAATGTCACCAACAGTCAGCACCTCACGCTGTTCGACCAGCAACTGCATCATCACCTTCAGCGCCGTACGCTCTCGCTGCAGCACGCTCGACACCGCGATCAGCGTTTGCACCAGAGCCGGGCTAAACGGGTAAACCTTGCGGAACATCTCCCGATCGCCTTCACCGGTCAGCAGCGTTGTCATCACGGACTCGCGGATCTTTGCCGTCTGTTCAAACGCTGCATTCAACTCCTGTCGCGCCGAAGGCGTATGGCACTTCAGAACGCGACGCTCTGCGATTGCCGGCAGGTTACGGTCTTCCAGTGTGATCTTGTGGAAGCGACCTTCCCAATGTTTGAGAGCGTCACCGAAATTTAATCGATCGGCACCAGGTACCGAGTCGCCGATCAGTTCGCTCAAGTCACGCTGACGAGCGATGAAGCTAACGATCGGAATCGGTCGATCAGCCGTTTGTGCTTCCACAAGTTTGGCGAGCTTCTGACCTTCCTGGTGTACGAACTTCAAATCCGCCGCGTGACTGGCCAGCCACAGAATCAATTCGTCGAGGAAGAGAATCAACGCATCGTAGCCAAGATCCCTTGCGTGGCGGCTGATCACCGACAGACCTTTGTCCAACGAGATGAACGCCTCGCCATGTCCACCAGCCTGAGTATCGTACGATCCAAAGAATTTTGCGACGAGCGCACTGATCAACTGGGATCGTTCTTCCGAACCTGGATCAGCGTCAACGGCGCTATCGAATCGAGCTGCGTCCCAACCAACGTCCACATCGCCAAAGTCACTGTCGGCACTAGCACCTTCGCTCATCGCAGCGAAGAAGGCATCGTCACCCATGCGCCCGCGCAGCGCCGATGCGTCCTTGAACAAACCTTCGGCCCGATAGACGCCAGGGATTGGTGCATTCGGATGCACACGCCGAACGAAATCGACGTATCCACCCAGGATGCCTGACTCGACATCGTGCGCCGCGATCATGTGGTACGGAACCAACAAGAACTTTTTACCTTCGATCCACGAGTTGTGCTTTTGGATAGTTCCCGCAAGTTCAGGAATCGCACGCGCCGTAGCATTACCCGAAAGGATCAAGTGTAAGATCGCCATGAAGTGGCTCTTACCGCTACCGAAGCTGCCGTGCAGATAGGTTGCCTTGCTCGTATGTCCGAGGAGGGAACCCTTGATGAAGTTCAATGCATCATCGAATGCCAAGACGAGCTGAGGCGTCGGCACATATGCTGCGACAGTCGCCTCAGGATCAGTCACCCCTTCGGTCAGTCGCAGAACGAACTGCCCTTTGTCGATGTGCTCGGGGATATCGATTAGGTCTTTGAGTAGTGTCATTGTGAAGTTATCAGTTTTCAGTTGTCAGTATTCAGTTCCAAATATCCACAAGCAAACGGCACCTATGTAACCGCGTTGGCTTGCTCACCCGAATCGCGTCGGGGAAAGCATTCGTCGCCTGCTTTGGGCTTATATGGCTCTTGCCGATATTGTTGAGGGTCCCTGGCCATCGCATGGAAAATATAACCAGGCAACAGGACTGGCCATGGTCCAGGTCCTCTTAATCCAACGAATGCTCTCGCTCTTGGATTTTCGAGCTCCTTCCGACTGTCAGGGTAGGCTACAAGTATGGTTTGCAGTTCAACCCCGGGACACTCGGTCAGGTCGAGTAAGTCGATGTCCGCATACTCATAAGCCTGCTGAACGTAACCGGCGCAGCTATATCTTCGGACCGTGTCTACTCCCGTTCGGTCTCGGAAGTGAGGATGAACGATATATTGTTGACGCGGTACGATCGATTCAAGCTCCTTAGCAGTTTCCTCTATGAAGATCGCTATTTGCTTAACTTCCGCCCCTGTCAGTTCGATGCTGCCAACAACATCAACACGATCCAATTCGGGATCAGGGACATCGTCGGCTTGAGGGACAACCAACGGCGGGCACATTTCGACCATCTTTGCCAGTACGACGCATTGATCCTTTTGATCCTTGACCTCTAAAGCACTAATCGCCAGCCCAATGTGGCAAACGAAAGTGGCCACATCATCCGCATCCTGCCCAAGTGCATCGTAAACGCAAATATCCAATATTTGTTTACCAAGGCGAAACGCACCCATCGTTACCGACCTCCTTGGTATGAATTTGAAACAGGCGGCTTTTCACCTAGTGCTAACATCAGAGAGACTAGATCTTGAGAACCTTCCAATTTCTCACTTGCGATTTCCTTTGCCATTCTCCTCAATCGACTCTTGACCAAATCTACAAACCACTGGGGTGAGACGACTACAATGTGATTGATCAAGTCGGTGGCTTCCTTATTCCCCATTAACACAATGGAAAGAACCGAGTTAAGCGCAGCCGCACCGTAGAAATCGCGATTAACAAGGTTGGATTTGCTGTAGACCTTCGCACTTTCGAGGAGCAAGTTCGCTAGCTCCTCCAGTCCGACGGTAGAGGTATTGGGTGCATAACGAAATCGATGCACAACCATTTTCGCAACTTCTAGCTCAACATTGATCGGTACTTCAAGACTTCCAGCAGACTTCATTAACTCGGCTGCGAGGCAAAGCTGCTCATCAGAAATATTGAGCAGCACCTTTCGAATCGCAGCTCCGACAGCAATCAGAACTTTCTGTGAATTTGTGCTGCGATGCTTTTTGATAAAGTCAACAAGCAGTTCGATTGCTTCACTTAAATTATCATAAGGAATCGGAGTGCATTGGATTTTGAGCACCGCATCAACAGCTTCGTCACTAAGTTCGTTCAAGCCACCTTTTATCTGTGCAAGCAATGACTCAAAAGAGCTGGATTGCTGTTCGTCTGCAGGTATAAATCGCTGCAGTTTTTTCGTCAACAATTGTAGCCTTTCCTCAGGCACGAGAGAATTACTTTTGTTGATCGCCTTTCGCCAAAGCCCCCGTACTTGGCTTGCTTTAATCTTTTTCCTGGTCGCAGCAATTACTTCTTCAAAGCTTTGATTTTTTTCAATCGCGATACTACTCTGCTCTGTCTCGCTATTGACCACAATGTGAAAAAATAAAGGAGACAACAACGGGCCCTCTTCTTGAACCTTCTTTCCCTGCCGAATGTATGTTTGGACGAAAACGGTCTTTGGAATCGATGTTTCCTTGTCGAAAATCGGCGTGTTACCCAACTTTCCATATATTCCACGCACAGCTTTTCGTCGTTTGTTGCGTGCTTGACTAGATGAAGCGGTACTCATTGAACTTCTTCTCCTGTACCATTGGCGAGCCAACCCGAGAATTTGCGCTGCATAATGTTAAGCTTCTCTCTTGCTTGAGTAGCCCGTTCAATGATTGCATCAATCTCCTTAGGTGTCATGGTGAGCTCAACCACATCCTGCTGTTCGTTGGGACGGTTGAAAAAAATCTTCATCGTTGCTAGCGGCACATACCCTTCAATGTCTGTTCTCTCCTCGTTGTAGACAGGTCGGGCATCACAGATAAACGTCAAGCCGGTAAGTTCGTTGCCAGTTGCTATTAAAAGCGAAGTCGCTTTACTGGTCTTGCGAATGACGCCTGCCGTGGATGGCGTAATCAAAACCGCCAGGTTCTCCTGAAGCAGTTTAAATCCTTCCTCTGTTAAAGTCTCCTGATCGCCATCCTGAGCTTCACGCCAGCTTTGCACCATTTCGAAAATCGTTGGTAGTGATTCAACGTCAATATTGGCTACTAGTCTTGCGACTGCTTCCGTCGCTTCCGGAACGCCTAGGTGCTTGTTGATGAGTTTCCCCAACGCCACGAAGGGCTTTGCGTCTCCGAGATCTTTGGCGATCGGGACTATGAACTCGTGAGGGATCGATGAGAGCACGAATAAATCACTAATTAATTGTTGCGATTCGTCATCTTGGTCGGATATGTATTCCATTTGGTGGTCTCGTTAATTTATTGAATTTGACTTCTATTGTCGTTGCTATGGCGGGTTTCGTGAAGCTAAATCGAAAGCATCTAATCTTCAACATCTGCTAATGCTTGCGATGCGTTTTTCTTGGTTTTTTTCGCTTTCCGAGCATTCGCGACTTTCTTCGGTGGCGTCCAGGCTTTGATCTCAGCCAGGGTTTTGCCGAGGTTGCGGGCTTCTTCGTTTACGAAGCCGTCAAAATAGTCGCCCATGCGGAGGCCGTCGAAGTTGGCGTTGGGTTCGTTGTGCCATTGCTTGAGCCAGGGGAGGAGCTCGATCAGGGAGGCGAGCAAGGGGATGAGCCGGGGATCGTCGCTGCCGCCGAACTCGGTTTGCACGCGGACGTAGTAGGCGCTGATGGCTTGGGCTTGTTGCAGATGATCGTAACCAGCCCAGCAGATAACGAGCGTTCCGTCGGGGCCTTCGCAATGCGGTAAGCTGATCCAGCGTTCCTTGGGCACATCCAGCTTGCCACGTAGTGACCAGTACCGGGCTCCACCGGTTGAGATGAAGTCGGCGCTGGTGTACTTGGGTGGAACAGGAATCGTGCCGACGGACTCGCCAGCGTCTTCACGTCGCTGCAAGTCCCAGGTCTTCTCCCATTCGGCTCGTTTACGAAGACCAGAGTCCTTGTAGCGGAGGATAGGCAGTTGGGGAACGCTCTCGGCCGCCACTAGTTCTTCGACAAGCGATTGGACATCGAAGGCAGGATCGTCTCGATAGAGTTCGCCGACTTCCATAAACTGCGGATCTCGGCGAGCAACGTCGGCGAGTTGTGCAACAGAGTAGATAGAAATTTCACGCAAAGGCGCAAAGGCGCTAAGTTCAGACTCTTCCTTTGCGTTTTCGCGCCTTTGCGTGAGATCTGACATTCTTCCGTCGAAGTCGAAGTAGGTCTCAAGTCGAAGTAGCAACCATTCACGCAGAGCACGTTCAAGCTGTGATTCCCAAGGCTCGGTATTCCAGCGGCGTTTGTACTCGGGTTGCTCAATCAATCGAATGTTTGAATCGTTTTCGATCAATTCGATACGACGTTCAATCAGTTTTTTGTAGTCGTCTGGCCACTCCGCTGGCAATTCAGTGATCGGAGTTGAACCGTGACGTTCGAACCAAGTTGATTGCGTTTCCCTAGTCACAATCTTGCGAGCAAGCACGATTTCGAACGCTCGATTCCCTGAGGATATTGGAAAACATGTCGACTCGATCTTATTCTCGGTCATCACTTCTTCAACTAAGCCAAAGCAATAGTAACATTCCCAATCGATGTTTTCCTGAAATCCAATCATTTGGCAGCGGAGATAATCCCAATGCTCGCGTCCGTTCAGAAGCAAATCACACAGGCGTTCTCCATTCGATTCTTCATCTCCACAACAAGGCTTACTATATCTGTCGAGAATTCCTTTAGGTGATACTGTTGCTAGACGCTGGGCAAGTTGATCAAGTTGCGAAGCGAGACTTAGTGGTCGATTCGCCGGTAAAGGTATTGAATTGACCATCGCTGCCCCATACTCGAAGGTGTTAAAGGCAGGATCGCCAGTCGTTCGTGCGCCATGCTGATCAGTCGAGTCGCCTTTGTTATGTCCGATTTGCTTTAGATAGAAGCAGCTAATGGAACTATTAAGTTGACCGAGAAGGCTTAGGTGGTCGTCGTCAGTTGACTGCTCCGTCAGCTTGATAACGGGTGCTGACTGCTTGTAGACTTTTCCCTCGCGGTCGAAGACGAAATGATTATGCGTGGCAACAAAAGAGTAAACTAGTGCCTTCGCTATCTTCATACGCTCCACGGGAATTTGCCCGAATTCATACCATGGCTTACCGGCTTCAAAGTAGGTTCCTCCACCAAAAACTCGTCTATTCCCAAGCTCGTACTTGTATGGCCAACATTCCCTATTCAGTGATGGTGTTGCAGAAAGGGCCACTGCCTGAATGTCACTTTGATAGGGGAAAATCACGGACTCTCCCGGAGTGACGCGCCAATCGCGCACTTCTTCTCCAATTCCAAAAGGCCTAACGAATGCCTGCTCAATCTTCTTTCTTTTCAGTGCGCTGTTAGGCTGCATGAAGAAATCGTCGGCCTTAGTAATGCATACGAATCCAATTGAACTGCAAACGGCATTTACTCTTTCGGCTGCATACTCATCCAATAACTCCTTCAATTCACTCGCTCCGCCTCCCCCAATAGACCAGGGGTGCTTATGGAACAAGTTGAGCTCAGAATCGCTCGCACTAACGAATAGATCACTTTCCCCCGATTGATCCAATAATCGTAAAATCGAAGACCATACCTGCCCTTTTGCGGGATCGCTTGGTGTACTTGGCTCACCTCGAATTCCGAGTACCGTTCGTAGCGTCTGTCCGACGGGCGCTCTATTTCGCCCAAAAAGAATTGTCGTGGGTGTTCCATGCCCTGGAATGTAAGCGCCACTTGTATCAATCACACACGTCAAATCAATCGTTGGGAAATACGACTCAATCAGCTTCTTCCCAAACTCACGCTTCATGAATGAATTGGCTGTAATCTGCCCTGTGAAGCCTCCACGCACTGCAAGCTGAAAAATCTGTTGCATGAATGGGACAGCTAGAGAATATTGCCTGTGGCATGCTGAAAATCGCGTTCGATACCATTCATTGAGTTTCTTGTCTCTAGGGACAATATATGGTGGATTCGCAACGACGCAATGATAGCTTCCGGGCCTCAGCAATGCACGCACGGTTTGCAAATCTTCACCGGGATACGCATGCGAGTAAAACTCTTCGTCGATTGCGCCTTCTGCATAATCCCAAAGCTTTTGGCCAGATGACGTTCGATTCTCCCCATGCAATAAAGAATCACCACATGCAACGTTGATGCGAAACGCTGGTGCATCTGCAAGCTTCTTAATTCCGCAAGCATTCATCGAAACCAGCAAAATGCGAAACTTTGCGATCGCGACTGCAAATGGATTAATGTCGACTCCATTAATACTGTCGAGGGTACGCTGAGTAATCTCGCGGACGCTGGTTCCAGGCTCTTTTCGTTGCCAACGTCCGAGCAATCGAGGAAAAGCACCCAACAGGAAGTGACCAGATCCGCAAGCTGGGTCAATCATCTTGAAACGAGTGGCAGCTGGTTCCTCGTTACCGGAAGGTTGCGGAACCAATCCAAATTCTTCAATCGCAGGATCAAGCGTTCGATCAAGGATGAACTCTTCCACGAAGTCGGGCGTTTGTAGCAGTGCAAACTTCTTACGCGCAGCTTCGGACAGATCCTGATAGAGGTCGCCCAGGAAACGGGTGTCCCAGTTGGGATCAGTAAAATCATGGACGAGATCGCCAGTGCTTGCGTTAATCTTCTGAAAGAAGTTCAACAGTTCGTCAGCCGCGTCACCGGAGAGCCAATTAGGCAAGTCGTTGATGGCGTTGTGCTCGCCGAAGATGTCCTTCGTCCCAGGCAGTTTGGCGAGTTCACCAAAGAGCGAAAGCAAGTACTCGCGATCGGTATGTTGAGGCTGCGATCGGAAATACAACTCGTGTTCATCGCGTGCTCGCGCTAGACGTTCGCCTGGGCCAGCAATCTTCGGTGGGTCGATGAGCGAGTTATCTTCGAGGAAGCGAACGAAGACACACGACAATACCCAAGCTGCTGCGGCTTGAGTGATCGTATCGGTTCGCCAGTCTTCGTAGTTTTGCGCCGTACGTTCCGCCTTGGCTGCCTTCTCATATTCCGCATGCAGCGCAGCAGGAACCTCGGGAACTTCAGTCGATTCACTGCGTTCCAATAAGTCCGCTTCGATCCGCTGCAAGAACTTCTGAAGGTCGGCAAGTAAGGCTTGTCTGTTAATCATGGGATAGTTTTTAGTCGTCAGTTTTCAGTTATCAGTGGAAAGAAATCATGCCAACAACTGATTGCGGATCTCTTGGAGTTCGGGGTAGTACGACAGGAAAGCTCCCGGATTCTTCATAACCCAGTCACGCAGGCGATTGCATAGGTCCTTTGGTCCGCGCATTTGAGTATCTGCAGTAGCTGTCAAATCAACCGAAGCGAATAGATCTTTGCCACTACACCACAAAAGTACATGCTCACAACTACTGAGCGACTCCGTTTTAAAGGTAGTGCGCCTTCTCTCGATTTCAGCATCAATCGCGACAACGTTTAGGTGCGGATCAATCTTATCTCTAAATGCGTTAATCGCGTTCTTGCACCATTGAAGAGAAACCGCTTCAGTGAGATCGGCAGGTAATCGCAATTCATCGACGCCATCTGGCTTCGTGTTTAAGTGGTAGTTTGGCGGGAGGTTTGACCGAACAACGCCAATCGTCCATCGTGCGACTTGGTAGTGACAAATCGTTGCTGCTGCATGGCTCAGAGCGGTTTCCCATGCGGCTACTTCAATACCAAAAGTAGAACTGAAGACGCGTGGGTCGATAAGGTAGTTCTCAATTTCATGTCGATTGAGCCGCCATCCCAGTGGGCTTCCATTGTGCTCTGCATCTACGGTCGGCGTGTTGACGGACTCTGTTGGAGAGAAGTCAAAATCTCTGTCACGAAGGTAGCCAGCCTCCACCCTCAATACTCGGTCCTTTCGGGTTTGTGGTTTGAGTGACGTTTTGCTGCCGCCCTGCTCGATGAGAACACCAGGAAATACCCTGTTGTAGATGGTAGCATCTAAGTCGCCTTCCACATAGAGTTTCGTTAGAGGCACCGCACACCTCCCTCCATGCGAACTTCGTGATCATTGGGTATCACGTCCGTCAAGAACTGCGAGTGTGTGGTGATAATGAATTGGTTGTTCGGCCCTAAAGTAGGCAATGCGTTGAGAAGTCGTTGCTGTTCAGGCGGATGCAGGTGTAATTCAAGTTCGTCGATGAGTACAATCGAATTGCCGACATCCAATCTGACAAACTCGTAGAGAAGCGGGAAAATTGCTTGCTCTCCCGACGACATTTCGGCCAGATCGTAGACTCGACCTTCGGATTGCAGTAGGAAGTAAAAGTCTTTTAACCCTTGCTCGCTATCCGCTTGCTTTGGAGCGGTTCCAACGAATTGCCGACCTGGAAACACTTTCTGGAATCTTGAAAGTAGGTCAGGGATGTAGTCTTTTCCATAAGATTTGTCCGGTGACGTATGGTAACTCCACCAACCAATGAGAAATTCACGAAGATTCTCAACGCCAGATTTCCAAGACTCGATGATTGGCCCATTCTCATGATCGAGATACCGTCGGGCCGATGCACTTCCCAGGTTTCGATGTTGATCAAACCAAAAGATATCACCAAGCTTTGAATAGTTCCCACGTAACCGCGGGTCTGACTTGGCAAGCGATTTCACATAGTATCGCCCTAGGAACTGATGTAGTCCCGGAATTCCCTCCGAAGAACGCAGTTGATTCTGTTCGAACCAAAGTGTCACTTGTCGCGCATCCGATGGCGGATGGATTTGTCGTGACTCGCGAAAATCGCTGGAAAGCGAGTTCTGCCATTTTTCGAACAACTCGTTGGTGAGTCGAACCTCATCGTCCTCAAAATCGACAACCAATTCAATACGCGTACGCCCAAGACTGGACATTCTCTCGGAAAGAAAACCATGCCAATCAAACTCGTTCGCATACCGAATTCTCCTGGTTGCCATCGAAAGTGGCAGCGCGATCGCTTGAAGTGCGGAGGTCTTGCCAGAACCATTATCCCCAAGGATACAGGTAAGGTCTCTTCCGAGCCCGGTATAGTCCTCCATATCAATCTGGAGGCCCTTGATTCCCTTAAAGTTCTCAATGTGAGCTGACTTGATTCTCATAGTATTAATCTCTTTGGCTTGTTGTGTATTTGCGTCTAGGTGGAAACAACTGGACGTTGAGCATGGCCGCGATGTTCATTCCGAATCCACTGATCTGGAATCTTGGTCTTCTGGCCGGGGCTGATAATGGGGACAGGCTTGCCGTCAATGAAGGCTTGATTGTCGCCGGGAATGAGTATCCAACAGGAATGCAATCCACCGCTTCGCCCAATCTCATCGCGTATCTTCTCGAGCAAACCGAGCTGCTCATAACGAGCAAGTAACCCAGGATAGATCAACAGGATGCTTCGCTTGGGTTTCTTGCCTTCAACTGACAACTGACCACTGACAATTGACGACTCCACAATTGACATGGCTCGATTGACCAAGACCATGAACTTCTTCCATGGTTCCGAACCTGGCTTGGCGTCGGCGTTGACGAGCGCTTCCCACTTGGCATTGGCCTTGGAGGCAACGTCACGGAGAGTTTCGACAATCAGTCCTTCGATATCGACCACTTCGATCAAGAAGCGATTTTGCAACTCGCTGACCGCTCGCTGGTAACACTTTGGATTGACGATCAGTGCAAGGAATGAACCTTCCTTGATGCCGCGTTCCAGTCGCTCTTCGAATTGACGAGCATCGGCGATCTCGGGTGTGATCTCTTGTGTGGTCTGACTGTTCGCGAGTGTTCCCGACGATGTGGCGACGCGGGAAACGGATTCACTTCCACTGCTGACCGAAACGACATCTCGAACTCGAGCAACGTAACAGCCGCCTCCCTTGCCAGCGGAATCCCATTGAAAATCAAAACCCGCAGCTTGTAGCAAGTCGTCGAGCGCCGATCGGTCAGGAACCGGAGCCGCTTCTGGATAACGACCACTCACACGATCGCGAATCATCGCCACCGTCAGAGTTTGCACGCCATAGATCGCACCTTGCGATAGCTTAATCGCTCGTGCTGCGTCCATGCCACGTGGATAGAGTTCTTGCCGACTGGATAAAGCCGCGTTCTTCGAAGCCGCCGCAGCGAGTCGTAACAAACGAGCATCGCTGAGCAGTGATGTGCCTGCAGGCTGAGAAACTTCGCGAAGCCGCTGGAGTACTCGGGCCGGTGGAACCAACGGGTCTTCAAGAGCGAGCGAGTCTGCGAGTTGGCCGAGCTTTATGGCATAGGAAGCTAATTCGCTGGTCAGGGCTACAACGACAATCGCTCGCTCAGTTTTCAGTGGACAGTTTTCAGTTTTCAGTAAAGAGTTTTCAGTGCTCAGTTTTCGGTTTTCAGTTTCTTCACTGACCACTGACGACTGACTACTGACAACTCTCTTAACTAGAAAACGAGGTTCGGCCAGCGTACGTTCCGCTTCGGTACAGGCCCGAGCAATCGCTAGCGCAAACTGTGTTCTTCGAGGTTCATCCTCGACGGAACCTCGCGCGACCAAAAGTGCTTCGGCGAGCTCCCGCAATGCGAGTACGCCGCCCGCCGTCGTCAGGATCTCGACCAAGTCCAAACGCATTTTGGTGATGGCAGCATCTTTGCACCAACGCGACTGGAACTTGCCGACAAGCTGGCCAATGCGACCACGGGTTACGTCAACGACGGGAGCAATTTCGGTTTGGCTTGGCCAGAAATAGTTTTCAGTTTTCAGTTGACAGTTTTCAGTTAAATCCGAAGAGTTCTGATTGAGTCCAAGTAAGGCCAACATCGTTGTTCGGGCACTGTCGCCTTCGCGTGCGCCAACCTTTGCAATGCGAGAAACCAACTGATCCACGCTCAGCCGCTCTAAAAGCTTTAGATCTTCTTCACTGACAACTGACAACTGATCACTGTCAACTGCCTTCTCACTGAAAACTGAAAACTGAAAACTGAAAACTTCCCTCAGAATCCGTACGGCCGCAGCGATTTCGCGACGTGTCTTGTTTCCTACACCGCGCAAACGCAAGAGCTTGCGCATGGGAACCGTCAGAAGATCCTCGACGGTCAATAGATTGGCTCGGTCCAAAGCATTTGTTGCTCTGGTTCCCAAACCCAATTCGAGAATGGGAGTATCTTCGGTGGCCAGTGCGAGTAGCTTCCGAACTTCTTGCTCGTCGAAATCATCCGTTGCTGTCGACAGGTTCTCGATACCGACAAAACAGTCTCGCCACGCGTCGAGCATCGCTTCCGCGTTGTCGAATCGCTCGTCTGGGTTTCGACGAAACGCTCGTGTAAAGAACTCCATGAGGTTGTCGCGTAGCGATACGTCGAACAGGTCGCCATCGATCGTCGCTTCGCACTGCAAATGCGACGGATCGCTCGCGCCATCGCCCCACTTTGGAAAGGAGCCTGGACCAGCAGCCATTTCGTACAGCGTGATCGCGGCTGCGTAACGCTCCGCATGCAGGTCCCATCGTTTTGATTTGCGAAGTGGCAGAAAGGGATCAAGGTATGCTGCGGTGCCGGCTCGAATGTTGTCGAGCGGTGCGCGGGCCAGGGAGAAGTCAAACAGGACTAGTTCCAACTGCTTGCTGCTGCCAATGTGACCAACTGCAATATTGTCTGGCTTGATGTCTCGGTGGTTGATGCCTTGCTTCTCGAGGAATTTTAATACGTCTAGCAGGCACTCGCCGAAACGCTGGAGCAGGTCGACGTGCAGCTTGCCTTCCTTGCCAAGACGACGAGCCAATGTTTCGACTCGCGGTTCATCATTGACTGTGACCAGGACTGGCTGCATAAGGAAGCCGGAACGATTGCCAATCTCCACAGGTCGGATGAACTCGACAATGTTGGAGTGGCGGAGCTTCTGGAGCACTTCCCCTTCGGCTTTGATGCGATCGTTGCGATCTGGATCGATGGCCACTTTCAGGATGAATTGTTCGTCATTTTGTTCGACGAGTAGGCCGACGCTCGATGCTCCTTTGCCCAATCGGTGCAAAACACGGAAGCCACCGGGCAGCAACGCACCCGACTTGGCTTCGTCAGGATCGTCGACGTACGACTCTGTGTCTGTCGTCTTGGCTTCGACCTCGACTTTTTCCACAAGATCGAGAAAGTCATCGACGGAGCTGACGAGTCCCTCTCGATCGGCGACGACTGGCAGGGTGCTCCACTGGATCATTTCCTGGAGACTTTCACTGGCACCGTTCAGCACCGAGCTGATCTGCAGGCCTTTTGTTTCTCGCAGCTTATTGCTTAGCTCAAGGCCGTTCGATGCGGGTGGCGAGCCAGAGAAGATGTGGTAGGCGATGGCACCGAGCGAAAAGATGTCGAGATGCTCGCCCACGTTGTTGTCACCCGAGATGGCTTCGGGGGCCATGTAAGCTGTGCTGCCGTCATCGACCAATCGATCGACATGGGAAGTGGCCGATACTGCTAAGGATGCGTTCGATGTAGAGGTGCTTTCGGAGCGATAGCCGACTTGCCAGTTGAAAACCTTGACCGCGAATCCATCCCTACCGACCGGAGCGCCTGCTTCTTTTCCTTTGTCGAGGACAAGGATGCTTTGTGGCGAGAGCGAGCGATGTACAACTCGTTTGTCGTGTGCGAATCGAATGACTTCACTGATTTGACGCAGTAGATCGAGACGATGGTCGACGGTCAGTTGATCGTGATGTTGAGCTAGGAAGTGATCGAGCCGCATTGCGGCTGGATCGTGTTCGAAGATCAGTGCAGGCCCGAGTTCATGCTCTGTAAAACCCTCGCGACGGAGAACTCCAGGATGTTGGAGCATTTCCAGCAGTTCCGCTTCACGCTTCGCCGCTCGCTCGATGGTCTGACGTTCGTCGGAGGTTGCGCTCACACGCACGTTGTAAATGCGAACACGACGTCGAACACTTTTAAGAGTCGAATGTGTCGCTTCCCAGTCTTGGTAGCCGGGGCCTTCATTGATCAAGCGATCTAGGACGTAGTCGCTGACTTTGCGACTTCGTTGGGATGGCCGGATGCCGGCTTGCTCGATGGCTTGAGCGACAAGCTTAGCCGTAGGGCGATCGTGTGTGCCTTTGGCGTTTGGATCGAGACCATCGCATTCACGGCGCTTGATGGCTGCCATGATTCCAGGGCGAGCTGGTTTGCTACCATCAACCGCGCGATCGCGGAGGCAGACATGGAACTTCGCATTGCCTTGGAGGTCACATTGCAGGTTCTCTGCGGAACAAAAGACGAGAGCTTCGATGAATGGAATCTGCCCTTTGCTCTTGGCTGCCTTTTGCCGCTGAAGCAGCGATCGAAGCTTTTTAGCTTTGGAATTTGCGAGCTGGTAGGGATTGTCGACGGTGGTCAGCTTGCCGTCGGTTTCCCAGATCCAGGTGCAGGCGTCGCCACGTAGGCGACCGGGTTTGCTTTTGATCTCGATCAGGAAGAACCCTTGGGGCGTGAAGACAAGCAGATCGATTTCGTAGATGCTGCCGTCGTCCGCGACGAATTCGAAATTCGTCCACGCTCGGTAGGGTTCGTGATTCGGGAATTGCGAGCGCACGAACTCGAGCGCTTCCCGCTCCCACGGGAAACTAGACTCGGCAACCGTTGTCCAGTTCTTTGTTGTCATGGATAAGTGTTCAGTTTTCAGTACTCAGTTTTCAGTTCGTCATCGCTCGAACTAATTATTTGTTTTATTTAGCTGCGTCTATTTGGTGGGTCGTTTAGTGTCGGTCACTGGCGCGATATGGTGCTCTTTGCACAGCAGGTCGATCTGGCGCAGGGCCAGTTTCGAAGGTGCCGTCCATCCGTTTTCCCAGCGATTCACGGTCGCGAAGCTAACACCCAGCGTCTCGGCCATCGCCTCTTGAGTGAGGTGCAGCCGTTCACGCAGTTCCTTAACCCGGACGCCAAAATCGTCTTTTGTCTTCGTCATACTCCAGTCTCCTAAAAAACTGGGCGGTTTTAGTCTGAACTCGTCTCCGGGGCTGACGCCCATTGGTGGGGAGAGTATAACATGTGCGATAGCGGTTGTCTGCTATGGGTTCCGACAGCCGTCGTTAGCGACCGTCTTGCGCACAACTGGCGAATCGAAACTATGGGAGGATTCCTGTGAACTACGGCTGGAAACGCTTTTGGTGTCCTCGAGATGAGAACTATCTAGTCACGGACACAGGGTATCTTTCTGATCCCACCAACGAGCATGCGAAGGCGGTTGTTGTATGTCCGATTCTGATTGGAAATCGCCTAGAAGGCCAAGCCATCAAGATAAAGCAGGTGTATGTGCTGACCGACAATGCTCGGCCCCGCTGAACCAACTGGCCTCCATGGTGACGACTACCATTGGTGGCTCTGACACAATGTCAACAGTGGGACTCTCCATGAGTTCCAAGACCTTCTCATGTTCACTGAGTTTGAACAGGCGATAGTCAGGAGGATTTCGGTGCATCTGGTGGTTGTCTCCAAGATCGGCCCATTCAAATTGCGGTTTCTGTAGCAGATAGAGTACACCCTATTTGTTGAGTAGCACGGAAGGGACAACGTATCGGAAGGCTGGACAAACGTGGGCAAAACATAGGCTCCCTCGCGCGTACGCGCCGGGGGAAGGAAATTAACGGTTGTTTGTATGCTGTTCGATTGACGAGATCTTCAGGTAGCGTTGAGCAGCTCTCGATCGACGAAGTGTGGCGGATGCTGACCCAGTTAATTGCCGATTTGTGACATCATGTCACAAACATTGGTGTACGTTTTTGCAGGGGCTACGGCGTTTCGTGCTCATTTTCGGCCTAGCCGCCGCATCCTACTGGAAACAGACTCGGATGGCAGAAAGGTTCACGCTCGAGGACTGCAACCATAGCTATGTCGACCACCCACGGATACGCGAAGCGTACGCGGACTGCAGGATCAAGCGTACGCACTCGAATGGGAACGGAGGGGCAAAG
>JAYTVL010000166.1:0-25653 GCA_043744075.1 Pirellula sp. | reverse complement strand
TAAATATCCTTGCGATACCGTATCTTTAACAAGATCCACTACCCTAGAATGAACCCATGCCAAAAGGCAGCCAATCAGTCCTCAGCCCATGTTGTGATCGACGCCGCACAGTGTTTTTTGACTTGGTACAATGTTGTGAGGTTTCTTGACTGGTTCCACAAGCTGGGTACCACTCTCGATGGTCGTTATGATAATTTGCACGCGCCCCGAACTTCAGGAGATTCCGAATGAGCACTATACCGGCTTCGAGTGAACAACGAGTGGTACTAAGATCCGTTAGTTGGGAAACGTACGTGGCGCTTACTGAGAAATCGGAAAGCGGTTCTGGCAGGATGACTTATGATCAAGGAGTATTGGAAATCATGTCGCCCGGAATGCCCCACGAAATTGCAAAGAGACTCATAGGGCGGATGATCGAAACGTTTACGCTATTTTGCGGAATCGAGATTCGATCGTCATCGTCGACTACCTTTAAGCGATCGGAACTTCTGCGTGGCTTCGAGGCAGATGAATCATACTATATTCAACATGCGAGCGAGCTCCGTGGCGTACGTGAGATTGACCTCTCGATCCATCCACCGCCTGACTTAGTCATCGAAGTCGACATGACAAACTCCTCCATTCCAAAGAAGGAACTTTTTGCGGCGATGAAAATTCCTGAAGTATGGAGATATGACGGTGAGTCACTTTGGATGGGTAATTTGCATAACGACAACTACCAAGATTTGAAACAGAGCGTCGTTTTACCCGGATTTCCGCGCGAATTGGCGTCAAAGTTGCTTGATCGGCAAGTCGAAGAAAACGAAACAGTGCTCATCCGATCGTTTCTCGACAGTCTGTAATCGCTTTAGTTGGCGAAACGAAATGGTTGGGACCGCCTGATTTTCCCTTTGACCTTCCAAGCGATTCTTAGGGACCGTTTTGGAGGATTGACCCGCGAAGATTTGGGCGGGCTTCGGGAACCTAGTGGAATTCTGGCACAATCGGACGGAATTTGCGGCAAATGTCCAACAAAATATACACGATGAACCGGCGATAGTTTTTTTTGCGTATACTCGTTATTCTCCCGCTCATTTGCGTTTTTGACGCTTCCCAATATTTTCGTTCATGTCATCAATCAACGCTTCGCACAGCCCAACTTTTTCTTCCCCCCCAGTGGTAGAGACCGTTTTGGCGGTACAGTCAAATGAAGTTAGAACTATTGGGTCCAAAGATTTTGTTGAATTTTGGCAGTTACATGTTAAAGATAACTATTCCTGCGATAGTCTTGTAGATGCTGAGAAGCTCGACCGAATTTTCGAGCCAAAACGGCTGGAACCTGCTTTTCAGCAATTTCAGTTTGGCGGAGGTCCAGTTGTTGGTCGATACATGATGTCCAGCCAAGAAGTGCAGAATCGATTGCTACAGATGCAGTCGGATCGATTGGCGATAAACTGGAAGACAATGCCGGGGTTGGAGTATACTAGGTATCGCGACATGGCACCGCTTTTTGTCGATTTCATTGATGCTTTTCGTCAATTCTGTATTGCGCGAAAGAAGCATATTTGGGTCCCAGATCTCTATGAAGTCACCTACGTGAATAGGCTCACTGGAATTTTTGGCCAGTCGCCAACTTCCGTGATAAGCGAGTACCTTGTTGGTATTGGCGATCGACTTAGTATTGGTGGGTTTCTACCAGAAGAAAGCATTGCTTTGAGTCGCACCTATCTACTGCCCTCGCCTGACGAAGGAAGAGTGCATGTTAGCATTGCGCAGGAACTCACGGGCCCTATTCCATCTTTTATTGTCAATATCGTCTCTCGGTTGCATGCGAAACCCGAGGCAGAACAATCGATCGACGACGGACTAACCAAAGCGCATGACTACGCAGTCAAAACGTTTCTAGCGATAACAAGAAAAGAAAGTCACATTAAGTGGGGACTCCAAGATGATCTGTAGTTCTAGTCAAATACCTCCGCTTTGGTCCGGGTTCACTCGCGTCAGGGGCCAAACGTCGTTGATGGCCATCAATGCCGAAAAACCGGAATGGCTTAACGAAGTGAATGCAGACCTTGCGGAAATCCTCGAAAACTGTGTTGAATCTAACTGGGATGGCCAAAATGCGATTGGTCTAAACACAAAGTCGTTTGTGAAAGCCGTGGCTATAGTAAGCGATTTGAGCAAGATCGTTGGAATAAAGAAGCCGATCACCACGCTAACGGATGATGGCTCGATCGGCTTTTGCTGGGACGACGGAATTGCCATACTCGATCTCGAAGTTGGCTCCGATTCAATGCATTTTGTCTATCTAAATAGAAAGACAAGCGAAGAGATCGACATTGATCAAAATGACCTTCGAGAGATCGCGTCGTTATTGAGCAAATGACCGATGCCTGATTCGACGGTGGATAATATTTCGCAAGACGAAATCCTTATGCGTAGGATTTCGCTGGATATGCCTAGTTCCACCATCACGCCCGAAGGTAGATCTACGCGTGCCACTAGTTTCGCGTTACGTGACAAGACGTCCCTTTCCGATGGACCCTCTTGGTCGAGACTTGAATTAATTTCGCCGTTTGACTTGATTGAGTGTGGACGGAAAGATGGAGCAAAGCACAAGCAAACAGTTGCGTTTGCAATTGCCGCAGAGGTCAAGTCGCTTGGGTTTGTTTTGAAATACATGCGAGAAGATTGTGACATCGGGCACCTCGTTTTGCTCTTTGATGGCGATGTCAAAAAGATTGTTTGGTCAAAACTTGCGGATAAAACCTTAGTATTGCCGCTTACTGAGTTGGCACTACTTACCGCAGGAGACAATCCAACACTTCGAGCTAAACTAAATTCAAAACCAACCCAATAGGATTTGCTCGACAGGTTGATTGATCGATCGGATTGCAGCTCTTTACTGGGGCGATCGACGAACTGGTCAAGTGGTAGCAGCCCTCAATCCAACAGAAGATTACGCGGCAAGATCGCCCAAGCGATTTCTACGAACTGTTGTGAATTCAACGAAACCAACTGCGATTTTGCTTGTTCGATGTTGATGAAGAAACGCGGTTATTGCACTTGATCATTTTCAGTCCTTCGAACCAAATCACACTTAAGAAGCCGCCGGCCACGCAAAGCGCCAAGTCATCAAAGTGCAGCGTCGAAAAGTGAAATAATCTTTGCAGAAATGGAACATAGAGCGCAAGACCAAGGAAGAGTGTCGCCCCACCGATGACACACCATAAAGCGGTATTCGGAGTTCGCAACGTTGACCAACTGGTTCGCGTCCAAGATCGATTTGCAAAGATAAGCCCGACGTTGGCGACGATTAAGGTAGTGAAACTGAGGGCAGTGGCATCTGCAACGTTGAGCAACCCTCCTAACGCGGACAGGTAAATCGACATCACGATGAGAAGTGCACTAGCGCCTTGCAATAATCCCAATCCAAGCAAACGGATGCCAAACATCGAACTTGTTGGATTCCTTGGCGGACGTCGCATTACGTCTTCGTCCTCTGGTTCTGCTTCAAAAACGACCGAGCAAGCGGGATCAATCACTAGTTCAAGAAACAAAATATGTACTGGCATTAGCGCAATTGGACCGCCAAGGAGCACTGGTACAATCGACATTCCAGCGATAGGGACATGGACCGCGACAATATAGGTCATCGCCTTTTGGAGATGGTCATATATCCGTCTTCCCATTCGAACGGCGTGAACAATGGATGCGAAATCATCATCCAACAGCACTAACGAAGCGGCTTCGCGAGCCACGTCGGTCCCTCGCCCCCCCATCGCTATACCAATATGCGCGGCTTTTAAAGCCGGTGCATCGTTCACGCCATCTCCAGTCATCGCCACCACTTCTCCGTTTGCCTTCAATGCATTGACGAGTCGGAGTTTTTGTTCTGGAATCATGCGGGCAAAGACGTTGACATTCTGCACACGACGCTGCAATTCAGCGTCATCGAGTTTCACGATGTCAGGGCCGATCATGAATTCGTCAACTGGCTTAATGCCAGCCTGGCGAGCAATACTCATGGCTGTAGTGGGATGGTCGCCAGTGATCATTACGACGCGTATTCCGGCGGCATAACACTCCTCGACAGCCGACGGCACTGTCGGACGCACAGGGTCAGCCAGACCGACCAGCCCAAGGAATTCAAAAGTGAAGTCGTGTTGATCGCCAGGCAGAGGATGCTTGCCGAAACTACCTTTGGCGACTCCCAAAACGCGCAGACCTTCCAAAGCCATCCCCGCGACTTGCTCACCGATCTCCTTGGTGCGTTCGGGAGTTAAATGACACAGGTCAGCAATCGCTTCAGGAGCACCCTTCGTCGCCAAAACATAGTCGGTGCCTGTTGGTGACTTCCAAACATGCGACATGGCTAGGAGACTAGGCGATAATGAATACCCTTTTTCCAGGCTCCAATCGGCATGCAAGTGTTCCGTCTTTGCAAGACTCGAATTACCAAGTTCATGGAACGCTTTTTCCATGGGATCGAAAGGATCTCGTTGACTTGCTAAGATACCGAACTCAACAATTTCGTGAAAATCTTCTGGCAAGGACGAATCCGATTGTTTGTAGCTGTGATCGATATCGTGGATGGTATCGTCTACTGCCAATTTGCGAATCGACATGCGATTGACAGTGAGTGTACCGGTTTTGTCGACACATAAGACAGTTGCAGAGCCCAAGGTTTCTATCACTGGAACGTGTCGAGCCAACACGTTGATCTTGGACAATCGCCAAGCTCCTAAAGCCATGAAGATGGAGAGTACAACCGGGAATTCCTCTGGCAACATCGCCATCGCCAAGGTGATACCTGCCAGGAATCCTTGAAGCCAGTCGCTGCGGGTCACTCCGTAGAGCACGACAACAAAAACGCATAAAAGCATTCCAAGAACCGCAACTCTGCGCACCAATAACCCAACTTCTTTCTGAAGCCTGGTGCCTTCTACTTTTACTGATTGCAAAGCTTTACCAATGTTACCCATTTCGGTGTGGATGCCTGTGGTTTTCACTCTTGCAATCCCTTGGCCCTGTACGATCAGAGAACCTGAGTAAAGAAACGGCAAATCGTCACCGCCGGTGCGAGTCATCTGTAGACTGCCATCCCAAACAACCTTTCGAACCGGCACAGACTCTCCGGTGAGTAACGACTCGTCAGTCGAAAGATTATCACTGGTAAGCACCAAAGAATCTGCTGGCACTCGATCTCCCTCGGCTAAGACGACAATGTCATCCGGAACCACATCGCGGCCAGCAATTCGCCTTCGTTCTCCGCCACGAATAACAAGAGCGCGAGGACTGGAAAGGTCCCGAAGGGCTTCAAGTGCTCGCTCGGTTTTCCGCTCTTGATAAAGCGTTATCCCTAAAACAACAAATACGAACCCCAACAACATCAATGCTTCTTGAACGTCGCCGAGAAGTAAATACAGTGTTCCGCAAGCGAGCAAGAGCAGGAACATCGGCTCACGAACAACACCCAAGGCGGAAACCCAAATGCTTTTAGGCTTAGATGCTGGAAGTTCGTTGTAGCCATACTTTTTTAGTTGACCAGCAACCTCGGTATCTGATAGTCCAGCAGGTGTATCGGCCATGGGTTTTTTATCGATCATGCGATCATTGTACATTGCGCGTTCCGCAGACTGTATCCTTGTCCATTCCTTCACCCACTGCCCTCAATCGATGTTCTTCGAAGACCCAATTGATTAACTCGTCTAGCCGTAAATTGAACTGGCATGCTAATATGCGCCTCGTTAACGACGAACGTTGTCAACATAGAGAAGACTTCTCAGGATGTAATCACTTTCAATGGCTTCATCGATTCAATTCAAGGCAGCTTCAATCTGTCTAGCATTTTGGATAGCTAGCATCGCTAATGCTCAAGAGCGTCCCCCTGCTGGACAAGTGAACACGGAACATAGCCGCGTCTATATTTTTGTCGACAAAACCGGAGTTGTCGGGCATCAGCATTCCATCGAAGGCAGACTTTCCAGCGGCAATATGCTTTTTAGCAGTACTGGGACTGGAAATCTAGTTTTCAATATGAAATCGTTCGACGCGGACACTCCTCGAGCTCGCAAGTACCTTGGGTTGGAGGGGACCACGGACGACGCAACGCGAAAGAAAGTTAACGATAATATGTTCGGCGTCGAGATTCTCAACGTCGCCAAATTTGGCACAGCCAAGTTCGAGCGAATCACAATCAGACCTAAGAATACGACGAGCAAACGGCAATTGCCTGAGTATGTGCTCGTCGGCGACTTCACTCTTCACGAAAAAACGCGACCGGTTGAAATCTTGTGCGATCTTGAAGTCAAAGATGGTTGGAATCACTTTCGAGGATCATTCAAAATTCTGCAATCGAATTTTGGGATCAAACCCTTCTCCAAGATGCTCGGTGCGGTTGGAGTTACGGATGAGCTGACCATCTATGGTGACCTTTGGGTTGTTCCTGATTAGCTGACTCACGCGTCGATCAACAAAGACTTAATCACTAACCCAAGTTCCCAAGCATCGAACAAGCTCTGATGAGTACCGTTTCATTAACAAACAGCCAGCCGTCGCCATTCACTCTGACACGTTTTTGTGGAATCGCGTTTGGGATTTGCACACAGCTTCTTTTCATTTGGACCGTCGTACATTTGTTTCTGTTTCTGAGATTCGGTGGAATGCAAAGCTGTTCCCACGGACTGTTGGTCGATATTGTTTTGTCGATTGGATTCGCATTACCGCATAGTATTCTTTTGGCACCTCCCGTGCAGAAACGATTGAAGACTTGGTTGCCATCAAGTTTGCTAGGGTGCGTTCACTGCTCTGTTACGTGCTTGTCGCTACTCTGGATGTTTCAGAATTGGAGTCTCCATCCCACGGTGCTTTGGAGAGCGAGCGGCTTTGCGGAACTAGCGATCCTCATTGGGTTTTACGGTTCATGGGTCGCCTTGTTCTACAGCTTGTACATCACCGGCATGGGATACCAGACTGGGTTGACGCAGTGGTGGTATTGGATGAAGCGACAGCGGCCGCCGCAACGAGTCTTTGCCGAGACTGGCCCGTACCAATGGATGCGGCATCCGATCTACATGAGCTTTTTGGGACTGATTTGGTTTACGCCGACAATGACACTGGATCATGCCGTTTTAACAGGCATTTGGACCGCGTACATCTACTTGGGTAGCTACGCAAAAGACCAGCGCATGCTTCGCTTCGTCGGAGCCCAATATCGAGACTACGCATCGCGAATTCCTGGACTCCCGATAATAGGCTTCGGTCCTCTGCTTCGAATAAAATAGCTTAGCCGTCACTGGGCACTAGCCTGGGCTGTTAAAAAACTGGTATTGCGGCGTTTCCGTGCTTGCGCAAGTTAAGTTCCGTGAGAGACCCCAGTGGCCTTGCGCCGCTCGGTGAACAAGTTATATGAGCTAAATGAAGAGACCCATCGATTCGGAGGACCCCCCGTGACCTTGCGTCACGGGTGAATCAGTTTCATTAGCTAAAGAAACTTGCGTTCCAGTCGGAGAAGCCGACTAAAGCGGAAAGGAGCGGGGAATACTTGATGGCAACTCGCACTAAACTTCAATTCGCCTACATTCCCGGGAATCAGGCTCTCAAAGACTCCTCATGCTTCAGGCTGTATCCCAATTCGACGGAGTTGATCAGCCAGCTTTTCAGCCCGAGTTTGCTCAGCATCAGCCCGACTTTGCTCAGCATCGGCGCGACTTTGCTCAGCATCGGCGCGATTTCGTTCCGCTTCGGCTAGTTGGCGCTCAATCCCAGCTTGTTCAGCTCCGGTCGGCACTACGACACCTGCGATATCGATCCAACGCAGCCATTTATCTGTACACCCTTCATACTCGCCAACCCATAGGGCAAATCCAAGACTGATTTCGGAAAGCGGGTAAGTATTCGTTGGGCTCGGAGTGGCCTGTTGGTACTTCATGCCACTCAACTGAAAAACTCGAAGCGCGTCGTCACTCAAATGCCGTTCAGGATCATAGATAACATAATAGGCGACGCCTAAGCGCGCGTAACCAGCAAGTTTTTCTGTGTCCTCGCCTCCCGCTTTGTTGGAAACGATTTCAATCACAATATTCGGTGGCTTGCCGTACTCCCATACAAAATAGGAGCGATTCGCTTTTGGATGAAGATCTTCTGGAAAAGGGACATCGAGGCTGAGCAGTACGTCCGGTACTAGAGGAAATTGTTTAGGCGCGAAGAACAACCCAACGTTTGCCATCGCAACGAAAGGCCGTCCAGGCCGCCAAGATGTGTAAAGCGGTTCTGTCAGCAATCGTTGTTGTTTTTCCGAAAACACATTATCCATGGGCGCTCCATCCTCAGTAATAATGTGATCTATGTTGGGCCATTGATCTAATGGTAAAACATGATCCGCAGGTACAACACCCGGCGCTCCGATAGTGGCTACCGGCCGGTCTTCGATAGTTAACTCCACTGGAGGGACGGTGGTCGACATTATGAACACCCTATTGAATTTAGACGCATACTGGGACGGAATGTGTTGGCGTATCGAAAGAAGCCAATTGGCTACTTCGACAACAGCAACCCGTCCCGAAAAATCTGAGTATACCACACCCGATCTGGAGAAGCTCTCCATCGAGCTTGCGGCTTGTTGATTTAGTCGAAGCCGCAATCGCAGCCTTTAGCCGACGGGCGTTAGCCCCGGTTTTCGGACAGACAACCGCCTCTACGCGGTTCGGCTAATTAAATCGACAAGCCGCTTGTCTCGATGGAAGCGAGACTGACCGGCTAGCCCTGACGTACTCGAATCGATCGTCCCCCCACCCTTCTTTCGTTCGCCAAAGGCGGACGAAAGAAGGGTGGGGGGAACGCCATTCGGCTTTATGCCAGAGAGTTCGGATACAAATTGATGGAGTTGTTCTTTCGAAGTCAATCAAATAAGCTAGTATGGATGGATTTGATTCCAAACGCAAATAGCGAATTGGAAACGCGCTTGATCTGAGAATCCGCGAATTTGCACGGACTGTTCGAACAGGAACACAACTTAGGATGAACTGATGAAGCTCCAATACCTACTGAGTTGCACAATCCCCCTACTGATTTCTTCGCAAATTCATATTTTGGTGCAAGCTCAACAGCCTGACTCGCGAACAGGCATTGCCTTCTTTGAATCGAAAATTCGTCCTGTACTGATCGAGCATTGTTACACGTGTCATTCCGCCGGGGTGGGAGCATCGGAAGGTGCATTTCAGCTTGATACTCGAAGCGCGATTCTCAAGGGAGGTGATCGTGGGCCGGCATTGATTCCCGGCGATCCAAAGGGGAGCATGTTGTTCACGGCAATGTCGCATGCCGATCCCGACTTAAAAATGCCGCCTAAGCGAGATCGGCTACCGGACGGAGTTATTGCCGATTTCAAGAAATGGATTGAAATGGGTGCTCCAGATCCAAGGGTTGGCGAAGTGATAGAAAATGATAAAGCATGGAAACGGGCTGATCGCGACTTCTGGGCCTACCAAGCTTTGCAATCCGTCATGCCGCCGAGCGTGACAGATATCGATTGGCCTAAAGAGAGTATAGACTACTTTATACTTGCAAAACTTGAAGGAAGTGATCTCGCCCCCTCGCCCGACGCTACACCACAGGTGCTGTTGCGAAGGTTGCGATTCGATCTGATAGGTCTACCACCTTCGCCTTCGGATCTTTCACGGTTTCTAGATCGAATTGAAACCGACGGGCTAGACGCTGCGCTGGCTGCAGAAGTGGACTTTCTGTTGGCTTCGCCTGAGTTCGGCGCGCGCTGGGGTCGGCATTGGTTGGACGTCGCGCGATTCGGAGAGTCGAGCGGTACAGAAGCAAATATCTCGTTCCCTTATGCGTGGCGATATCGCGATTACGTGATCGACTGCCTGAACGATGATGTTCCTTTCGATCGATTCTTGCTCGAGCAGGTTGCCGGTGATCTGCTCCCTTACGAGAGCAGAGCCGAAAGGGCGAGATTACTGGTTGCTACCGGTTTTCTTGCTCTAGGCCCCAAAAAACTGGATGCTGTCGATCAACGGCAGTTTCATGCGGACGTCGTTGATGAACAAATTGATACTGTAACCCTTGCGATTACTGCCAATTCAGTTGCTTGTGCACGCTGCCATGATCACAAATTCGATCCGTTCTCAATGACGGATTACTACGCTTTGGCAGGTATCTTTGTCAGCACCAAAACCTTCTTTGGTATAGCCGTCTCTCCGTCCAACCGCATTGGTGGAGATCCACTGCTGCTCCCGCAGGTCGAGGGGCAAAAGATTCTTCATCCCTCCATTCCGTTGAAGAGAGTCGAAGCGTTGAAAAAGCAACTCGCTGAGCTTCGATCCGAACAAGCCCAAATGGATGAGGCGATGAAGGCGGTTTTTAGTGGGAAAAAGCCATCGAAGATTTTTACGCTTCAGGATGCTCTACGAGTATTTTGGCAAAGCGGAGGTGTCGAAGGCGAACTTGAAAAAGTATCTGATTCAGGTGAAGCCCTTCCCTTAACCATGGGAGTCCTAGACGCGGATAAGCTCGTCGAGGCTGCTCTTCTGGAACGCGGTGATATCAACAAGCCTGGAAAAAAAGTCCCTCGCGCATTCCCACAATCGCTTCAACTCGATGAGCAACCTGCAATTCCGGACAATCAAAGTGGTCGATTGGAATTAGCACAATGGCTAACGAATCCCAAACATCCACTCACAGGCCGGGTGATTGTCAACCGAATTTGGATGCACATGTTTGGTGCCGGACTTGTTTCGACGGTCGACAATTTCGGATCGACCGGAAAGCCGCCGAGTCATCCTGAGTTGCTCGATAGGCTGGCAGTGCAGTTCGTGCAGAACGGCTGGTCAATCAAGCAGTTGGTACGAGAAATGGCTCTAAGTAGGACATATCGGCAGTCATCCGCTGCGCGCGACAACGCATTTAATCTCGATCCAGATAACCGGTTGCTTTGGCGAGTTTCCAAACGACGACTGGAAGCGGAATGTATTCGCGATTCCATGCTTGCATCTTCAGGGGATCTCGACATGGCGCGCCCGGACGGGTCACTGGTGGGACGAGTGATCGGAGACAAGCCGATTTCGTTGATTGGCTTAAACAAACAATTGCCTCCGGATCTGGATGGCAGCCTCAATCGTTCCGTGTACCTACCCGTCATTCGCGACCGTCTTCCGGATGCGCTGGATCTGTTTGACTTTGCCGAACCAAGCCTTGTAACCGGTCACCGTGATACGACGAATGTTCCTATCCAAGCACTCTATCTGATGAACAGTTCTTTCGCCCAGGATCGAGCTCGTGGGCTTGCAACACGACTAATTAAAGAAGAAAGAACGGACGAGCAGAGAATTCAAAAAGCTTTTCTTCTGTGCTTTAGTCGTCAACCAGAGCAGTTGGAAATGAAGAGGTCACTTCAGTTTTTGAGCAACAAAATGCACGCCGTAGCCACTTCGAACGATGCTGTTCCTGAACAGCTTCTTAATTTTTGCCAAGCGCTTCTATGTACCGCTGAGTTTCGTAATCTTGATTAGCAGCGACGTAGCATAGGCTTCCAGCCTGTGGACTTGGATCACAGGCTGGAAGCGCTGGAAGCCTATGCTACGTTCATAAGCCGCGGCACCTAAACAGGAAAGAGTATTATGCACAATGCAAAAGTTACACGCGGTCACGAGTCTTTGTCTCGCAGAGCGCTATTAAAAACCACAGCGTCAGGGTTTGGCTATCTCGCGTTTGCGAGCTTAGCCCATCGAGCGGCGGCCCGCGACGCAGCCGGTGGCAATTCGCAACTCACCGCACAACCGACGCACTTTCCTGCCCGCGCTAAACGTGTCATCTTTTTGTGTATGAATGGCGGACCTTCGCACATGGACTTGTTCGATTACAAGCCGGCCCTCAACCAGAACGCGGCCAAGGGGAAACAATCCAACCTGTTGCCATCACCTTTTCGCTTTGCGCAGTACGGCGAGTCTGGGGCATGGGTCTCCGAAGTCTGTCCCAAACTTGCTCAGAAGGTAGATGACATCTGCTTCATCCGCAGTATGCACACGGACATTCCAAACCACTCACAAGCCTTCATTCAGATGCACACAGGCAGCTTTCAGTTTGCTCGCCCTTCCATTGGAGCGTGGTCGCTCTATGGTTTGGGAACGGAGAACACCAACTTACCCGGATTCATTTCGATCAACCCACCTGCCGATAACGGTGGAGCCCGCAATTATGGAAGTGCATTCCTTCCCGCCATTTTTCAAGGGACAAAAATAGGTACCAATCAGATCCCAGGTTTTTACGCGGCATTTTTAGGGATTGACCAGGAGCCGGGGCCACCTTTGAAGAACATGGAGAATCGGCGACTTTCATTGGCCGAGCAACGAAATCAACTTGATTTGATTCGCGATTTCAATTCCAATAAACTTCAACGCGATGTCTTCAATCCGGAAATTGACGGAGCCATCGAGTCCTTTGAACTTGCTTTTCGAATGCAGAATGAGGTACCAGAGTTGCTGGACTTGAGTTCGGAATCGGAATCGATGTTTAAGCTATATGGTGTTGGGGCTGGCCTTGCGACCGATCGATTCGGTCGACAGTGCTTGCTCGCACGCCGACTCGCGGAGGCTGGGTGTCGGTTCATCGAAATCACATCTCCTGTCGGCTGGGACCACCACTTTATGATTAAGGACAAACTGGCCGAGAGTTGTCGTGCGACCGACCAGCCCGTCGCAGCACTTTTGACGGACCTAAAACAGCGAGGAATGCTCGATGACACACTCGTTGTTTGGGCGGGAGAGTTCGGGCGGACTCCCTACGCTCAAAGTGGTACTGGACGGGATCACAACAACAAGGGTTATACGATCTGGATGGCTGGCGGTGGCATTAAACCTGGGCTTTGTTACGGGGCGACTGACGAACATGGCTACCAGGCGGTTGAAAATCCTGTGCACATTCACGACTGGCACGCAACCGTTTTGAATCTGCTGGGGCTCGACCATACGCGGCTCACTTTCAATTACGCGGGGCGAGATTTCCGTCTCACCGATGTCTACGGTCGAGTTGTCAACGAAATCCTTGCATGAACGAATCTGAGATTTTTCTTGCGGCCGTTCAAATCGAAGAACCGCAACTTCGAGATGCGTTTCTGGACTCGGTTTGTCAATCCAATTCCGAACTGCGGCAAAGGATCTTGAAGAAGCTCGATAAATATGGCAAGTGGATTGGCGCTTGGGACGGTTTTTCCAGCAATCTTGCTGACAAATTCATACAGCTTTCGAACGATGAAAATAGGCAACTAGACGAAAGACAAACAAAAGATGACAACACGTCTCAAATAGACTTGTCAAATACATTGGCTGCAGGCACGCAAGTCGGAGCTTATAAGATACTGAGTTGTCTTGGTGTTGGTGGAATGGGCGAAGTGTATCTAGCCAATGACGAACGCCTCGAACGCAAAGTGGCCCTTAAGCTACTTCCACTTCGATATTCTCACACGCCGCAATGGGTTCAACGATTCGAACGGGAAGCGAGAGCGGCCAGCGCACTCAACCATCCGAACATTCTAACCATTTTCGAAATCAGTAGTCTTGGCGACACGCATTTTATCGCTTCGGAGTATGTAAGCGGTCAGTCGTTGAGAAGCCTCATCAACGTCGAGATGACCTTGGACAAGAAACTGGATCTAGGAATACAGATCGCCGAAGCGCTCAATGCAGCTCACTCTGCCAGCATTGTCCACCGAGATATCAAACCTGAAAACATCATGGTGAGACCCGACGGATTGGTCAAAGTGCTCGATTTTGGTATAGCAAAGTTCTATTCGCCATCGCAATCTATAGTCGGTCAATTTGTTTCAGAATACAAAACGGATCCCGGAATCATCATGGGGACGATTCGATATATGTCTCCGGAGCAAGCACGGCGGCTATCGATCGACTTTAGAGCTGACCTTTTTAGCTTCGGCGTGGTGATGTTCGAGTTTCTGACCGGAATGCTGCCGTTTCATTCCAAGAATGAAATGAAAATCTTATCTTCACTTATCAGCGATGAGCCTTTGCAATTGAAAGCTCTTTCACAGATCTCGCAATACGATCTTGAGCTATGTATCCAGAAGCTACTTCGCAAAGATCCGGAGGAAAGATACCAATCTGCAAAAGAGCTGCTCGTGGACCTCAAGCAGGCGAGACGACAGCTCGAACGATCATCGGACGATTCTCGCCTGAACACGATTGGCCCCGCTGACAATCGCATCAATGTCTCGGCTGACACCGATCATGCGATCGCAACGGATACGAAAATAGAAATTCCAGAAGTCCGTTACGCGCGAAGCGGTGATGTCAACATAGCCTATCAGATCGTTGGCAGTGGCGAACTTGACTTAGTTTTTGTGATGGGTTGGGTCTCCCATTTGGATTGGTTTTGGAAAGAGCCTTCGTTTGCGAAATTCCTGATGCGACTTGCCTCGATTGCAAGATTGATCATTTTCGATAAGCGTGGAACCGGACTATCGGACCGCGTTCCGTATGATCAGTTGCCTTCGCTTGAACAGCGAATGGATGACGTTCGGGCTGTTATGGACGCGGTGGGTTCTGAAAGCGCTATCTTATTGGGCGTTTCTGAAGGGGGACCCATGTGCAGTTTGTTCGCTGCGACTTACCCTCAAAAAACTCTAGCGCTAGTGATGATAGGGTCGTACGCAAGACGATTGCGAGCACCAGACTATCCGTGGGGCCCAAACGAGGAACAGCATCAGCATTTCTTAGAAGACATCGCTAGGAATTGGGGTGGGCCAGTGGGTATCGACGTTCGAGCTCCGAGCAAAGCGAACGATGCTGAGTTTGCTAAATGGTGGGCGACTTATTTGCGAATGGGCGCCAGTCCGGGTGCTGCGCTGGCTCTTACAAAGATGAATTCGCAATTCGACGTGCGGCCTATCCTAAAAGCCATTCAGGTTCCTACGCTTGTCCTTCACCGAACAGGTGACCGTTGCTTAGTAGTGGACGAAGGACGCTATCTGGCAGAGCAGATCCCGGGCGCAAAGTTTATTGAATTTCAAGGAAATGATCACTTGCCGTTTGTCGGCAATCAAAAAGAGATGTTGGACGCCATCGCGGAGTTTTTGACGGGTTTGAAACCGCATGAGAAAGCTCATCGGATACTTGCAACAGTTTTGCACGCTCAGGTTTTACCGACGTCCCGACAAAGCCAACCGAACGAAACGAAACGCATCGGTTTGTCGCAAGCCCACTTTACGCGTGAGATTGAACTGTTTCGCGGCCACGCGATTCAGGCTGCACCGAATTGCGTTTCCGCTGGTTTCGATGGACCGGCTAGAGCGATTCGAGCCGCTTTGGCAATTCGAGATTCCGCAAGTCGACTGGGAGTCGAAGTACAATTGGGATTGCACACTGGCGAGTGCGAGATCTATCAACAGAAAATTAGTGGCACAGCTGTCGAAATAGCAGGCAGGGTCGCTAGTTTTGGTGCAAAGAATGAGGTCATCGTTTCAAGCACCGTTAAAGATCTCGTGGCTGGCTCAGGAATTCAATTCGTCGAGAAGCTCGTTGCGCGACTTGCGGACGATCTTCCTGAATGTTGCTTATTCCAAGTCAAATCCTAGTATTGCATCGCAGCGTTATTTTCGGGTAACGGAACCCGCCGATTGCTTGGAGAGTTTTCGCATATGGTCGCCCGGTTTTGGAATTATTTGACGGGCAGCGGCAATAATTGTAAACTGGCGCGCAGCGTCAATAACAAACAGTTCTGCGGTCGAATCAAAAAAACATGCCCGTGAATCCATACGAACCACCGAAATTCACGTCCGATCCTTCGCAGAGCGATTATAACAGCGTCGACAATAGAACTTTACGGTACTTTGTTGACTTCGACGATTTCATGGGTCTTCAAAAGTATCATTATGCAAATTCTCCAAGTCTGCGAAATCAGCGTTATGTATTAATGGGATTTACGGCTTTCAGCGCCGTTGTGTTAAGCGTTCTCGTTCTACATAAACTTTCATTTCCGTACCGGTCGGCGATAGCGACACTGAACGCAATGTTGAGTGCCCTGGTTGTCCGAGGATTTCTAAATTGGTCAATGGCTTATCAAGTGAAGAAGCTTTTTCGGGAAGGCGACAATGATGGGATTGTCGGGGAGCATGAATTGCGAATCGATGAGAAGAACTTGACGGAAATTACATCTGTAAGCGAAACGCGACAAGCCGTCTCAAGTATTAAGCGAATCGAAGAAACGGACGACTATGCAATCATATACGTCTCAGCGTTACAAGCTTCTATAATCCCCAAAAAGAAAATTGCAAGCGGTGACATTATCGGCTTCATGGTACATCTTCAACGTCTCGCGCCGAACGCAATACGAAGAACATAACCTTGCAGCCACATGCTCAGTCAGCAAAACTGATTCGGGGCCTTGTTTCTCCCGACGAATTCTCAGAAACCGATGGTCTTTGGCTCATTGAAATGGTCTAAAAAATGTCGAACTCTTTTATACTCTCTGGAGCACGTACTCCCATCGGTCGATTCCTGGGAGAGTTATCGCATTTGTCCGCCCCTCAGTTGGCAAGTTACGCCATCCGAGGCGCTTTGACATCTGCCAATTTAGACAGCAATCGCGTGGACGAAGTTGTCCTCGGCGAAGTGTTAACGTCGGGAGTCGGGCAGGCACCGGCTCGCCAAGCTGCACTTCATGCGGGGATACCTGAGTCCGTTGAATGTGCAACCGTTGGTAAAGTATGTGGTTCAGGTCTCTATGCAATCATTCTCGCGGATCGTGCCATTCGGGCGGGTGACAACTCGATTGTCGTGGCTGGCGGTATGGAAAGCATGAGCCAAGCACCTCACTTGCTTCGAGGCTCCCGAGTTGGTTGGAAATATGGACAACAATTGCTATTGGATTCAATCGAAAACGATGGCCTTCGTTGCCCCCACGGGTCGGTATTGATGGGCGTTTATGCTGAGAATGTTGCTCGCGATCACAGCATCGACCGACGAACACTCGACGAGTGGTCGTTGCAGAGCCATCAACGCGCCATTTCAGCTCAAAGTTTGGGAGCGTTTGATTTAGAGATAGTTCCCGTTCCTGCAGTAAACGGAGAGATGATTTCTCTGGACGGAGGACCGCGAGCCGATTCTTCACTAGAGAAACTGACGAAACTGAAGCCGGTCTTTGAAGCCAATGGAACTGTGACAGCTGGCAATTCGTCCATGCTCAGTGACGGGGCCGCAGCAGTTGTCGTCGTAAGTGAAGCGGCTCGTAATTCCATGCTCAACCAGCCGGCCGCTCGCATCGTTGCATCTGCCATCCATGCAAGTCATCCTCGCGATCTGTTTATAGCTCCTGTGGGCGCAATCGAGAAGTTGCTTCGCAAAACGAACCGAACTATTTCCGATATTGATCTATTCGAAATCAACGAAGCGTTTGCCTCGCAAACCGTAGCATGCATGCGGTCCTTGAGGATCGATCCGACACGACTCAATGTCAATGGCGGAGCGTTAGCACTGGGGCATCCGATCGGATGCAGCGGGGCACGTGTTTTGGTAACTTTGATGCATGCGTTGCGGAATCGAGGTCTATCCGTCGGTGTAGCTGCGTTGTGTTTAGGTGGCGGTGAGGCCGTTGCCATGATGATTGAGCTGTAACTCTAATTTGGATTTGGTCAAGTAGCTTATGAAGCTTGCTCAATTGCTATCACCGGATACAATGTGTGCGGCAGTCTATGGACTCCAGCGAGCCCAGAGGTCCGTTTCGTGACGATTGAAACATTCGCCGAAGGTGTGAGCGGCAAGGCGCTAGTCGCCGGTTTTTCGCACGACACCGGCCGCTAGCGCCATGTCGCTCACATCGCCGCCACGCCTTCGGCGAATGTCTACATAGTAGGATTAAAGCCGTTCAGGGTAAAATCAATTGAGAATGGACAGATCGCGCGTTATTAAGACAACTCTCCATCAACAAGACGATCGTGGTATCATCGCGGATGCAACTCCATCGCAACGCATTGCTATGGTTTGGCAATTGACGCTCGATGCCTGGACATTTATGGATCCACAATGTGCTAAATCCGAATTTCAAAGACATGTTGTCCGCGTTGAACGACGCAAAGGCTGAGTACGGCCGAAACGAACTGTTGATTAACAAACTTGCCGCAGGGCATCCAAAAGACTTGCTTGACGCCGATATTCTGAAGTCCATGGACTAGCTTAGGACGCTTTTTTGGCTTCTCGGAACGAAATGAATTGTTCGAGATCCGGATCCCATAACTTGAGGCGGAAGCAAGCAAGGATGTCGCGAGGATGCAATGACGTCGTTCCCGGCGTTTGAAGCTCTTCCATGGCAGCCATCGCCTCTGGCAATCGATAGAACGGGATTTTCGCATTCAAATGGTGAACGTGGTGGTATCCAACGTTGCCGGTAAACCAATGCATCAGTTTGCTCATACGAATGTAACTTGACGACTTCAAGGCTGCTAAAACGTAGTGCCAATCCTCTCGACGATGCAATTGGCAAGTTGGGAAATTGTGCTGGGCATAAAACAAGTAAGCGCCCATGCCACATGCTATTGTTAGTGGAACCAGCATCCCCAAAAGAAGTATATCCCAGCCTTGCATCCAACAAAACGTAAGCAAAGCGACGTGCAAAACAACTGCCACGCCCGCGTCGAAATGCTTTCTGGGATGCAAAACAAAGGATCGAATCGCCATACCATACAAAAACACAGTAAGGTAACCGCCGAACACCGTGATTGGATGCCGAGAAACGGCGTAGCCAAATCGTTTCCATCGATCCGCTTTGACGTACTCATCACGAGTCATCAAAGGATAAGAGCCTGTATTGTTGCCCGAAGACCTTGAGTTGTGCTTGTGATGGTGATCGTGAGAATGGGTCCAAACACTGGATGGACTGAGGACCAACAACCCATAGAGTTTCAGAATGGGAGCTGCCATCCACGATTTTCGCAAAATTGCACCGTGATTGTAGTCATGGTATATGATAAACAATCGTACAATGACGAGTCCGCTAACGCAGCTACTGACGATGCGAACAAACATCGGAAAGAAATCCGTGCACGCGATAACCAAGCTAACGGAATAGCAAGCAATCGCGGAAAGCAAATGCCACCAACTGATCCATTTCGTCTCGGACGTAAAAGCTTTGGAAGCGACCAACAGTTCTTTAGGATTACGCATGCATGGCTCAGGAGGGACGACGAACGGTTCAAGGTGGATTCCAAAAAATGCTTCGGCCTCCACTCGACTCACCCAACAAAAAATCGTGGTCGTTTCACTGACCCAAACTGATTGGCATCGAAGTCACAGCTATTTGCACGAAATGATTCCTAGAACTCTCAGGTAGATTAGGCATCGACGGCCATTCCTCCAATCCCAACTTGGTCAAAACCAGACGGAATAGAGGCAATTAAGTCGATTATCCCCCCAAAAACGTCAAATTGATCCATGACATGCATTTCACCCTCTTTTAGGTGTTTTCGCATTGAATTATGAAAGAGGGCAGTATTGAAGAGATCTGTCGATTCTCACCGCAGCCTCTGCGGTGCGCTTTCGCCTTCGATAAGCAATAAAAACAGATCTGTTGAGACGTTTTTGAATTCCTGCTTTTGGCCTTTTTGCCATTGGACCGTAATGCTCAGTTCATCGGATGGCTGCCCAACACCAAAACTTAGTCGCGTACCAAAGTGGCTTTGGTAACCGCGCCCTGAATGCACGGCTTGAGCGAGCAATTCATGATCGGCTGCCGTTCCGCGAACTTCGACAAGCTTCTCGGCTACCGGAATGGAATCATTTAAGTTCGTACCGATGCGCATCAACAATCTGGCTAGAGACTGGTATCCAACATGGCTTTTCGGTGCCAAGCGTATGACTTCACGGAAAGCAGTTTCCGCAACTTCGAGATCACTTTTTCGAACAAGCAACACGCCAAGGGTGAAATGCCAATCCGGATTATTCGGGCTCAGAGTGCAGGCTTCTCTCGCCAAATCAATGGCCTCTTTCGTTTTCCCTAGCTTTTGATAGATCGAAAAGAGAAGAGCCCTTGATTCGGGACTCTTGGGGTCGAGAGCAACGGATCGGATCGCAATTCCTTCGGCTTGAACCATATCTCCAATTCCCAAATAGACTTCAGCTGCCATTCGAAAACGGGGCGAGCATTCCTTTTTTTCTTCATCAAAGTGTTCTTGTTCCGTCAAAATTCTATTCGCAGAAGCTCGCACTGCTTGTTGGCCTACTATCAATAGTCCGGCCTCGTTTTGCTTTCCGATTCGTAACAGGACTGTAGCTAGACCTTGCTCGGCACGCGTCGTTCCAGGCGAAAGCTGGATTGCTTTGCGAAACACAGCTTCGGCTTTTTCGTAACGACCTTTCGCGATATAGGCCTGTCCTAAAAAAACCAACGTCTGCGCCGATGTTTTGTTAATGTCGACAATTTTCTCTAACGTAGAGATTGCCTCGTCAATGGCACCCAGCTTCGTGTATGCATCTGCTAGGTCATGCACCGCTTCGACATTCGCAGGTTGGCTTTGGATCGATTTATTGAGGTAGACCGCTGCCTGTTCGTAGTCGGAATTCAGCATGTAAACTTTGCCGAGTCCCTGCAGTGCGTAGGAGTAGGTTGGGACAAGTTGAATTGCGTTAAGCCAGCACTGTTTTGCGGACTCCGATTCGCCAAACAACAAATGAAATCGAGCTTTGACCTCAAGAGCGTCTGGGTTGCTTGGGACTCGCATTACTAATTCATTTGCAAGCTGCTGAGCTGCTTGACGCAACGTCAATGCTTCGGACGGCTTTATCTCAGCTATCGGAATCGCATTTGAATGTTCAGTCTCGGCCGCTGCATTTGTCGTTCGCGTGGCTTCCTGCTTTGAATGGCTGTCACTCGGATTTTCACGCGATTGAATAGAAAGAACATTTGAGTTCGACTCAACTTCACTTCTCGGTGTACATCCGAAGAACAAAAGGCTGGTCAGAACAAGCAAGCAAGATTTCATGTAGGTCAGCCTGTCCTCAGGCCTATAGCAGGGGGTTTCGTCCATGCCCCCAGCTTCACGCGCTTCACGCCGGGAGTTATGACCATCTTTCTAGAGTGATGGTAACAATCCCCCGAGATGAACTCGGGGGCATTTTACAGCCCGTTTGAGACGGAGCATTTCTCTGTTGCGGAACTAGTTACAGCCCCACACTCCGAGACTATTTTACTCCGAGATTATTTACTCCGAGACTATTTTTCTTCCAAGGCAAAATCGAACACGTTCTTGCTCCCCTTTTCAACTTTTGCAGACAACTTTGACATTTCAGGGTTCTGGTATTTCGGCGGCAAAAACGGAATTCGGGATGGAGTAATAAACTCTGGCGGCACAATTCCTTGTTCTTGCATTATTTTCGTCTCGCGCGCCATCGATTTTGCCATATCTTCTTCGGTCATCCCCTTCGGCGGCATGTACTTGTGAATGGTGACTTGATGGCTTCCCTCAACCGCTCCATTGAGTGGCATGCCCGTTGGATCGATGTGTGTCTGAATCGTGTACTTGCCACTGGGATCGGTCGTTCCAATTCCTATTAGGCTTGACGGTTGTCCTTCCTTTCCAGCGATAACGAAATTGATCGTTGCATTGTCTAATGGTTTATCTTTGTAGGTTACTGTTCCTGAAACCGGATAAACCGGTATTGAATGATCGCCACATCCAATGGCCGAAACAATTAGCAAAAAGGCGGGCAAAATCGCTAAGAGGGCTCGTGAGCCGATGGTAGTAAAAAACATTTTCATTGTGTGGTCCAAAATAGTTGTTATTAGTTTTTAGGAGTTGCGAACCCACTACAGTCCGCGAAGTCAACGGCAACACCCGCGGCTGAATGACGTCTCATTCGGGCGCGGCAGCCACCTCGCCTCCACTTCGGGAACCCAGGGCTCCCCAAACTCCGTACGGGCTAATGCCGCCTGTCACTTCAGGAAGAGCAACATTACCCGTATCAATCGACTGACTGATAAATCGCACGGAACCATCGCCAAGGGTGCATTGCACTCCACCTGTATGATAACTGCTTGCTGAAGAAAGCCCCCAACTGTCACCCCAGTTTTCAGACATGCAGCTCGGACTATTGGGTGGCAAAACGGTTTGGAAACCGATGAACGGCCCGAGACCAGTATGCCACAAACTACCGTGCGTTCGCTGATCTTGAATGTCTGTCCCCCCCGCACTTCGTGCTACAAAGGTAGCCAAGTACTTCCCTCCAGCCGCAGTCGCCAAACACGAAGATGGATTCAAATTCAAGCCTGGCCTGTTAGCGATGCCTAAGCCCTTTACCGTCCGAGAATCAACGGCATTGGCTTTCTCACCAATAATGATTGTATTACTAGTACCATCGGTCATTTCACCAATCTTTAGAAAGCGACCATAACCAAAGGAACCTCGAAAATTGGGCGCAAGCGGGGTCGTAGATGTATTGGTAAAGCCCAGACCATGTGAGTTTAAAATCATATCGCCCAAGCACAGCGGGTAATTTTGACGACCTAGAGCAGCAGGGTTGTAAGCTATCCCTTCAGGTGACGATGGGCACATAAATGCGCTCAACTTCATCAACCAAGGTGGATAGTAAAAAAAATCTCTCGGTGGACCGAAGGGAAGCGAAGGAGGATTACCACCAATGGCAGGCCAAGGTTGACTGATTTGGTTGTACAACGCGGTTTGCTCGATGTATGGGAGAAGAGCTACGTATCCGTTAATTGATTGTTCGTTACCTCGTGGGTTCGTATTTCGATTTCCTGGAAAATTCGAAGGGCCTTTCAACCATGGAAACCCTTTGAATGCTGATTCATAGGTATGCATTGCCAATCCAAGTTGCTTTGAATTGTTAGAGCATTGCATTCGACGAGCCGCTTCACGAGCCGCTTGTACTGCTGGCAACAACAGCCCTACGAGAATGCCAATGATGGCAATTACCACCAGCAGCTCTACGAGCGTAAAACCTCTCCGCCTCAAATTTCGCGTCATCATTTTCAACTCCCAATAAAGAACATAAGAAGATTTTTCCACAGTCAATTGCGTCAATTGCTTATGTGTATCACATTCGGAGCCGGAATTCCAGTTTGTTAGAGTTCGATCGTCATAAATTTCGAACTTTACGGTTGTAATCAGTCCGCTTAATTGAAATTCAGGGCGAATTTCGCTCCAGTGAGCCCTTTATAGTGCGATTGTTCTGGACTTTTTGGTAGCCATGCCACCGGCTTCACGCCGGGGGTTCTGACCATACTTTCTAGAGTGATGGTAACAATCCCTCGAGGTGAACTCGGGGGCATTCCACTGCCCTTCCGCCAGATTTCAGCCGAGGATTCGTTTTGACGATTGATGAGGCTGTCAGTTGCCGTCCCGCCGGCCTAAAGCCGGCCTAAAGTCATAAGGAAACGATTGCTTTCGCAAAAGTTGCATACTGGCGATCAGCGAGAAGCGTCATTTCTTCGACCAACATCGTGCAACAAAATCTAGGAAGAATGGCCTGTTCGGACCCAGGCTCAGTAAGCTCCAATCTAGTGAATGGAACTTAAGGGGTTTGGCAATAGTTGCTACCATACCGTACCCCTTTTCAAACAAAAACTCTCTAATCGGAAAGTCTTCGCAATCGAACATTATGAAACCATTGACTTTGAAATACTTTGCCGTTTGGATGATTGTTTCCATTCATCTGCAGGTGACGGCGGCGGATCGATACGACGTTGTCGTCTACGGTGGGACGAGTGGCGGCGTCACGGCTGCTGTTCAGTGTTCCCGGATGGGAAAGACGGTTGTACTGATCGAATCCACACAGTTTCTAGGCGGGCTGACGACGGGTGGCCTTGGAGCGACAGACATTGGCAACAAACGCGCAATAGGTGGCTTGTCGCGAGAGTTCTATCAACGCATCTACAAATACTACCTTGCACCCGAACGTTGGACCCGCGAGACACGTGAAGCCTATTTCAAAGATCGGGTCAAAAACGAAGAGTCAATGTGGACCTTCGAACCAAGTGTGGCAACCAAAATATTCAACGACATGATCAACGAAGCAAAGGTACCAGTCGTCTTCGGCCAGCGATTGGATCTTAAGAACGGTGTCATCAAAGATGGTGCGCGAATCACGAAAATTGTCATGGAGAGCGGTCGTTCCTTTGAAGCGAGCGTCTATATCGATGCTACGTACGAGGGAGATCTCATGGCGAAAGCTGGCGTCAGCTACCACGTCGGTCGGGAATCGAATCAAACTTACGCAGAAACGATTAACGGACTGCAGATGAAAGGGACGATTCATCATCAATTCGTCAAGCAAGTTGATCCGTACATCAAGACAGGTAATCCATCAAGCGGATTGCTACCCGGCGTTACAGCAATGCCTGTTGGCAAGGACGGCGATGGCGATCATCGAATTCAAGCGTATAATTTCCGCTTGTGCACCACGGACAAAGCCGAAAACCGCCGACCTTGGCCGAAGCCGGAAGGCTATATTGAATTGGGCTATGAGTTGTTGCTAAGAAACTTTGAAGCCGGAGACAAGCGTGTTCCATGGCACCCACTCTGGATGCCGAATCGCAAGAGCGACACGAACAATAATTTTGCATTAAGCACCGATAACATCGGGATGAACTACGAATATCCAGATGGGAATTACGCGGTGCGAGAAAAGATCTGGAAAGAACACGAGCAATATACCAAGGGATTGATGTGGACGTTGGCCAATCATCCGCGAGTTCCCGAAAGCGTTCGCCAAGAGTTCAATCGAATCGCGCTCGTCAAGGACGAGTTTGTCGACAATGACAATTGGCCTAGACAACTTTACGTCCGTGAAGCGCGTCGCATGGTTTCCGAATATGTGATGAGTGAGAAGAATTGCAAACGTATCGAGATAGTTGCAGACAGCGTCGGAATGGGGGCTTACAACATGGACAGTCACAACACCCAACGGTATGTCACTGAGGAGGGCTTTGCGCGAAATGAAGGTGACATTCAAATTGGCACGAAGCCGTATCCGATTAGCTATCGCAGCATTCGGCCAAAGGCGGAACAGTGCACCAATTTGTTGGTACCGGTTTGTTTGGCTGCTAGTCACATTTCGTATGGGAGCATTCGTATGGAGCCAGTTTTCATGGTGATGGGCCAAAGCGCAGCCACCGCAGCCGTGCATTCGATCAATGAACAAACAAGCGTCCAACGTATCGATCCCGATAAACTACAAAAGCAATTGCTCAAAGACGGGCAGATGCTAGATTTCGAGTCCTAGAGCGATGCTAGGCCTCACCAGAGTTGGTAGCGGAAGCCGCCAAGGCTTTCGGTGATAACGATTGCGATGTTTGCTTCTCGTTTGCTTCTCGTTCCCAGGCTCTGCTTGGGAACGCACTGCTCCCGAGGCTCCGCCGCGCTTCGCAAGATAAAGCGAAAACATATGCTTGACGATTCGGCAGGCAGAGCCTGGGCTGTGCGACAAATAGAAGTTTACGAAAAATGCGTTGATGCGAGTTTTGTTCCGTTCTGCGATTTGGATTTTCAGGTTGTCGGGGGCTTGTCCCCCACCAACCTTGGTTTGGCGTACTAACGGCTGGCACTCGCGAATCGACCCGTTCCCCTCGGCTTTGTCCGCCAGAGGCGGGCAAAGCCGAGGGGAACGGGGGTTCGGACGCCCAATTGTTTGTAGTACGCCA